>CAKQON010000005.1 GCA_934255515.1 uncultured Sutterella sp.
ATGAAAGTAATCCATCTTCGATCGATGGGCCTTATATCCCCGCCATGAATGACGGGGTTTTACGGCCCGTTGGATAATTTTTAGAATCCCGTTTTCCCGTTCGGGGAACCATTCCCAGCCGCTCAGTGACGTCTTCGATGCCAGAACAACAGAACAGCCGCATTTTTCTCCTCATTTTCCTTGCTGCGCTTGCAGCCTTCGGTCCGTTCGTCACCGACTTCTATCTCCCGACATTCCCGGAACAGACGCGGGACTTCGGCGCAGCGCCATCGGCCGTGCAGCTCGGCCTCTCGACAACCATGTGGGGGCTTGCCGTCGGACAGCTTCTCGTGGGACCGCTTTCCGACCAGTCCGGAAGAAAGAAGCCGCTCGCCGGGTGCCTCCTCATTTTCGCCATCTCCACGGCCTTCGCTGCTGCTGCGCCATCGATTGAGCTCTTTCTCGTCATGCGCTTTCTCGAAGGGCTCGGCGCCTCTGGCGCCATCGTCATGTCGCGCTCCATTGCCGCGGACCGCTACACGGGACGCGAGCTCGGAAGCTTCATGGGCGTCATGGGCTCGATCCAGGGCATTGCACCCGTGACGGCTCCGCTCCTCGGCGCACTCATTGCGGACTTTGCGGGCTGGCGCGGCATTTTCTGGCTCATGTTCGCGGCGGGCATCGTGCTCCTCGCACTCACGGTCTTTGCGCTCAGGGAAACGCTCCCGCGCGCACAGACGCTCAAAACAAAAGAACGCACGCCGGAAACCGTCCGCACAAGCGCCGCGATCCTCTTTTGCGATCCGATCTTCATTGCGATCGTCCTGCAGCAATTTCTTGCGTCCTGCGTCCTTTTCGGCCACATCTCCTCCTCGCCCTTCATCTTCCGCGGCCATTTCGGGCTCTCTTCCGAGCTCTACGGCCTCACCTTCGGGGGCATGGCGCTTGCCATTACGCTGGGCGCCGCAGTCTCAGGCCGTCTCGCGAGTCCTTTGAGGGCTATTCATCTGGGCGCGGCCGGAATGCTTGCCTCAAGTCTCCTTCTCGCGCTCGTCTTTTCGTTCGACACCTCCCTTTTCCCGACACTCATCTGCTACGTTTTTGTCCTCACCTCGCTCGGCCTTACGCTTCCGGCAGCCATGACCGCCGCGCTCACGCTTCATCGTGCCCGCGCCGGCTTTGCCGCTGCGATTCTCGGCTCCGTCACCTTCATCGGCGGCGGCATCATTGCACCGTTCACTGCCATGGGCGATGCGCGGCTCTGCGTCTCCATCATTTTTATTGCTTCGAGCTTCCTGCTCGTTCTCGTCTCTTTCTGGCTCAGCCGCCGCATGAAGCTTGAGGATGCTCAAGGGACCTCCATCCCGCTTAAGGATTAGCTTCGCGCTGCCTTTTTCCACGCCTCGCGGAGCATAAAATTTAAAGATTCTTCCTTGTTTATTAAGCACCCGCTCATGCTTGAAGCATTTCTCAAATCCATCAACTGCGTCATCATCATGGGACTCCTCGCAGGAGCAGGGTACTGGACAGCCTCAAAGGGCTGGTACGACCAGACGGCGACGCAGCTGATTGCACGCCTCGTCACGTTTCTGTCGCTGCCCTGCTACCTCTTTGCAAGCGTTTCCGAACGGCTCACGCACAACGAGCTGATTGCACTCGCGGGCCCGATGGTGATTCCCTTCATCTCGATGTGGCTCGTCTTCTTCACGAGCCGCATCATCATCCGACTCGGGCATGTAACGACCACGCACTCCGGGATTTTTTCCTCAGCCTATACCGCCTCGAACAACATGTTCATCGGGCTGCCGGTCTCGATCGCGCTCTTCGGCGAGGAAGCCGTCATTCCGACGCTTCTCTACTTCTTCGCCAACACGACGTTTTTCTGGACCATGGGGAATTATCTTGAAGCCATGGACGGCGTGAAGAGCGAACACCGGGAAGCACCGAAGATGCTGTCGCTCACGACCGTGAAGCGCGTCTTTTCGCCGCCTCTCTGCGGGTTCCTGCTCGCCATCATTCTGCTCCTCCTCGACCTCAAGTTCCCCGAGCCTGTGATGGCGGCGGCGAAGTACATGGGCGGAATCACGACGCCGCTCGCGCTCATCTTCATCGGCCTCATGATCCATACGATCGGAATCCGCAACATCAAATTCTCGAAAGATCTGATGCTAGTCCTCTTCGGGCGCTTCCTCGTGAGCCCTCTGGTATGCCTCGGCCTCACGATGGTTCTGCCCGTGCCTGAGCTTTTTGCCAAGGTGTACGTGATTCAGGCGGCGCTCCCCTGCATCACGCAGATCGCCGTGCTTGCGCGCTACCACCATGCGGACGTGGAATTTGCGACGACGTCGGTTGCCTCAACGACGCTTCTCGCCTCGATTGCGCTTCCCATCTGGATGATCATCCTTACGGCGATTCATTAATGCTGCGCTCTTCGTCGAGCCGCTTCTGAAGCTTCCTCCAGGCGTCGAAGCGCTTCGAAACTCTGGCGAAGCGCTCGCCGAGCGCCTGCTTGTGCGCCCGTAGCTCGGCAACATCCTCCGGTTCGGCTTCGATCTCCTCGAGAAACTCCGCTTCGCGCGCCGCATCGTCGCGCGCCCGAATAAGACTATCGAGCGTCTTCTCAAATTCGCTTTCGGTGAGCGACTCGAGCGGGGCATTGAGCACCCGCAACGCGGGCTCTGCGTCCTTCCCGCCGCTCTTTTCAGGCTCCAGGTTCTCTGCGGGAGAGAGAAAGGGCAGCTCCGTCTCCGGGCCGCTCCCGGTCGCAGGCCGGCGGAAGCGCTCGAGCGCTTGGGCGACTTCATCGGGCGCGCCGTCCGGCAGGCCCGCCGCGTTTGGCGCCGGAGCCTCCGGCTCCCGACGCGCTTTCTCCTCAAAAGGCTTCAAGTCGAGCGAAAAGGAGAAGTCGGCGCTTCCGAGACAAAGCGGGCCGTTCGCGGCGGAAAGCCGGAGCTCGGCCCCGGTCGCGCGGTCGCGCAGGATGACATGACCTTCAGGGAGAATGACGTCGTAGATGGGCATAACTAAAACAGTAAGACGGAGTTAATTGGGAAAGACTAACATTCTCCGAAACAACCCGATATTTCCCGCCAGCTCTTTTCAACTCAGGTGAATTCAGAATGTTTACCTTCATTACGATTGTTCTCGCCCTGATCTGGGCGGTTGCGTCCTTCATTCTTCTCTTCAAGGTCTGGGACAACATCGGACCCGCTGTTCTCTCCATGTCGGGCGGCAACCATGCCGTTCAACTCCTTGCTATGGCGATCGTCTTTCTCGCCATCTGGGGCATCCCGGGCTGGATCTACATGAAGATTTTCGGGTGATTTTTCACATGGCCCGAAGAAGGCCGTCCGGCGGGAATTGCAATTCCCCGGGCGGCTTTTCTTTTTCGTGCCGTCTTCAGGTCTTTGCCGGCCTCTCTGTACCAAAGAGCCGGCCGGCGAGCGCCGCTCGCATCGCCTCCTCATCCGCATTGAATGCGTAGTCGCCGGGCTCCAGGTACTGCACTTTTCTCGGAAGCGCTCCGGCAAGAATGTCGACAGCAGGCTCGAGCGTCCACTCGCCCCAGTCGCCGATCACGATGAGGTCCCGCCTCGCACGCGTGACGGCCACATTGAGAAGATTTGCCGGCATGGAAGCCCAGCGGCGCTGCCGCCTTCCCTTCGCTCCCGGAATCGAGCCGAGGACCAGAATCACGACGTCCGCTTCCTGACCCTGGAAGGTATGCACCGTGCCCGCACGGGCATTGAAATCCCTGAGGCCGAGCTCGCGGATGATCCGGCCCGCGCCTTCGGCGACCGCTCTGAAGGGCGACAGAACAAAGACGCTCAGTCCGCGATTGAGGCGGTCGGCATGGAATCCCATGAGGAGCTTTCTGAGCCACGCCATCTCCTCGCGGATCATCTTGGGGTCGACTCCGGCGCCCTGCGTTCTTCTGCCCTTTTTCGACACCCTGACGGGCGGCACGTAGGACTTTCCGACGATGTCGTACCAGCAGCTCTGCGCGGGCCGTCCATCATCAACGCGGGGCGTCATCTGCACCATCTGCCCGGCATAGGAAAGGGCATTGGCGATCTCGAACATGGGCGAGAGGCAGCGCCGGTGCGTGCGAAGCGGAAGCCCCGTCCACACGTCCTCATGGGAGACGCTGTCGCGGATGCTCGTTCCCGCCTCCATTGAAGCATCCGCGAGAGACTGGAGCGAACTCTTCATGGGCGACCAGATTTCATCGACGAGCGGGTGCCGGCCCCGCAGAAATTCGGCGAGGGGCTCCGGCATGGTGACGACCGGCATCAGCTGCCTCAGGTCGCCTAAGACCACTGCCCGGCGGGCTCGGTTGAGAATGCCGACGGCGGCCTGGGGCGACGCCTGACTCGCCTCGTCGATGAAGACCCAGGGGAGCTCCGAAGGCCCGACCTGCGCGAAAAGCCGGCCGGCACTCGCGAGCGTCGTGGAAATGACGGGAATGAGGAAGGAGAGGAACTCGAAAACCTGGCGCGCCGAGCCCGACTCAAAATGCGGCATGCCGGCGAGCAGATAGCCGGCCGCCGCCCGCAGTCCCTTCTTTGCGGCATCGGCCTGCGCCACCAGGGTCGCAGCATGGAGCTCCATTGCCGCCTCAAAGAGTTCCGAGCGCAGGCGCTCGAATTCCTCGTCCACCCAGAGAGTGAGCTTATGCTGCGAGGGATCTTCGGCAAGGGGCGTCGAAAAGACCAGCGGCACAACGCGGTGCGTGCGGCATCTTTCGGCCATCCGCTCCCGGCGGACCCGGACCTTTTCATCAAGCTCGCGAAAGCGCTTCCGGGCGCTCAGCCAGTCTTCCTCCGGGAGGCGCCGCATGAGGTCGAGCTGATCGAGCACGTCGTCGATCTGCTGCTGAATTGTGGAGCCGAAGGGATTGATCATGCCGATCCCCATGACGGCCTGAACGAACCGGCCGCAGTTGCGGCGGCTCCCGAGGGTCGCAGAGGAGAGTCCCCAGACTTCCTCTGGCGACTTCACGCGCTTGAGGAGCGTCTCGCGGAGCATCTGCCTGCGCTTTGCCGCAGGAAGCTTCTGCCACTCCTCCCGCGAAAGATCCGGGAGACCGGCATTCCCATCCTCGAAAGAAAGGTTCGGGTCGTCTTCTGATGCGCCTCCATGACCTTGAGGCGCCGAACGTCCCTTTTTCCCGGTGCGCGCGAGGGGCTTCATTTCAACGGCGAGCGCCATCATCCCGAGCGCGCAGTCGCGCCAGTAGGAAAAGGCGGGCCGGGTGCCTCCCGTTGAGGGATCGGGCCTGGGATCCCTCAGGCCGTAGCTCCGGGGGAGCGAATCCGTAATGTTGCGGATCGCCGCATTGTTGTTGGAGGCCACCACCATGAGCGAATCCTCCGCAATGCCGGGATGCACGGGCGTAAGCGAGTCGGTGCGGTTGGCGGAAAGCTCCCAGACGACGGGATGCTCCCAGTCGAAAACATCCCTGGACGAAGCCTTCTCTGCAATCCGTCTCGCGCGCCGCGTCACAATCTCGGCAATGATGTCTCTCAGGAGCCAGCTTTTGCCCGTGCCCGGAGGGCCGTTCACGGAAACGAGAGGGCCAAAGCCCTCGCCGGCCCGAAGGATGCCCGAGACAGCCGCCTGCTGGGCGAGATAGAGGTGGTGCGAGGGATCTGCGGGCCATCGTCCTGAAGGGAGAGCCTCCGGCTTCAGGAGGTCCGCGATCGCCGCCGGGGACTTGAGGAGATCCGTACGTCTGACGTCCTTCCCGCTTCCGAGCGCAAGAAGCCTCGCGAGCGGTCCGCTCACAGGCTGAAGAAAATCAAGGTCTTCAGGAGACAGCTGATCGGCGGCATTCGCCGGTCCTTCCTCCTGGAGCGCTTCTTTGGTAGCGTCTCCGGCTTCGGGCGCCTCCCTGGAATCGAGTCCGCGGAGTCTTTCCATATCGGGCGCATGAAAGGATCGGGCGCCGGCATGCATGAGCGCAACGCGCGCCGCCCGGATGTCCGCAAGGTAAAAGCTTCTTAACGGCCCGGGTTCGGGAGCCTTTCTCCGCAGCGGCCGCGAAAGCGTCGTCTTGACGACGCAGGAAAGTTCCTCGGGGAGCCCTGCGCCGCGCGCGAGCTGGTCAGAGAGTTCGCAGATGAAGCCTTCGGCGACGGGTTCCGCGTCTTCCATGGGATCCGTGAGCCGGATCATCACGGGGTCGCCGTCAATCTGCTCGGCCTTGACCGCAAGGCCCGCCCCGGCGTCCGCAGACTGCCCGCAGACGCGGGCGACCTCAGCCTCCATCCAGCGCGCCATGCGCTCGCACCTGAGAAGCGCGCCTTCCACGAGCCTCAGATCCTCGGCCTCCCTGAGACGCGCCTTTTCGGCGCGAAGATACCTCAGCGCGCCGCAGAAGCCTGCCGCCTCAAAGCTTTCGTCAATGTACTTCCCCCAGGGATTGAGCTGAAAGCGCGCGAGATAGGTTTGCCCTCTCAGATCCGACCCGGCAATGGAGGATGCGCTCATTTCGCCCCAGATCGAATCCATGCTTTCCACAAAGGCCGGATGTTCCGATGGCGCTTCTGTGTTCTCCTTTTCCTCAATCGCGCTGAATTCCCTCAGAAGCTGCCGATAAACGAGGCGCTTTTCAATAACGCCTAGGTACACCGTAAAGAAGGGAAGATCCGCCTCGAGGAGGCTCCGCGGGGCCTTGGCCGGGTATTCGTAAGCCTCATGGAGCCGCATCGACTGCCAGCGTTCGACGGCCTCAGCCTCGTTCCCGGAAAAGCGTCCGGGGCGCCATTCGCTCCAGAACGTGCCTTCCGCTTCCTTTCTGCGGAAATCCTCCGGCGTGAGAAGCTCTATTTCCTCCCAGAACCGCAGAATCTCCAGCTGAGCAGCCCGGCTTTCCACGAAGGACTACTCCTTTGCCGCACCAAGGCGCTTCTGCGCTTCGCGCACGCGTTCCTCGCGCGCCAGGCGCTCGGCCTGCGGGAGCTCTGCGTAATTGGGCACCGCCCGGTCGTCCCAAAGGGAGTGATCGGGGTGCCAGCGAAGCTTCACGCGATCGGGGAATTTTTCCGGATCATCCTGCATCCGCACGTCCATGCCGAGACCGGCTGCAAAGAGGAGTTCGCCGTTGAGCCAGAGGCGGGGCAGATCGACGCGGGCATATGCCGGAATCCCTGCCTGGCTGTAGAGGTCCTTCAGGGGCTTTGCAGGCCGGAGCATCCAGAGGCGAAGCTTCGTCTGGCCGTTGCTCGAACGCGCCTCGAGCCGCGCCGTGCGGTCCATGAGCCTCGAGCGCGCGATGCCGGGCTCTCCGGGCTGACAGGGAATCACTTCAATGACGCCGCCCCAGTCGGGAAGCGCAATATCGCCCGCCTGGGTTCTCACGACCGCGCTCGAGTCCGCGGCAAGCCGCTTCGTGACGACATTGCGGATGACGAGATCAGGTCCCCAGCGGCGGATTTCCTTCCCCTGAAGACGGATGGCAAAGGACGCATCGGAATGCGTCTCCCGGACCTGCCGCAGCATGTCCTCGAGCCTTGCCTTAGAGATGGGCCTAAGGCCTTCCGCCGACAGCCATGCGCGCAGGCACCAGGCCTGACGGGCCGGGATGAGTTCAAGAAGGCGGAAGATCGAGAGGCCCTTCGGGCGCTCTTCCGACCGGCAGCGTTCAAGGTCGGAGCGGGCGACGCTCTTCAGAACCTCAAGGGCTTCGGCGACAAGCGACACCGAGCGCGCCGCCGCGCATCTGAATCCGGGGCGAATTTTCTCGAGGAGCGGAATCACCTCGTGCCGCACGCGGTTTCTCGCGAACCGGGGATTGTCGTTATCCGGATCATCCGCGTAGCCGATCCGGCGATTGCGCACGTAGCGCTCGATTTCCTTTCTCGGCAGCGCTGCCCAGGGCCTCAGCAGGAAGACAAGGCGCCCTTCCTGAACGGCGGGCGCGTCCTCAACCGACGGTGGCGTGAGCTCGCGCGCCTCCGGGAAGGCCGCGAGTCCGTCGAGACCCGCTCCGCGCATCCACTGGAGGAGAAATGTTTCAATCCGGTCGTCCTCATGGTGCGCCGTGACGACGACGTCAAAGCCTTCCTTCAGGGCATAGCGGGCCAGAGCCTTGTAGCGCGCCTCGCGCGCTGCCGCCTCAACGCCCTCGCCTTTTTCGGAAACGCGCACATGAATGCATTCGAACTCAACGGAGCGCTTTTCGCATTCCGAGCGGCAGAGATCCGCCCACTTGTCGGCATCGGCTTCAAGTCCGTGATGAACGTAGACCGCCCGCAGGCCGGCGATCAGCGCCTGACGCTTTTCATGAAGGAGCTTCGCGGCCACGTCTAGAAGCGCCATCGAGTCGCGCCCGCCCGAAATGGCGATGATGACGCGGACCGGATTGAGGGGCACGAGCGCGAACTCGGGGCTCGAGCGTCCGAGAAGGTGGTCGGCCGCTTCCTGAAGCGAATTCCTGAGAAGTTCTGAAAGCTTCTGGCGCAGCAGCGTTCCGCTCGAAACACTCTTTTTTTCGGCAGACGTCTTTCGTCTTGCCTTCTTTTCGCGCGCCTGCGCTTCCGCCTTTTCAATCAGCGCGAGATCGGGAAGCTTCGCAGGACCCGTGCGCGGCGCATTCGGATCCTTTTCTGCATCGATCGGCAGAACGGGGAACGCTTGCTCGAATTCAACCGCCTGAACCTTTCCTTCCGGCGTCAGCTGGCTCTCCTGAGCCTCTGCATGCGCCTTTTCGCGCACGAGCGCCTCGGCATTAATGCCGCTGCGGCGCCTGCGGGGCTGCACGGCAACAGATTTCCGCGCGGGCTTCGTTTTGGTCGCAGAAGCACTCTTTTTCGGGGCGGCGGAAGCCTTTTTCTCAGTCATAACGCTAAAGATTGGGGAATGAGGAAACTTTTTCAAAAGCAGTTAAACTCTAATTCTAACGGTCCCGGCAATGCGCCGAACCGCTTCCCCGTCGATCTCCCGCTCGGGCAGGAGAAGCCGCCTTTTGTTAGAATCACGCCCCGTTCATGAAAGGGGCTCCTGAGCCGCTCTCTATCGGTCTCCGGACCTTCCTTTCGTCCCCGTTTTCAATCTATCGAGCTCAAACAAATGCCCACGCCCACGTCGTCGCTTCAGGCTTTCGTTGCCACCGCCACCAAGGCCGCGCGCATGGCCGCGCGCGAAATCAACCGCGCCGCCGAAGACCGCGATCTTCTGGAAATCTCCGATAAAGCCGCAAACGACTTCGTCACCTCGGCGGACAAGGCGGCCGAAGCCGTCATCATCCGCGAGCTCATGTCGGCCTATCCGCACCATGCCGTGCTCTCTGAAGAGGCCGGCCGCACCGGCGACTCGAAGAGCGACTACCTCTGGATCATCGACCCGATCGACGGCACGACAAACTTCATTCACGGGCTTCCGCAGTACTGCGTTTCGATCGCGCTCACCTTCCGCGGCGAACCGATCGTCGCCGTCATCTACGACGTCGCGAAGAACGAGCTCTTCACCGCCGCCAAGGGCCAGGGCGCGAAGCTCGACGACCGCCGCATCCGCGTTTCCGAAACGGATGAAATGAGGCGCTCCCTCATCGGCACGGGCTTCCCCTTCCGCCGCGGCTGCGACCTCGACGGCTACCTCGCGGGCTTCCGCCGCGTTGCCGAACGCTCGGCCGGCATCCGCCGCCCCGGTTCGGCTGCGCTCGACCTCGCCTGGGTTGCCTGCGGCCGCTACGACGGCTTCTGGGAACTCAAGCTCAACCCGTGGGACATCTGCGCCGGCGGCCTGCTCGTTCTTGAAGCGGGCGGCCTCATCACCGATCTCGAGGGCGGCGAAAACTGGCTCGAATCCGGCAACGTCTGCGCGGGCAACCCCAAGATCTTCGCGCAGCTCCTTCCGCTCGTCGGCACCATCAAGGCCGAACCCGAGGAAAAGGCCGAAAAGCCCGAAGCGAAGGCTCCGCGCCGCACGCTCTCGACCAAAAAGAGCGAATAAATTTCTTTTCAGGCGCCGGGGCTCGCCCCGGCAATGACCGTCCGCCTCTCACCGGCCCTCAAGCGCTTTCTGCGTGCGCGGGACCTGAGGCCGGACGGTTTTTTGTAAGCGAAACGATCCCCCATGGCAGAAGAAGCTTCCGTTCAGCCCGATTTCAGCAATCCTGAACTCTTCACCCCCTCAATGCGGCAGTTCGTTGAGGTGAAGAACCGCTACCCAAAAACGCTCGTGCTCTTTCGGATGGGAGACTTCTACGAAACCTTCTTCGACGACGCCGTCCGCGCCAACCGACTGATCGGCATCACGCTCACGAAGCGCGGCAAGCTCACCGACGGAACGCCCATTCCGATGGCGGGGATCCCCTTTGTTTCGCTCGACACCTACATTGCAAAGCTCGTGAGGCTCGGCGAAAGCGTCGTCATCGTCGAACAGATGGGGACGCCGGGCAAGGGCATGATCGAGCGCAAGGTGTCGCGCATCGTGACGCCGGGAACCCTCACGGAAACGTCGCTTCTGCCGGAAAAATCCGATTCGACGCTTCTCGCGATCGACTGGCCCAGGAAGAAAGCGGAACCCTTCGGCTTCGTCTGGCTCACGCTCTCAAACGGCGACTTCCGTGCTGAGGAAGTGTCTGCCGACGCCTTTGCGAGCGCCATTTCCCGCATTCATCCCTCGGAAGTGCTCGTTGCCGAATCCCTCCGTCAGGCGCTTCGCGAGGCCCACCCAGAGCTCGTCGTTTCCTCGCTGCCCAACTGGCACTTCGACGGCAGGCGCGGCGCGGAAATGCTCTGCAGCACCTTCGGGCTCGCAAACCTCGATGCCTGGGGCGTATCGGGCAAAAACACCATCCTCGCCGCGGCCAATGCGCTTCTCGACTACACGGCGGAAACTCAGGTCGACCTCATGCCCTTCATCGAACCCCTGAAGCTCGTGAAGGAAAGCGAATTCGTCGTGCTCGACCCGTCGACGCGGCGCAACCTCGAAATCGATCAGAGCCTCTCGCCCCTCGGCGACGGGCCGACTCTCTTTTCGGTGCTCGACCACTGCGCAACCGCGATGGGAAGCCGGGAACTGCGCCGCTGGCTCAACCAGCCCGTGCGCGACAGAAGGCTTGCCGAGATTCGTCAGGAAGCGATCGGAAGCATTCTCTCAACGGAAATGCTCCTCGAAACCCTCCGCACCGGCCTCAATACGCTCCCCGACGTCGAGCGCATTTCGAGCCGCATTGCGCTCGGAACCGTCCGTCCGCGCGAACTCGCGTCGCTGAGGGACGCGCTTCCCCGCATCGACTCGCTCGAAAAATGGCTTTCCGCTCAGCCGCTCGAATTCTTTGCGGCCTTAGGCGAAAGCCTCAGGCTTCCCGCCATGATCGGAGAGCTCCTCAGCAAAGCGCTCCTTCCCGAACCCGCGGTGCTCCTGCGCGACGGCGACGTGATCGCCTCGAGCTACAGTCCGGAGCTTGCGGAACTGAGGCACTTCAGAGACGACACGAGCCGCATTCTTCTCGAGATGGAGGAGCGCGAGCGAGCCGCGACGAAGCTCCAGACCCTTCGCGTGCAGTACAACAAGGTGTCGGGCTTTTACATCGAAGTCTCAAAGACCGCCGCGGACCGCGTGCCTGCCCGCTACCAGAGAAAGCAGACGCTTAAGAACAGCGAACGCTTCATCACGCCCGAACTCAAGGAGCTCGAAGACCGCATTCTCTCTGCGCGCGAGCGCGCGCAGACGCTCGAAAAAGCGCTCTACGACGATCTCGTCTCGAAGCTCGGGGAACGGGCGGCCGAACTCCTTGCCGCGGCCAAAGCCATTGCCGAGCTCGATGCCGTGACGGGACTTGCCGAACACGCCGAGTCGCACCGCTGGGTGCGCCCCGTTCTCACCGATCATCCCGGGATCCGCATTGAAAAGGGACGGCACCCGGTCGTCGAAACCACGCTCGAAAGCTTCGTTCCCAACAGCTGCCGCCTCGAGGACGGCCGCCGCATGCTCATCATTACCGGCCCCAACATGGGCGGCAAGTCGACCTACATGAGGAGCGTCGCACTCATTGTTCTCCTCGCCTGGGCGGGAAGCTTCGTGCCGGCGGAAACGGCGGAGATCGGCCCCGTCGACCGCATTCACACCCGCATCGGCGCCTCGGACGACCTCGCCCGCGGCCGCTCCACCTTCATGGTGGAGATGACGGAGGCCGCCGCGATTCTCTCGCAGGCGACCGACAAAAGCCTCGTGCTCATGGACGAAATCGGCCGCGGCACCTCGACATTCGACGGATTGTCGCTGGCTGCCGCGATCGCTCAGGAGCTCGTGCAGAAAACGAGAAGCTTCACGCTCTTCGCCACGCACTACTTCGAGCTCACGACGCTCGCTCAGGAACTGCGCGAAGTGGCGAACGTCCACGTTTCCGCCTCGCAGACCCGCTCCGGCATTGTCTTCATGCATGAAATCTCCGAGGGCGCGGCATCGAAAAGCTACGGCATTGCCGTTGCTCAGCTCGCGGGAATCCCCGCGCATGTCGTGCGCCGAGCGAAGGGCTTTCTCGCGAAGCTCGAGGAGCGTGCCAATACGGTCGATTCGCCCCTGCCGAACCTCTTCGGCGAAAGCCTCCTCATGCCGCCGGAACCGGAACCCGAGGCCGGGGAAGCGCCCTCTGCAGCACCGGTCGATCCGGCAATCCTCGCCCTCATCGAACGGATCGGAAGCGCCGACATCGACAGTCTTTCGCCCCGCGATGCCCTGAAGCTTCTCTACGAACTCCGGAACGAAGCCCGCGCGCTCGAAACGCCCGCTGCGGCGACGCTCTGAAAACGAGGCTTCCGGGCTTTCCGAGCGCGAGGAATTGACGCCATAAAGCCCTGAGGCCGCGTAGAATGCATTAATTGACTCTGGTCGACAAATTCTTTGCGAGCCTCCCGGCCGCTCCCCTCAATATTTCCCTGAAGAGGTCACAGCTTTGGAACAGAACTATTTGTCCGACGCCCCCGTTGACGAGGACACGCTTTTCCGTGCCATCCATAAGCACATTCTTCGCCAGGCGAAAGCGGGCGGACGCATTGATACCGAGGCGGAAATCGCCGAACGCTTCAACGTTACGCGCTACAAGGTAAGAAAAGCCCTTGCGGTGCTCTCCCAGATGGGCATTGTCGATCGGGCGCCGAAGCGCGGCATGACGGTGAACGCCATGGGGCCGAAGCATCTCTCCTCGCAGATTCAGGTGCAGATGGACATTGCGAACTTCGACATCCGCGAATTCATCGAAGCGCGCCTCCTGATTGAGGTCAACATCATTCCGCTCTGCGTGCGCCGCATGACGCCGGCCCTTCTCGGCCGTCTCGACGACGCCATCTGCCGCATTGAATTGAATGCCGGCAATACGCACGAAGCCGACCGCTGGGACCGTGAATTCCATCTCATCCTGCTTGAGTCCTGCGGCAACCGCGTGCTCCAGGTCTTCTCGGCCGCGCTCATCACGTACTTTGAAAAGACGACGCCGAGGCTTCCGCAGAATGACCCGGCCTTCTTCATGAACATCGCCCGTCAGGAGCGCGAGTTGCTGCGCGCCATTCAGCACGGCGACGAAGAGGAAGCCCGCGCGCTTCTCTCTAAGCACCTGCGCGAGCAGGTGGATCTCCTTTCGGCCTGATTCCTCAAGGGTTTCATGCCGGGAGAGATTCCCCCTGCGGCCTTCACGCTTGAGTGGCGGTTCGTGTCCGACGGCTCCCGCGGCCGCTTCGGCGTCTCTGAATCCGCTTCCGGCATTCAGGAACCCGACTACAGCCGTCTTCCCGCAGGATTCCGGAAGGAAAACGAAGGCTATCAGCTCCTCTCCGACCGCATCCGGCGGGCTCAGGCGCGCGAATGCCAGCGCACGCTCCTCATGCATTCGGGGACCTTTACGCCGGAAGGCTGGAACCACTGGCAGTCGGGTACTTACGGAAAGCCCTCAATTCCCGATGCGGGGGATTTCTCCCTCACCCATGCCGCCGGATTTGCGCAGCGCTCCTGGCTCCTAAGCCGGAAGAAGGCGCTTGCCGCGTGCTCGCGGGACTTGATGCTGAATCCTTGCGCCCGCATCAAACGAGAGCGAAAGGGATGAGGCGGCACGCGAGCTTCACAACCTCATGAGCGTCATGACGGCGGCTGGGGGCTGCGCGACGAAATTGCGGATCTGGATGTGCTCGCTTCGCCGCTTCACTTTCTCGGACGCCGCTGGCACTGGGAAACGCTGCTCCTGAAAACCGGGAGTGAAAGCATCTCCGACGCCCGGGAAAGCGCCCGCAAAGCGCTCTCGAGCCGGAAGCCCGACGAGACGATTGAGAGCGTGGTCAGGCTCACGGCCGCCTCGGACCGTCCCTTCACGCTCTCGCGTCCGGCTGAGCTTTATTCGTAATTGAGCGCTTCAGCGTAGTAGCCCGGATAAGGGAGCAAGATCGCCTTCTGCACGAGCGCGGAGAACAGCATCAGTTCCTGAGCTTCTACAGCACGGAAGCCGGCATTGCCTTCGCCCAGGTGCTCATCGACAAAAAGTCCAATGAAATTCCTGCTGCTCTCAAGTTCGCGCAATTGCTTGACTTGCAGGGAACTATCGTCACGGGAGATGCGATGCACTGCCAACGTAAGTTCGTGACGATGCTGATGAACGAAGCGAGGGCTGATTATTGTCTTGCCGTGAAGCAAAACCAAGGGAAGCTATGCAAGGAGATTGAGCTTTGCTTTTCGCAGACACCGGTGGAGCATCACCATGAAACCAAAGAAGTTGGACACGGTCGTAAAGAACGGCGCCTCATTGAGGTGCTCCCCGGAGAGCTTCTGCCGAAAGAGCTTCTCAAGGTTTGGCTCGGGCTGAAAGAGGAGTGTATCGTGCGGCAGACAAGTTGGCGGACGGAGATTCGAGCCGGCGGTAAAGAAGAGGAGACTACGGAGAAGGTTCGCTATTTCATTTCATCCTTGAGCCCAACTGAGCCCGAGATTGCAAAGCGTCTTCTACGTGCAGTTCGAAATCATTGGCAGATCGAAAACCACCTCCACTACATTCTGGATGTGGATTTTGGGCAGGATCGCTCTCAGATGAAGAACGCCAACTTAATCGAGAACATCGCTCAGATCAACAAGTTGGCTATGGCCATTCTGGAACTGATTCGTCGTCTGAAAAACCGCGAACAGAGAAGTGCTCGAGTCATCTCCTTCAATGAGATTCGCCGCGGCGTTCAGAATGATCCCGTGCAAGCCATTGAGTATGTCGAGACCTTCCTGCTCCACAGCACCGTTGGGAAAAGGAATCACGAAGCGGAGCCGCTCACCACGACGGGAGCGTTCTGATAGAGGATCTCGTCCCGAATTGAGCCTCATGGGCGCAAGGGGGGCGGTTTAGTGAAAATTCACGAATCCGCCCTACCTACGTGTCGCCCGACTGTGCGGGCGCCATGGCCTACCTCCAGTACTCGTTCGAAACGAATTCGAGCGCCGGCCTTGAGGGCAATGCGGACGCCGAACGCTCGTCACGATCGACCGCGGACCGCTGCAGTCGATCGTGATGGCCGACACCATCATGCGCTCGAGCACGGCCGACCCGCGTCTCGGAGACGCCTACTCGGTCGGCTTCGGCGCCAACTACAAGATCGGCGACGTCACGCCCTACCTCGGCTTCCAGCTCGGCCGCAATGAAACGGTCTGGAGCTGGGTGGGGGCGTCAAGCTTCCTCTCGGGTAGCTACCTCGCGAAGCACAACGTAAGCGGGGTCGTCGGGCAGTTTGACGGCTGGAGCACCACGGTCGGGGCGCTCTTTGAAAATATGCCCGGAACGCCCGGCGCCAACATTCAGGCCGCAGTCTTCTACGGCAAGGCCGGCGGCGAAATCTTCAACGCCGACAAGGCGACGGAAAAAGCCGCATTCGAAGAGGATCTCGAAAAATACGGCTTCATCGCGATGTACATCTTTCCGCTCAGCAAGAAGGCGCTCGTCTATGCGGGCGGCGCCTACACGGCGGAAAGGATGGAGCGAAGCGACGCCGGCATCGATCACGACACCTGGCATACTGCCGCCGGCATGGCGCTCGCCTTCTGAAGAAAGCCTCCAGACGCTGGACATTGCTTCAGAGCCCGTACGGATCAGGCCCGTACGGGCTTTTTTCATTCTGCTTTCCTATCCGCCTATACCAAGGTATAGCCGCACGTTTTCAGAGATCCTTCAGAATTACTTCCATCACGGATGCGGATTTGACCTCTCCGTAAACGGATCCGGAAGACGCCGGGTACGGCAGCTTCCATCAACCTTCAAAGGAAAACACAATGTCCGAACTGAATCTCGCTCGCCGCAGCCTCCTCAAGACCGGCGCTGCCATGGCCGCCACTCTGATGGCGAGCGCTGCCGCCAATGCCGGCATTCCTGCTGCTCAGGTGAAGAAGTTTGACGCCGAGTACGACGTCGTCATCATCGGCTCCGGCTTCGCCGGCATGGCCTGCGCCCTCAAGGCTGCCCGTGGCGGCAAGAAGGTTCTCATGATTGAGAAGATGCCGGTCGTCGGCGGCAACTCCGCCATCTGCGGCGGCAACGTCGCCTGCCCGGTCAACCCCGTGCAGAAAGCCCAGGGCATCAAGGACAGCAAGGAGCTCTTCATTGAAGACTGCCTGAAGGACGGTCTCGGCCTCAACTACACGAACCTCCTCGGCGTCATCGCCGACCGCTGCAACGACACGATCAAGTTCGTTGAGGAAACCGGCGCTGAATTCGTTCCCAACAAGATGCTGTTCGAAGCCGGCCACTCGGTTCCGCGCTCCTATGAGATTAAGGCCGGTACGGGCTCTGGCTACATCCACCCGATGTACGAAGCCATCAAGAAGGAAAAGAACGTCACGGTTCTTACCCGCGCCAAGTTCGACGACTTCGTGATGGACGGCGACGCTGTTGTCGGCATCACCTACCGCGAAGGCTATCGCTTCAACCAGAAGCTCCAGTCCGACGACCTCGAGAACAAAACCGGCAAGCAGAAGGTTGTCCGCGCCAAGCTCGGCGTCATGCTCGCCGCCGGCGGCTTCTCCCGCGACATCTGGTTCCGTCAGGTCCAGGATCCGCGCGTTGTTCCGACCACGGACTCCACGAACCAGCCTGGCGCCACGGCCGGCGTTCTCGTGAAGGCCCTCGGCATCGGCGCTGCTCCGGTTCAGCTCTGCTGGCTGCAGTTCCTCCCCTACACCAACCCGCGTGAAAAAGGCTTCGGCGTTTCCGTCAACTTCACGAACCACGCCTGCATGGACTACGGCATCGTCGTCGACCGCAAGACGGGCCTGCGCTTCATGGACGAACACGCCGGCCGCAAGATCAAGTCCGACGCCCTCTTCAAGGTCATCGGCGCTGATGAAAACTACCCGATCGCCATCGCCGACGATGCGATCGTCAAGTCGATCAACCCGAACTTCGTCAAGCTCCCGCTCGAAATGGGCACGGTGAAGAAGTTCAACACGCTCGACGAGCTCGCCGACTACTTCAAAATCAACAAGAAGCCGTTCCTTGAACAGGTTGCCCGCTACAACGAGTTCATCAAGAAAGGCGAGGATCCGGAATTCCACCGCAACCTCAAGTTCAGCAACGGTCTTGATGTTTCGAAGGCTCCGTTCTACGGCATTGAAGTCGCTCCGAAGATCCACCACACGATGGGCGGCGTCATGATCAACGAAAAGGCTCAGGTCATTTCCGCGACGACGCACCAGCCGATCAAGGGCCTCTTCGCCGGCGGCGAAGTGACGGGCGGCGTGCACGGCGCCTCGCGCCTCGGCACGGTGGCCGTGATCGATGCTCTCACCTTCGGCATGATCGCCGGTGAAGAGTTCGCCAAGATGTAATTGAGCCCTTCCTTTGAAGTCCTGCCCGGAGAGCTGAGCACTCTCCGCTTCTCCGGGTAGTTGCTCTTCAGAAGTACCGGCTGAATCACCTTGCGAGCCGAGGCCCTTCCCGGGCGCCCGGTTTTCTTATTCCCTGACGAAACCCTCGGCTCGTTAGAGAAACTCCTTAAAAATCATTTTGTTCGGAAGAACTCCTGCCAGGGACCTGCGCTTCAAGGCCGCTTTCCCCGATTTCCGAACGACCTTCCCATCAGGCCCCAGAATGTTCCGCTCTCTCTTTACTGCCGTTGCCGCCACGGCCATCCTGCTCGGCAGCGCCGCTTCCGTCCAGGCGGGTGAAAAGCTCGCCGAACAGCACATCAAAGCCGGCCTTCAGTGCCAGACCTGCCACGGTCAGGACATGAAGAATCCCGAGATGCCGACGATCGAAACCTGCACGGGCTGCCATAACACCAAGCAGCTCGTCGCGAAGACGAAGAACGTCAAGCCCACCAATCCGCACGTCTCACCACACTACGGCGACACGCTCGAATGCACGAACTGCCACCTGATGCATCAGGAAAGCGAAAACTACTGCAATCAGTGCCACGAATTCAACTTCAAGGTGAAGTAACCCGCGCAAAACCCAATCTCTTCTTCTCTCCTTTCTCTTGCTCCCGCCGGCGCGAACCGCTTCGGCGGTTTTTTTTTCGCATTCTTTCCATTAACCTGGAGCCGCGGAAAAGCACTCAGTCAGACTTCATTCAACCGTCAAAAGACGTCCCGAAACAAGGCCTGCTTCTGCCCGAGGCGTATAGTTGCGCTCTTTACCCTCAATATTCTGCCTGCCTTCCGTCATGGCTCTTCCCACAGCTCCCGTCCGCCGTCCCATCGACCTACGCGCCTTTGTCATCTGCGTCCTCCTTTCCATGACCTGGGGCATGCAGCAGACTGCCATCAAGGCAGCCGGCACGGACATCAGTCCGATGCTGCAGGTCGGACTGCGCTCCGCAGCGGCGGCGATTCTGCTCCTCATCGCCAACCGCTTCTTCCTTCATGAGAAATGGAACTGGAACGTCAGGTTCCGCGACGTAGCTCTGGTGGGGCTCGGCTTTGTGGGCGAATTCTTCTTCGTTGCCGAAGGCCTCCGCTTCACGACGGCGTCCCACATGTCGGTGCTCCTCTATACGGCGCCTTTCTTTGCGGCGGTAGGGCTCTCCATCCGCCTTCCCGAGGAGCGCCTTTCCCTCATTCAGTGGGCGGGACTCTTTGTTGCCTTTGCGGGCATCGTGACGGCCTTCTTCGTGCCGGCATTCCTCGCGGGAACCTCAGCCGGGAGCGACCTCTGGATCCTCGGCGACTTTCTCGGCCTCCTCTCGGGCGTGTCCTGGGGCCTCACCACCGTCTTCCTGAGAGCGACGACGATGAACAACGCCGCCCCCACGCAGATGCTCTTCTCCCAGCTCATCTTCGCGGCTGCGACACTCACGCCCATTGCGCTTCTCACCGGCCAGTCGACCTTCATCGGGACGCCCGTCGCCTGGGCGAGCCTGCTCTTTCAGATCTTCATCGTCTCCTTTGCGTCCTACCTGGTCTGGTGCCAGATGCTCAAGGTCTATCTCGCGGCGCGCCTCGGCGTCCTCGTCTTCATGACGCCCTTCTTCGGCGTTCTCTTTTCCGTTCTTCTTCTCGGCGAATCAATCGGGCCGGCATTCATCGCAGGGTCGCTCCTGATGCTCGCCGGCCTTCTCATGGTGCAGGTGCGGCACCTGCCGCGCCTTGGGAAGCACTAACCTCAAAGCCACCAGACCCGGCTCCAGGGCGAGAGGATTTCCTCCGCTTCCACCGCATCCCGTGCGACCGCAACAAGCGCCCGGCCGTCGCCGTCCCTGAGATCGCGGGCAAGGAGTTCCTTCGCCCAGGGTTCATTCGCGCACTCGTACCAGAGGATGACTGGACGGCCGAGACCGAGCGCATAGTCGACCTCAATGAGGGTGCTCGAGCCCGAAGCCGCCGCCATGACGAGCGTTCCGGTGCCGAGCGCGGCAACGATGCGATTCCTGCGCCTGAGGGACCTCATCCGCTCATTTGGGTCGAAGCGCCGGCCTTCGGCCTGCGGCACTTCGGAAAGCGCGAGCCCTGTCGAGACGATTTCCTCATAGAGCTTTGCGTTCTCAGGGGGCCAGGGGAAGGAGAGCGGCGTGCCGAGCACAGCCGCAGTGCGGCCGCGCCGGGATTCATTCGTCCACGCGGCAAGCGCCCCTTCGTGGGCGGCGCGGTCGATCCCGGCAGCAAGCCCCGAAACAATGACGGCGCCTCGTGCAGCGAGATCAGACGCAATGAAGGAAGCGGCTTCGCACCGCTCAGCCGCTGCGTTTCTTGATCCCACGATCGAAACAAGAAGCTGCCGGTCGAGGAGCGTCAGGTCTCCCAGAGCACAGAGCACCTTCGGCGGATCCGCGAGGGCGTCGAGCGCCTGCGGATAGTCTTCCGACCCGCGCGTGAGAACGCGCGCCCCCTGAGGGAAGGTGAGCGAGAGCTCTTTTCTGAGCTCCGCGACGCCCAGACCCGATCCGGCTTCGCGCTCCAATGCATAAAGCGCCTGAAAATCCTCCCGGCTCAGTGACGGCATGTTTCGATTCCTCCGAAAAAAGAACTAACGGTTCGGGCAGAAATGCCCACTGCGGATAAGCGGG
Source organism: uncultured Sutterella sp. (assembly GCA_934255515.1). Classification (GTDB taxonomy): domain Bacteria; phylum Pseudomonadota; class Gammaproteobacteria; order Burkholderiales; family Burkholderiaceae_F; genus Sutterella. Next base: position 20,445 of record CAKQON010000005.1, read on the forward strand.
TTTATACGCATTTTCAAGGAAGAGAAGTAATGCATTCCTCAAAAAAACTCATCGTTAAGGGATGGTTTCTCTTTTGCAGGCATCAAAGTCTCTTCAATTTCCGATTCAGTAATACCCATAAAGAGATAGCAACGTCGTCTCACTTCTCGTCATCCTTTTTTTTTCAGGTTAACATTCTGCCGAAGGTTGAGTCCTACGGGATTCATACTCCATTGGGCGCTGTGCTCATTTCAGGCGCAGTCCCGCACCTTAAAAGGAAAGAAAAGATGAAGAAGATTCTGGTTGCCGCTGCCGTCATGGCCTGCTTCGGAACTGCCGGTGCCGCTGAAGACATCAATGTCGACATCGCGGTTATCGGCGCGGGCGGCGCCGGCCTTTCGGCTGCTGTCCAGGCCAACGAACTCGGCGCCAAGGTTGTCGTCATTGAAAAGATGGCGATGGTCGGCGGCAACACCGTCCGCGCCGCTGGCGGCCTGAACGCCACGGAAACGGCTCTGCAGAAGGCTAAGGGCACGAAGGACTCCGTCGAAATCATGTATTTCGACACGATGAAGGGCGGCCACTGGCTCAACGACCCGGCGCTCGTGCGCACGCTCGCCGAGAAGTCCGCCTCCTCCGTTGACTGGCTCCTCGCCCACGGCGGCGATTTTCGCGACGTCGGCCTGATGGCCGGCGCCACCTTCCCGCGCACGCACCGTCCGACCGGCGGCGCGCTCGTCGGCCCGGAAGTTGTCCGCACCCTCTACACGGCTGCCAAGGCTGAGAAGATCGACATCCGCACCAACACCCAGGCCACCAAGATCCTCACGGACAAGACCGGCCGCGTGACAGGCATCCAGGTGAAGGATAAGAACGGCACCTACACGATTCACTCTAAGGCGGTCGTGAACGCTGCCGGCGGCTTCGGCGCCAACAACGAACTCGTTTCGAAGTATGTGCCGCGCCTCAAGGGCTTTGCCACGACGAACCATCCGGGCGCCACGGGCGATGGTCTCCTCCTTGCCGAGAAGATCGGCGCCAACCTGATCCAGATGGACCAGATTCAGACGCACCCGACCGTTGTGCCTAAGGTTGGCGAAATGATCACCGAAGCCGTCCGCGGCAACGGCGCCATCCTCGTCAATAAGGAAGGCAAGCGCTTCTTCAACGAACTTCAGACGCGCGACGCGGTTTCCGCCGCCATCCTGAAGCAGAAGGACGGCATCGCCTACCTCTTCTTCGACTCCGACATGCAGAAGTCCCTCAAGGCGACGAACGGCTACATCAAGCAGCCCTATTGCCTCACGGGCGCTACGCTCGACGAGATCGCCGGCAAGATGGGCGTTCCCGCTGCTGACCTCAAGGCCACGATGGACGCCTGGAAGGCCGGCAAGGCTGCCAACAAGGATGCCTTCGGCCGCGCCGACATGCCGCGCGACCTCGACAAGGGCCCCTTCTACGCGATCGCCGTTACCCCGGCTGTCCACCACACGATGGGCGGCATCAAGATTGACCCGCTCACCCAGGTCTACAACGTGAAGGGCCAGGTTATTCCGGGCTTCTTCGCTGCCGGTGAAGTCACGGGCGGCGTCCATGGCGGCAACCGCCTCGGCGGCAACGCTCAGGCCGACATCGTGACCTTCGGCCGCATCGCCGGCCAGCAGGCCTTCATCTTCGCCCGTCAGCTCGACGCTCAGAAGAAGTAATGACTGCCTGGCGGGAATTGCCTTCCCCCGCATGAAGAGGAGGCACGGCCTCTGAAAGCAGAGAAAGCAAAGCCCGCACGGTCGCTTGCGATCACAAAAGCCCGCGAGTTCATTTCGGAACCGCGGGCTTTTTATTTCCGTCGATCGCAGAGCGACTGCGCTAGACTTCTCAGACATCCCGCGCGGAGACGACTGGCCGCGCATTGAGAAATTCAAAAGAAATCCCCCCATGCTCGACATTGTGATCACCGGCGCAGAGCTGGAGCACGATCTGCTCCTCGACCTCACGCATGAAGTGCACCCCGCACGCACGCTTTATCGTCCGTCCGAACCGTCGCTTCGTCTTGAAGATGTCCCCGACGATGCCGACCTCACGCACCTCGAGGCCGAAGCCGCCCGGCACAATGCCGACTTCTTCGTCCTCCCGGCAGGCCTCAGCATCAAGTCCTTCAAGGCCTTCTTCTTCGACATGGACAGCACCCTGATCGAAAACGAATGCATCGACGACATGGCCTTTGCCGCAGGTTGCTTCGACGAAGTGTGCCAGATGACGAAAGAAGCCATGGAAGGGAAATGGCCCTTTGCGGAGAACCTTCAGCGCCGCGTGAAGCTCCTCGCGGGCGCGCCGTTGAGCGTTGTTGACCATTCAGTGGAATCTGCGCGCTTCTCCGTCGGCGCGGAAGTCCTCATGAAGTTTGCGCGCCGCAACGGCCTCGCGCTCTACGTTGTTTCCGGGGGCTTCACGCTCATCACCCGCCCCATCGCCAAAAAGCTCGGCATGACGGGGGCCGTAAGCAACGAGCTCGTCATTGAAAACGGGCTCCTCACCGGCGACGTTGTGGGCCCTGCCGGCGGCAGAATCCTTGACGCCAGGGGCAAGCGCCGCGCGGTTGAAGTGCTCTCGCAGCTCCACGGCGCATCCCTGCGTGAAGTCCTCTGCTGCGGCGACGGCGCAAACGACGTTGAAATGATCCGTTCGGCCGGATTGGGCGTCGCCTTCCATGCGAAGCCCGTCGTGCAGCAGCTTGCGCGCTATCGCATCAATCATTCGGGGCTTGACGCCATCATGCTCTTCTTCCGCGAATCCTGGAGGGATGCGCTTCCCTTCGCTTAATTTGCCGGGGCATTCAAACGTTCCGTTCGGCGGATATGATTCGGGCGGGAGATCTATTCACGAGGTCTTCCGCCCGTCTTCATCAGAGCGTTACGCTCTTGATCAGCGTTTCGGCCTTGGCCCGCAGATCCTCGATTTCCTTCGAATAGCGCTTCAGCTTGCGGACGGCTTCCTCGGCGTCCTCAACGCCGCTCTCGCGATCAGGAAGCGGAATCAGAAGATTATCGAGATCTTCGGAGCGCACCTGCGGCACCGCCGTATTGCTCGACATGCGCTCATACCGTCCGCGGATCGGCGCGCACTGAAGGCAGCGCAGGATGTATGCAGGAGACTCTACCGGGCTGTCCGCACGCAGCCTCAGAATCACGAAGAGCTGGCCTGCCACCCAGCGCTCCTTCTTCGGAACGGCGTCGACGAGCGCAATTGAACCGATGCGTCCGCGCTGCGTAAAGATGATGTCGCCCGGCATGATCGCCTGCTTCTCAAGGCGTCGCGCCTGCGTATGATCCGCCGGATCAATCCTGATGCGCTTTCGCGGACGGCGCAGAATTCCGCACTCATTGATATCGTTCGGGATCGCTTCGTACACGACATCCTTCTCGTCCGCCGAGTCGCAGTCCGGTCCCACGGAATGGCAGCGGATGATATGGACGAACGTGGAAAGTGGACGCGAGCCCCGCTCCTCAAGGAGGCGGTCGATGACCTCGTCTCCCGGCGTTTCCACGCGGCTTGTCGTCGAGAGGATGCAGCGGTCGTTGAGAAGCGTGAGGTTCGTCGTTCTCACGACGTTGACGTCCTCAGCATCCATCCCCCGCATGGCGAGCGAAATGTTCCTGCGGAAATCGTCGGGCCAGGGGCGCCGCGTATAGCGAATCCTCGGCACCGAGATGAGATCCACCACGCCGCTTTCAAACCCCTGCTTCTCGCAGAGCAGAAGTCCGAGCGTTTCAACGCCGGCCTCCACGGCCGTTGCCGAAGGGAAGGAGAAAACGCGCGTGAGGCGTCCCGACCTCAAATACATGGTCTTCAGCTTCTCATCCTCGCCCTGCATTCGATAGAGCATGCCGCCCGAGACAACCGCAGCGACGCGCGAGGGATTTTTGATGAGCGCGTCGGCGTAGTTGAGTTCGTCGATCGTATATTTGCCGACCGGCGGGTGGTCCCCTTCGGTATTGGGTTCCGGGATCGTGACGACAGGCCCCTCGAGCGTCGAGAGATCAATGGCGCCGGGCTTGAGGACTGTTGCGCCGGCATCAAACCCATAGGCCTTCAGCATGGTGAAGAGGAGCGCAAGGTGCTCGGAAATCGTCGCAAAGCGGACGGCACGGCCCGAAAGGAGACTCCGGGCGCCGGAGAGGAAGGCGCGCTCCTCACCCACGATCCAGTAGGGCGCCTGAGGCGTCTCTTCCAGAAGCCATTCGGCGATCTCGTCGACGAGTTCCGGGCGGAGCGAAAATTTTTTGATGTAGCTTCGTTCATTAAGGCGCAGGAAGGCTTCCAGCGTTTTCGCCGGATTCTTCACGAGATCCCTTGGAAGCCGCCAGGAAATTTCCGCATCGGGAACCGCAATCGACCAGACAAACTGCTTCAGTTCCGGGACGGCGCTGCAGGCGAGTCTGCTGAATTCCGTCGTCCCGCGGAAAGTAACTTCCGGAGCCTCGCCGTTCCTTGCCCGAACGTAGAGGATTGCCGTCACAACGAGCTGAACTTCGGGGTCAAGCCGCGTCTGCTTGGATAAAGTCTGCCAATAGATTTCTGCCGCACCAGCTTTTTTGATTACCATGTTCCGCTCTTCGCTCTTTATGACCGGGAGAAACGCTTCCGGCGCCGGAGAGCACGATTTGCTCCTCTCCAGACTGCCGGACGAACCATCACTAGGGTTAATTCTCCCTACCTTGAGTGATCGAAATAATACTAAATAGCTTCCTCTAACGATAGTACCGGAAAAAGAGTATCCGAAGACCTTCCCAGGCGCATCAGCCGAGGCGAAGCCGCATCTGAATGTGGTCGATGCCGCATTCATCGAAGACGGCGCCTTCCGCCTTGAAGCCGTACTTCTCGTAAAACCCGCGGGCGTGGACCTGCGCATGAAGCGTCACCTCTTTAAGGCCGCTGCCGCGCGCGCAGTCAAGCGCAGCTTCGAGGAGCTTCGCGCCGACGCCTCGTCCCCGGAAAGGCTTCAGAACGGCGAGGCGACCGATGCGGCCGTCAGGCGTCAATCGTGCCGTACCGACAACCATATGGCGCGAATCACGCGCAACAAAATGCGTGCTCACGGGATCGAGCGCGTCAATCTCCTCTTCCTTCGGCACCTTCTGCTCGGCCACGAAAACCATGAGCCGCACGGCCGAGACCGGGTGCTCAAGCGTCTTCCAGGAGCCTTTTTCGATTGAAATATCCATGGACTGCTCTCAAATTTGAAAAAACGGACGGGCGGGCGCGATTGAAGTGAAGCCGGTCCGTCCGGCGAAAGAAAAAAAATCTCTGATCAGAGCGTCTTCAGCAGATTCGCAAGCCTTTCCGCATGATCCTTCGCTCTTGCCTCAACCTTAGCGAGATCCTCATCCGTGCTCACGCCCAGAATGAAGAGCATTCCAGCAGAATAGACCGACTCGGCATTCTTCATCGAGCAGTAGGCTGCCGTCGAGAAAAGCGGCGCGAGAAGATCCTTCACGGTATAGCCGAGCGCGGCATCGTGCCGATAGGCATCGTCCGGAGCGTCCTGCGTAAGCGAGAAGACGGCAGTCTTTCCCTTGAGTGCGGTGCCGCCCGTGCCATAGGCAAAACCGTGCGTGAGAACCTCATCGAACCATTCCTTAAGAAGCGCCGGAACGGAGAACCATTAGACGGGATAGTCGAACACAACGATGTCCGCTTCTCTCAGAAGTTTCTGCTCCTCGGGAACATTGAAGCCTTTTTCGCCTCTGGCCCCGGCAAGTGCATGCACTTTGACGGAAGGAAGGAGCCTCACGAGCTCATCAAGAATCGCACGGTTGGCGAAAGCCCCCTTGAAGTTGGGGTGACCGTTGATGACGAGAATATTTTTCATAGGAAAACCACTCAATTTCTGTTTTCCCCAAAAAGAATTCCCGGCGGGTTGAAGTGCCGGGAATATCTTTCAGGGAAAGCTTTCGGGAGGCGGAACTTTTATCCAAAAGTTCCGCCCAGAATCCAGCTTACTGCTTGGAAAAATCCTTCCCGGCGGCCTGAGCCTTCTTTAGGTCGCCCGCAAGCGCGAAGGTAAGCTTCTCAGGATTGCAGAAGCGGCGCAGAGCCTTGTTGACGTCTTCGACCGTCAGCTTCATCACGGCATCTTCGGTAGCCTTCGAGAACTGCCAGGTCTTGCCGAGCTCAAGGTTGTTGACCCAGTTGGAGGCAATGAGGCCGTCCTGCGCGCGGTTGACCGCACGGGACTGAATGATGCCGCGCTTCGCCTCGGCGAGTTCTTCCTCCGTGATGCCGTCGCGATACGCGCGGGCGAGCTCATCGCGAAGCGACTTCTCAGCCTGTGCAAGGTTCTGAGGCGCCACGATGGCGCCCACAGACCACTTCGCGCGGTTGCCGAAGGAAGGGAGCGTAATGCCCGAACCCGCGCCGTAGGAAAGGCCTTCCTTCTGACGCAGACGGTTGACGATGCGGTTTGAGAGCCCGTCAGAGCCGCCGATGATCCAGTCGGCGGTAATAAGCGCCGGCATGTCGCTGTCCGTGAGGGACGCAGGCAGGTCGAGGCGCGCGAAGAGCATCGCGTTTTCCTTGTCGGGAGTATCGATCACGAAGCGCGCAGGTCCGACGGGACGGTATTCAGCAACGACGCGCTCGAAGGGAACCTCAGCCGACTTCTTGTCGACGATGTCCGCTTCAAGCTCCTTCGCCACTGCCTGCGGATCGAAGTCGCCCACTACGGCGATGTAGCCCTTGCCGAGCCCGAAGACGCGGTCGTAGTATCCCTTCACGTCGGCGAGCGTCACTTTTTCAAGGTCTGCCGTCACTTCGGTGGAAAGTTGCGCATGGCGCGCATCGCCCTCGGGATACGTATTGAAGTGCGCCGTAATGGCGTCGCGCCCCTTCGTCGACGGTTCGTCCGAACGCGCCTTCATGCCGGCGATCGTCTGCTGGCGGAGCGTTTCGAATTCCTTTTCAGGATAGATCGATTCTGTAAAGAGCTTGCCGATGAGCTTGAGCGCGTCGCCCAGGTGCTCGCGGTCGGTCGTGAAGCTGAAGGGCGAACCTTCCATCTTGAGGTTCGTGAAGGCGTCCTCAATCTCCTCGCGCGTCATCGTCTTCGTGCCGCGGGTGATCATGGAGGACGCAAGCATCGGCACAGCGCTCCGTGCGAGCTCCTTATTGTTGCCCACATTGAAGCGCATCTTCACCACGACGGTTTCGCCGCGGGTCTTCTTCGGCAGAAGCGCAACCTTCACGCCCTTCATGTCGACGATCTTCGTGCGCGCATCAATGTTGTCCTGCGAGGGGTCGAAAGCCTCAACCTCGGCTCCCTTTTCGGAGAACTTGTAGCGGCTGATGAGTTCCTCGGCCGCGGGCGCAGGTCCGATGTCGGCGCGCTTCGGATCATCGGTCGGGACGAAAAGGCCCACGACGCGGTTGTCGCGCACGAAGTACTTCGCTGCGGCCTTGTTGATGTCCTCTGCCGTAACGGCCTTCACCTGCTCGCGGTCGGCGAAGAAGAGCCTCCAGTCGCCCAGAGCGATGTAGTCGGAAATGTCGACGCCGAATTCCTCAGGATCCGCGAGCGTGCGCTCGAACATCGTCTCCTGATCGGCCTTCTGGCGGCCGAGCTCCTCGGCGGTGACGCCGGCTTCGCTAAAGGCATTTTCAATAAGCTCGACGAGCTTCGTCTTCACGGCCTGGATGTCGCCTTCCTTCTTCACCATGGCGCCGAACATTACGAAGCCCGGCTTCTGGGCCGCGATCGGCCAGCCGAAGACCTGGGAAGCCATGCCGGTTTCAACGAGAGCCTTGTAAAGCCGCCCGCTCGGCGCGTCGGCGAGAATGTCCGCCGCCATAGCAGTGGGTTCATAGTCGTCGGAGAGCGCCGACGGGATGCGGTAGCCGACGGCGACGAGCTGCGACTCGCCCTTTCTGCGGATGTAGAACTCGCGCTCGCCGTCCGCCTGAGGCTCAACCGTCCATTCCTTCGGAAGAACGCGTTCGGGCTTCGGGATGGGACCGAAGAATTCATTGATCCAGCCGAGAACCGTCTTCACGTCGAACTTGCCCGACACCGTGAGAACGGCGTTGTCCGGCTGATAGTAGAGATGGTAGAAAGCCTGCAGATTGGCGATCTCAACGTTTTCGATGTCGCTCCTCGCGCCGATCGTCGAGCGGCCGTAGCTCTGCCAGTCGAACATCACGCTCTGCATGCGCTTCATCATCACGGAAAGGGGCTTGTTTTCGCCCATTTCGTATTCATTTCTCACCACCGTCATTTCGGTGTCGAGATCCTTCTGCGCGATGAAGGAGTTGACCATGGCGTCGGCCTGCCAGCCGAGCGCCCATTTCATGTTGTCGTCCGTGGCAGTGAAGCTCACGAAGTAGTTCGTCCGGTCAAGCCACGTCGAACCGTTCATGCGGAAGCCCCGGCGGGTGAATTCCGCCGTCGGATTGGGATAGTTCTTCGACCCCTTGAACATCAGGTGCTCAAGGAGGTGCGCCATGCCGGTTTCGCCGTAGTTTTCCTGCCGCGACCCCACGAGATAGGTTATGTTGACCGTGGCCGTGGGCTTGGCGGCATCCGGATAAAGCACCACCCTCAGGCCGTTGGCGAGGCGGTACTCCGTAATGCCTTCAACCGTGACGTAAGGCGTCGGGAGTTCATTCATTTTGTTCTTGTCCTCTTGGGCGAGCGCGCTCGCGCTCCCTGCCGCCGCGGATGCGAAAAGCGCGGCGCACAGAATATTTCTGAAAATCTGCATCTTCGAACCTTATTCAGAGAGATGCGCAAACCTTAGCTGAGGAGAATATTCTCCTTCATTCATTTCGGTGCCGAGATGTTACCAACAGCCTGCGCCGCAAGCGACAAAGTGATGCACATCCGGAGAGGCTACAGCGCGCTCAGGCATAGGCGCTTTGGGCTATCCTTAGCGGCCTTGATTTCTTAAAAAAATCGCTCAATGCGCCCGAAGGCTCTTCCAAGGCGTACGGAGCCCGCAAGCATGAAATTTCTTTTCGACATCTTCCCCGTCATCCTCTTCTTTGCCGCCTTCAAGGGCGCGGAGCACTTCCCCACTGAGGCGATCGACCTCGCGGGAAGCATGATCGGAGACGGCGTAACCGCAACCACCGCCCCGGTTTTTCTCGCCACCGTCACCGCCATTGTCGCGACCTTCCTGCAGATTGGCTGGCTGAAGCTGAAGAGCCGCAGGATTGAACCGATGCTCTGGATCAGCCTTGCCGTCATCGTCGTCTTCGGCGGACTGACCCTCTGGCTCAAGAATGAAATGTTCATCAAGTGGAAGCCCACGATTCTTTACTGGATCTTCAGCGGCATTCTCCTCTTCGGAAGCTTCACGGGCCGCAACTTCATCCGCACGCTCATGAAGAACGCCATCGACATGCCCGATGCCGCCTGGGGAAAGCTCCAATGGATGTGGATCGGCTTCTTCATCGTGGTCGGCATCCTCAACCTCATCGTCGCCTACTCCTTCCCGACGGAAATCTGGGTCGACTTCAAGCTCTTCGGCCTGATCGGGTTGACATTGATTTTTACAATTGCCGCTGCGGTGTGGATGACAAGACACGCATCTGAACGGCAGAATTGACCGAAAATTTCCCCGGCTACTCCTCTGGCGCGAGCGCCCCTCCGGCGCATCCTGCACAGCAGAGTCCTTTCAAGTACTCATATTCAAAAGCTATGGATAAGAAAGTAATTGCTCTCGGCGTTGCCGCTATTCTCATCGCCGGAGCCGCCAACGCGGAACTCAAGGCCTTCAAGGTGAACGGCGAAACCGTCACCGTTGCTGAGCAGAAGGCCATTTACGACCGTGCCGTTCAGGCCGGCCAGCCCGCGGGCGAAGGTCTCGAGCGTCAGGTGAAGAACCTTCTCATCCAGCAGACGGTTCTCCTTCAGGAAGCCAACAAGGCGAAGATCGCCAACAAGCCCGACGTGAAGCGCGCCATTGAAAATTCCCGCGATCAGATCCTCATCCAGGGTCTCGCTCAGGACTGGGCTCAGAAGAACCCGGTTTCCGAAGCTGACCTCAAGAAGGCCTATGATCAGGACAAGGCCGCCTACGGCGATACGGAATATCAGGTCCGCCACATTCTCGTGAAGACCGAGGATCAGGCGAAGAACCTCATTTCGCGCCTCAACAAGGGCGCCGATTTCGGCAAGCTCGCTCAGGAATTCTCTGAAGACACCGGCAACAAGGGCCAGGGCGGCCTCCTCGGCTGGGTTGTTCCGCGCTCCTTCGTTCCGGCCTTCGGCGCTTCCTTCACCGCCCTGAAGCCCGGCGAAATCGCACAGTCTCCGATCCGCACGCAGTTCGGCTTCCATGTCGTCAAGCTTGAGGCGAAGCGCAAGGCCGAGCTCTATCCCTCCTACGAGAGCCAGAAGCCTGTGATCCGCAATGCGCTCGCGAATCAGAAGGTGCAGATGCACTTCCAGGATCTCATCAAGAAGGCAAACGTTCAGTAATCGAACGCTCTTCTGAGAATCCGGCAAAAACGCCTGAGACGACTTCGTCTTCAGGTGTTTTTTCTTGATTGAAACGTTCCCGGGGCCTCGAAAAGAAAAACGGACGATGTTCATTCACCGTCCGTTTTTTCTTTAGTGCCTTTCGCAAAGCAATATGCAGAAGCGCTCTGCGTCCCGCGCGTTACTTTTTGCTCTCTTCGCTCAGCTTCTTCAGGCTTTCGAGGCTATCGAGCACATCCTCAACGGAAAGCTTCTTCGCGCGCTCAAGGTCCGCTGCCGAAAGCTTGTGTCCGAGAATGCGGGCATCGGCCGCGGCATTTCTTTCCGCCTCAAAATTCTTCACGGGCTTTGAAGCGGCTTCGTAAAGCACATAGGCGGCAACCGGATTCTTTTCAACACCTTCGCCGTCGCGCAGAAGATTGGCGAGCGCCACGTAGGCTGCAGGGAAGCCGCCCTTCGAGGAAAGGTAGTACCACTTGGCGGCTTCCTTCTCGTCGATTTCCACACCGTTCCCGGTAGCGAAGTAGTCGCCGAGGTTCTTGTACGCAATGACGGAGCCATTCTTCGCGGCTTCACGGTCCCAGATCAGCGCCTGACGAGAATCCATCTTCACGCCGATGCCGTTGCGGTAGGCGTGAGAGAGCGCGATCTGGCACTTTTCGTTCCCGAGATAGGCGCCCTTTTCCCACCAGATGGTGGCTTCAAGGGGAGCCGCCTTCTGACCGAGCCCGTTGCGGAGCATGTCGCCGATGTAGTACATCGCGTCGCCGTTGTCCTTCGCCGCCTCCTTCTTAAAGGTGCGCATCGCATCGGCGTACTTTTCGTTCTGGATCTGAGCGACGCCGTCGGCAACGCTTGCCGAAGCCGGCGCGGCGCTGAGGGTCATAAGCCCGGCACCCATCACGGCGCCGAGGGCTGTCCGAAGGAAAAGCGACTTGATCATCAGGGGTCTCCAAAGAATATTCGCGCTTGGGGGAAGCCATGAGCAGCCTTAAGGCTCATGCACTCCTTCCCTTTATAGAGCAGAACTTTAACCGTGAATCCTTAAGCGAAGCTCAAGCCTTCGGAAGTTCCTTCACCCGGGGGCTGCGGGCGAGTTCCGAGAGCGTCTCCTCGATGAAGGAGTCGTCCTCAAACGTCGAGAACCACTCGGCAAGGGGCCCCGCAGGCTTCTTGCCGTCCGCCCGCGCGGCCTGCAGAAGTCCGTTTCTCGGATCCACGAGAAGCGCGAAGACCGCATCGCGAAGCGTCTTTTCCTTCGGATCGCAGAGAAGCGCCCAGGCAGTCAGATGCCTTCTTTCATTTTCGAGAATGGGCGCGCAGTAGTCGTATTCGGAAAGCCGGATGAGAATGCGCTCGATCGCCTGCGGATAGCTGTCGACGGCCCGCGCAAGATCCTCTTCCGCCACGATGGGGCGTCCCGCCTCGCGCGCGAGCGTGAGCTCCTTCAGCAAGGCAACCCCCGTCAGGAAGTCGTTTCCGAGCATGTAGGTGTCGGCAAAGCGCCCCGAGGTGAGCTGCGGAATGGCGGCCGTCACCGCGGCGCCCGCGAAAACAAGGATCCAGGCGATGTAGAGCCAGAGAAGGAAGACCGGGAACGCCACGAAGGCCCCGTAGATCGAGGAAAGCGTGCCTGCGGTGATGTAGATCTCAAAGCCTTCCTTCACGATCTGTCCCGTGACGGCTACGAAGAGCCCCCCGATCAGCGCATGCGCGAAAGGCACCTTGCAGTTAGGAACGAGCTTGAAGAGCACCGCATACGCGAATGTCTGAAGGAAGATCTGAAAGAAGACGAAAACCCAGCCGGGGAGACTCACGTCGGTTGAGCCCGCGGCTATGCGGATCGCCTGAGTCGTGAGCGTGATCGAAAGCGCGATGCCGACGGGCCCGAGCGTAAGAAGCGCCCAGTAGATCATCGCGCGCTGCGTCCAAGGGCGCATGCTGCGGACCTTGAAGATCCGGTTCACCGTCACGAAGAACTTGTCGATCATGAGGAGCGCCGTGAGGGACAAGCCTGCCAGACCGAAGGCCCCGAGCCCTGAAGCGTGATCGCTGAAGAGCTTCAGGTACTTCATGATCACTTCGCTGTACTGAATCGGCAGGAAGCTGTTGAAAATGGCGTCCTCAAGCGCCTTTCGCGCATCCGCGAAGCTCGGGAAAGCCGCAAAGACGGCGAGCGACACCGCGAGGAGCGGCACGAGCGACAAAAGCGTCGTTAGCGTCATCGAGGAAGCGACCTCCTGAAGATGCGCTTCCCGCATGCGCGCCACGGCAAAGCTCATTAGGGAGCGCAGGGTGTCGAAGAGACGATGGCTACGGACGGCTTCAATGAATAACGACTTCTGCATGGACACGGATCCTTCGGGGTAATGCCCAAATTATGAAGGACTGCGGTCCCTACGCAACAGACCCGGAATGCGCGAGAAAGCGCGTCCCGGGTCTCTGCGTCAGCCGAAAACCTTCAGCGTCGCCTGCGGCGGGCTGAAAGCCTCAGGCTTACTTCGTGAGCGTCACGATGCGGTTCGCATCGAGCACTTCAAACGTGTCGCCCTTCTTCACGAGGCCGCGGATGTCGGTGAGGCCGGCAGGGAGGCCGAGCACGGACTCAACCGCTTCATTAGCCACGTCGATCGTGATGAGAACGTTCCAGTTCTTCGAAACGGCATAGAGCTTGCCGTCTTCCCAGACCATGCCCGTCACGTAGAGTTCGCCGAGCGAGCGGTCCTTCTTCAGCATCGGAGCGGCAGGCGTGAATTCGCCCGAGAGCACCCAGTCGGACTGAAGCGCCTTCGAGATCACGAAGGTCTTCTTGTTCTTGTTGTCGGGAACGGTGGCCGTGTAGATGTAGCGGCCGTCCGTCGCGCTTGAGTGGATGTAGAACATCTTCGCTCGTTCCGTGCCGATGCGCGCGCGCCCGAGGCCGCCGACAGCCTCAACATGGTCGCGGCCGGCCGTAAAGTTGGCCCAGCCCTTCACGTCGTCGGCCTGCGGGTTCTGACGAATGCGCAGAATCGACTTGTTGGAGCCCATGAGAACATAGGCGTCGTCGTTGAGAGGCGTCACGCCGACGAGATCAAGGACGTTTGCCGAGAACCAGGGATCCATGGCGGCATGGAACTTGGTCGTGAGATCGGGATTGAGGAACCAGAAGTCGTACTTCGAGGCAACCACGTACTCGCCGCGGATGAAGGCAACGGTATTGAGCTTTGCGGTGATGCCGGGAACGGCCTTTTCGCCCGCAACCTTGAGTTCGCCCGTGAGTTTAAGAGGCGCATTCTTCGCGTCATGCTCGAAGGTGATGCCGAGCTTCGCCGCATTGGGCGCGTAGGCAAAGTCCGGATCCTTCACGTCGCGGCGGCCGAGGAAGTTGATGCCGTCCCACATGCCGTGCCAGCTCGCGTCGGACCAGTAAATGTACTTGGGATTCCAGGAGAAGCGCCAGGGATCGCCCTGACCCCAGTTGGGCGGAAGACCCGTGGTCCAGGCGGCCTGGAAGGCGTTCGAGGCGATGATGAAGCCCACGATGCCGAAGGCGACCTTCATGAAGCCCGTCATCGGACGCCAGGACTTGCCGCGAAGCTCCGCGATAAGCGCATCAAAGCGCGGGGCGAGGAAGCAGGCGAGACCGAAGAGCATCACAACGCACCAGAAGACGATCTCAGCCCACATCTGGGTGTGGATGCCGAAGATGTCGAGGCCGAAGCCCTGGCCCACGTCGCGGGCCGCATGGTTGCCGAGGTGGCGGAAGGACGAGTAGAGGCCCATGGCCGCCATGACGAGCATCGTGGCGAGATACTTGGGCTTGAAGCCGTAGCGCACCATAAAGAGCGCCACAACGCCGATGAAGGCCATCTGTTCGCGCTGCCCCCAGCAGAGCGTGCAGGGCGAGTCGCCCATCAAGTAGCCGAGGATCAGGTTGGCGATGCCAACCGGCAGGAGGACGATGAGAAGACCGCCCCAGCAGACGATGTCGTACCAGGTCTTCGCCTTGGCGAGATCCTTATCCGTAATCGGAGTCGAATAATCCGTCATTCTGTTTTTCTCCGATTAAAGGTTCATGTTGCCGAGAATGGCGGTGGAAACGTGGCCGACGTACATAAACACGACGGAGAACCACGCGACGATGGTGAGGCACCAGGCAAGCTTTTCATTGGCGGGTCTGAACCAAATCAGCATCACGGCAATGAAAAGCATCAAGAGCTGAAGAAACTCCATTGATATTTTTCCTTTGATGGTTTTCGAATCGGGAGAGTCTTCTCCCGAAAGGTCCGCGAATTCTGAAGGAGAGCCTTTAGGGTTACAATAATATTTACATTTAGTAACGGTTATTTTACCTAGGGATAATCGTCTATCTGCACATCCTGAAGCTTCACTAAAAGGTTTCGTCAGGGTTTTGAGGGAAGTTCCCGGCAGCAAAAAAAGGCCGGGACATGCCCGGCCTCTTTCTGCAATGCGCCGCACTTAGAGCCGGCGGCGCTTCAGGCTTCTGGATGGCTCATTCCTCGAAGGCGCCCTTCACGACGACCTTGCCCGCCGCCATGACCTGACGGCCCTTCATGAAGACTTCCTCGAGCGAGAGCTCCTTGCCGAAGATGAGAAGATCAGCGTCGGCGCCGACCTCGACGCGGCCCTTGCCCTTGAGGCCCAGAGCATTGGCGATCGTGGTCGTCATGGGCTTCAGGGCCTTTTCGAGCCCGAGCTTGTCGGCGAGCAGGCGAATCGCCTCGAGGTCGCAGTTGATCGACCCCACGCCGAAGCCCACCATTTCGCCCGCTTCATTGAAGCGCGGCATCGAGCCCTGGCCGTCCGACGAGAACGTGATCCGCTCGAGCGGCACATCCTTTTCAAGGGCGGCGAAGAGCGCATCGGCCGCCGTTCCCTGATAGCAGCCGCCCCCCGTCGTGATGTCGATGTAGCCGCCCGCGCGCGCAAAGGCGCAGGCGCGGTCGAAGACGTGAGGATGGCGCGCAACGTGCGTGGGGCGCATGTGCTTGGCGGGAATGCCGCGCTTGATCGCGTCTTCGATCGGATCGAAGATGTCGTCGCCCCAGTCGCCGCAGTGAATATGGAGGAACCCGGTCTTCCCGGTCAGCATGCCGGCCACGCGGATTTCCGCGAGGAGCTTCAGAACTTCGTCTGGCGTTGGGAAGGACGCACGGTGGTCGCCCAAGGCGATCTTGACCCCGAGGCATTCCGGAATCGTGAAGATGTCCATCTTCGCGCTTCCTGTAATCGTCGTCGCGGGATAGGCGTAGTTGCTCGTCCACATCCAGCCCGAAGCGCCCTCGACCGTGAGGCCGCGCACCTTGGCAAGGAGATTCTCGATCGAGCGCGACATGCTGTCGGTGCCCGAGACGCCGAGAAAGCTCGTGACGCCGCCCTTCACGAGGGAGGAGAAGTTGAGTTCCGGGCAGCGGCTCGCCCAGCCGCCTTCGCCGCCGCCCCCGGTAACGTGGATGTGCTGGTCGATCAAGCCCGGCGTTACGGCGCGTCCGGCAGCGTCAATCGTTTCCATCCCGGGAATGTTCGGGTCGAGGGTGTCATCGATCGCGATGATTTTTCCCCCGGCAACCAGAATGTCGCGATGGCCGACATGTTCAGGAGCGTAAAGATCCGCGTTGCGGATGAGAGTTGCAATGCTCATTGTGGGGTCTCCGAAAAAATGAGGAAGCTCACCGAGGAGCCTCCGGACTGCGCCCAAAGCAGAAAAAGAATATTTTAGTTGCCGCAGAGGACGCGCTGCGGCTTCCCCGGAGAAAGGCTTCTTCCTCACCGCAGGGTTCTGAAGCGCCTGGCGCTTCCGATCCCGTACGTATAGGCGCTTCTCACTGAAAAGAGAAGGTAGACCGTCACGAGAATCGTGAAGAACGAAATTCCGGCGAGCCCCTGCGTGAAGTTGAAGGGAATCCCGAGAATAAGCATCTTCAGAAGATCGTCCGCTGGCCCCGCCACCCAGATGGCGATGAGCGCCGTCCAGAAGGTCCCGGGCGTACGCCCGAGCGTAAGGAGCACGAGCGCGAGGATGATGCTCACGGCATTGATGACCGCCGGAAGCGTGCTTTTAATAGCCGGCCACGCGTACTGCGCGTCCATGCTGATCACGCGCGCAGCCTCCCCTGCCTGGCGCCCGAGGTCGAAGAGCGAAACCGCAGCCTTTGCCGACAGAATTAAGAGGACCACGAGAAGAAGCCCGCCGATGCCCGCGCGGATGCCTTCTCCGGCGACCGCCGGCGGAACCGAGCGGCCGACGAGCCAGAGAAAGAAGGCAATCAGGCAGGGAGCAATGGCGGAGAGCAGAAGCCCCATGCCGGTGAAATGAATGGTTGTGGTTTCGATCATGATGAAATTCAGGATTTATTGAGTTCCCTCGCGCGCTCGTCTGCGCGGCGTTGCGCTTCCGCCACGGCGCGAAGCACTTCCTCAGCATTCGCAGGGTCCTTCAGAACAGGTGCGGACTGCCCCGGCGCATTGAGTTCGCGAAGTATGCCGCAGGGCTCCTTTCCATCGTGAACGCCTCTGCAGTGCGCCTCGAGATCCATCAGATGCCCGCGGAGCTCCTGCAGATCCGCAATGCGCTCATCGACCTGCTTCAGGTGCTGGTGAATCAGCCGGTGAGCCAGATCAGCCCCCTCGGGGCAGCCGGAATCGAGTGCGCCGAGAAGCGCCCGGATTTCCGAAAGTCCGATATCAAGATTGCGGCAGTGACGGATGAAGTCGAGGCGGTTGACGTGAATCGCGCCGTACTGACGGTAATTATTGGCCTCCCGGACCGGAGGCGGAAGAAGTCCGATTTTTTCGTAGTAGCGAATGGTTTCCGGAGTATTGCCGGTGAGCTGCGAGAGATCTCGAATGCGCATTCCTCGTGCCTTTGGCACCGCCCTTCAGGCGATGCGAGAGAATTGAATGATTGGGCTCGAATCGTCAGGCCGCCCTATCGGGATGGCGGCAGCTTCTGGCCGGATTGTCTGGTTGTTTTTTTCAGACGGGGAAAACGGCGCTTGACATTGTAACGGCTTCAGGGTGTCAAATGACATGTATCGGAATTTTTCGATGCGTGCAGTCATCCGCGCGCAACACCTGATACAGAGATAAAAAAACAATGAAGACTCTGACGCTCAGTTTCCCGGACATGTGCTGTCCGGCTGAATTCTCGCCCTTTGAAGCGGCGGTCCTGAAGGCCGATGAGCGGTTCCGCCTCATCCCCGACTACGGCGCCCGCACGATGCGCATTCTCTTCCCCGAAAATGCCAAGCTTGATGAAGCCGCCGTACTTCAGACAGCCGAAAAACTCGGCCTCGCCTTCAAGCGCATTGACGAAGTCGTGACTGAAACCATCCGCATCCGCATTCCGGAAATGGACTGCCCCGTTGAAGCGGGCGAAATCGAGCGCGAACTCAAGAAAGCCGGGCTCGAGGGCTACGCCTTCGACATCATGAACCGCGAGCTCGTTCTCCCTGCCGACCATGAGATCGTTCTCAAGTCGATCGAAGCCGTGAAGGCGGCGGGCTACGAACCCGACCTCGGCGCCGAGGCGGCGCCCTCCGGGAACGTCCGTCTTTCCGTCCCGGAAATGGACTGCCCGGTTGAGGAAGGAGAAATTGACCGGGAATTCAAGAAGGCGGGTCTCTCAGACTACTCCTTCGACGTCATGAACCGGACCGTGACGGTGAAGGCCGCCGACCTCGAAAAGGCGGAGAGCGCCATCAAGGCTGCCGGGTTTGAATCCTCGCGCCTCGACGACATGAAGGTGAGCGGCCCGAAGACCCTCCTTTCGGTTCCCGAGATGGACTGCCCCGTTGAGGCGGGCGAAATCGAGCGCGAATTCAGAAAGGCCGGCATCTCCGGGTACGAACTCAACATCATGAACCGCACGATTGCGGTTCCCTCTGCCCTCGCCGACGCCGCGAGAAAGGCGATTGAAGCGGCGGGCTACGAATCGACCGTGATGGTTCAGCGCCGGCGCGAAGCGGACTTCGAGGACAAAACGCCCTGGAAGCGCTACTTCCTTGCGCTCGCCATCGCAATCGGCTGCGAATTTTTTGAAATTGCAGCCGACTGGGGCGTCATTCACCTCCCGGAAGCCATCGTCTCCGGCGCGACCCTCGTCCTCGCCGTCATTGCAATTGCGTTGGTCGGGCTCACCACCTTCAGAAAGGGCATTCAGTCCGCGATGAAGGGCACTCTCAACATGAATACGCTGATGGCGGTTGCCGTCACCGGAGGCGTCCTGATCGGCGCCTGGCCTGAAGCGGCAATGGTCCTCGTTCTCTTCGAAATTTCCGAAGCGATCGAACAGCTTTCGATGGCGAAGGCCCGCCGCTCCATCCGCGACCTGATGAGCGTGGCGCCTGAAAAAGCGCTCGTTCGTCAGGAAAACGGCTCGTACACCGAGATGCGCGTTGAGGAAGTGGGGCCGGGCGCTGAGGTGCGCATTGCCCCGGGCGACCGCGTGCCGCTTGACGGCAAAATCATCGAGGGTTCCTCCACGTTCGACCAGTCCATGGTGACGGGCGAATCGATGCCGGCCGAAAAAGGCCCGGGCGCTACGGTCTGGGCGGGCACCGTGAACCTCTCCTCGACCATCGTCGTCACCGTGACGGCGCCGGCCTCGCAGAGCCTTACGGCGCGGATCATCGAGTCGGTTGAGAATGCTCAGGCCTCGAAGTCCCCCGTGCAGCGCTTCGTCGACCGCTTTGCCGCGGTCTACACGCCCCTCGTCTTCGTCTTTGCCCTTGCGGTCGCCATCCTCCCGCCGCTTTTCGTCGGCGACTGGCTCGGCTGGCTCTACAAGGCCCTCTGCCTTCTCGTCATCGCCTGCCCGTGCGCCCTCGTGATTTCAACCCCCGTGACGATCGTCTCGGCGCTCGCGACGGCCACCCGCTGCGGCCTGCTCATCAAGGGCGGGCTCTTCCTTGAGGAAGCCAGGAAGCTGAAAAACGTCGGTCTCGACAAGACGGGCACGCTCACGAAGGGCGAACCACAGGTTGAGAAAATTGAACTCTTCTCCGGCACGAGCCGCGAAAAAGCGCTTGAACTCGCCGCAAGTCTCGGAGTCATGAACAAGCACCCGCTTTCGGTCGCCATCGTTGAAGAGGCGAGAAAGGAAGGCGTAAAGCTCCATGAGGTGAAGGAATTCACGGCGCTTCCCGGTGCGGGCGTCAGGGGCCGCGTCGGAAGCGGCAGGCTCTCGCTCCTCAACTTCGCTTCTGTTCAAAAGGCCGGCCTCTCGACCGATGAAGTCGAAAAGGCCTTCCATGAAGCCATGGAAAGCGGCCGCTCGAGCGTGGCGCTCGCCGATGCCTTCGGCGTCCTCGCTGTCTTTGAGCTTGCCGACGAAATTAAGGAAGATACCCGCGTGGGCCTGAGGCAGCTTGCTGCTGAAGGCGTGACGCCCTGGCTTCTCACGGGCGACAACGAACGCGCGGCGAGAGCGCTTGCAGGCGAACTCGGTCTTGAGAACGTCTCTTCAGACCTCCTTCCGGAAGCGAAGCTCTCGCGGATCCGCGAGCTTCAGAAGACGGGCCTCACCGCCATGGTGGGCGACGGCATCAATGATGCGCCCGCGCTTGCTCAGGCCGACATCGGCATTGCAATGGGCGTTCGCGGCACCGACAGCGCCATTGAGGCGGCCGACATCGCCGTGATGGACGACCGGATCTCGTCGGTTGCAACGCTCGTCAGACTCTCGCGGATGACGCATTCGGTGCTCGTTCAGAACATCGTCTTTGCGCTCGGCATCAAGGTGATCTTCACGATCCTTGCGCTCTGCGGCGTGGCGACGATGTGGATGGCAGTCTTTGCCGATACGGGCACCTGCCTCATCGTGGTGGCAAACGGCATGCGCATGATGCGCGCGAAGCCGAAGCTCGACCGCATGGCGGCAGCCGTTGAGGCGCAGGCCCGTTAAAGGCATTTAAGCGCTCAACAATCCGTTTCCAAATTTTCCTCATTCAACGCCTGCGGAAGCCTCTCCGCAGGCGTTTTTTCATCGTGCTTTTGGGCTATTCTTTTCCTTAGAGTTTTCTTGCGGCGTGCTTCCCCGCTACAGCCGTTTCTCTTTCTCAACTCCCCCGATGACCGATCCGCTCAATCTTGAACCGCCCGACGGCGACTACGTCCGCTACATTGAGTCTCTGCAGAAGCGGGGAACCGGCTCGCTCAAGCCCCTTGAACCCGAGGACTTCATGGGCGGAACGGAAGTGTCGGAAAAGTCGGGGCCCTCGCTCAAAAGCCTCCTCAAAACCCTTCATATTCCCGGGACTTCCGGAGAGGATGAGAGCCGCAGGAAGGCGCTCGCGCGCATGGAGGAAGCGAGCCGCGGCGGCTCCGAGCAGCCTGCGGTGCTTCCGGCAAAGAAGGCAAAGGTCGACCCCGCGCTCAGGTTTGTGTCCACCGCCTTTGCAATGTTCGGCCTCATCGGGATCGTTGCCGGCGCGGATTCAGGAGACGAGGCGCCCATCATCTTCGGCGTCTTCGCCATTCTCATTTCAGCCTTCCTCCAGCTCAACGGCCGCTTCGGCACGCCGTCGCGCACGACCGGCACGAGAAGACCCCGCGGCGACCGGCGCTGAGGCGCCCCTCGCTAATCACTTTCGCCTATTTCCTCAACCGAATCCTCAAGAGAAGCGCTTTTTCCCGGGCCGCACATTGGACAGCCCGGGCAGAGGCGTGTCAAAGTTCGCTTCACCACAGTCGAATAGAGGCGCAGCGCGGATGATGGCCGCTCAATGGGGGCACCCGTTTGAGAGCGATCCGGAGGCCAAGCTGCCGAAACCAGCAGACAGGCATGTCTGCTTCAGGTTGGGCGCCGGCGGAAAACGCCGGCGACTCCTGGAAGGCCCGTCAGGACTTCCGGAGGCGCTATCGGCGGCGATGCTTTGACATTTTTCGTCACTTCGAGCTTCTCCTCCTTTTCAAGCGCTCTTCACTTTCCGATCGTGAGCGCATTTCCGCAGGGAAGGAGACGTCCCCCAAGAAGCGCATCCCGCACGAGAGGCAAGACTGAAGAGGCGCCGGACACAGGGTCGCGGAGAGGCCCCTAGCGCACATCAACGAAATTTTCTCGGAGCTGCACCCGCTGAATGCATGAGCGGTGCGGCTCTTTTCGTTTGCGCGCTTTCTCCCCCAAATTTCCCTTCAGTTCTCAAGAATAAAAATGACTACTCCCACACCTGCTCCGGAATCCGCATCCACTTCACAGCAGGTCGGCATGAAGCGCGAGGTCGGCCTTTTCGGCGGCATATCCGTTCTTGCCGGCATCATGGTCGGCTCCGGCATCTTCTATATCGGCGGCATCGTGCTTCAGCGCGCCGGCGACAATCTCGGCCTTGCGCTCCTCGTCTGGGCAATCGGCGGCCTCATCACGCTCCTTTCGGGCATCTGCTTCGCCGAACTCGGCGCGATGATGCCGAAGGCCGGCGGCTACTACGTGTACCTGCGCGAAGCCTACGGCGAGCGCGTCGCCTTCATGTGCGGCATCACGAACTTCTTCCTCTCGTCCTCGGGCTCGATCTCTGCGCTCGCGCTCGCCTTTGCGGCGGCGATTTCGAGCATGTATCCGCTCGACGACATGGTGCAGAAGGCGATCGCCCTCGTGTCGATCGTGGTGCTCTCCCTCATCAACATGCGCGGCATCAAGCTCGGCTCCATGGTGCAGAACGTCTTCATGGTTCTGAAGCTCCTGCCGATTCTCCTCATCATCGGCTGCGGCCTCTTCATGGGTCAGGAGTCGCCCGACCTCTTCCACTTCCCGGCCGAAGCCCCGTCCCTCTCGTCGATCCTCTCGATGATGGCCTTCGCCGTCCTCGCGACCCTCTGGGCCTATGAAGGCTGGACGAACCTCAACACCGTCGCCGAGGAAATGAAGAACCCGAAGAGAAACCTCCCGCTCGCCCTCATTCTTTCGATCGTGGGCGTCGCCGTTCTCTACGTGGTCTTCAACTACTCCGTCTACCGCGTGCTTCCCTACGACACCATTCTTGAAATGGTGAAGAACGGCAACTTCTACCTCGGCACGGCCGCCGCCGAAACGCTCTTCGGCGTCACCGGCATGGCGATCGTCGGCACGGCGATGATGCTCGCCATCTTCAATTCGTTGAACGGCTGCATCATGGTCTTCCCGCGCATGTACTACGCGATGGCCCGCGACGGCGCGCTCTTCAAGAGCCTCGCCAGGCTCCACCCGACCTACCGCACGCCGATCAACGCGCAGCTCGCTTCCATGGTGATGGCGATGATCCTCGTCTGCTCGCGCTCGCTCTCCGAACTCACGAGCCTCGTGGCGATCTGCGGCCTCATCTTCCACGGCATGACCTTCCTCTCCGTGATCGTGCTGCGCCGCAAGTATCCAACGATGGAGCGTCCCTACAAGGTCTGGCTCTATCCGTTCTCGATCATCCTCGTGCTGATCTTCATGCTCGCGCTCATCATCAACACCATCTGGCAGGATCCAGTGACGGCCGCTCTCGGGCTGATCGTTCCGATCCTCGGCCTCGGCATCTACGAAATTCTTTTCCGCAGAAGCCACGAAGCAGCGACGGGCAAAAAGGATTAAAACCTCTCCTGCACCTTCAGAGCGCAGGAACCCCGGCGCTCTGAAGCTTTCCGGCACAAGAAACCGTTTCCCTTGAAAAAATCCCCTGAAGGATTTCCGAAATCATGTCTTCAATGCTTATCCGCAACGCGCACGCTTACGTGAGACGCGGTCATTTTGAAGAAGCTCTCCTCATCGAGGACGGCATCATCCGCGCCGTCGGGAGCGAAGCTGCTCTGAAAGAAAAGGCCCCCACAGACGTCAAGGTCTGGGATGCCCAGGACAAAACCATCGTTCCGGGCTTCATTGATTCGCACCAGCACCTCCTCAACACGGGCGTGATGCTCTCCGACGTGCGCCTGCAGAACGCGAAGAGCATTGCCGACGTGAAGCGCATCACCCGCGAATACATCGAGGAAAGAAAGCCTGCTCCCGGCACCGTTCTTCACGGCATGGGATGGAACCAGGACTACTTCACGGACGAGCCTAGGATGCTCACGAGGGACGACCTCGACGCCATCACGACGGAATATCCGCTCGTTTTCGAGCGCGCCTGCGGTCATATGCTTACGGCCAATTCCGTCGCGCTCGCGCGCGCCGGCGTTGACGAATCGATCGTTGCGCCCGAAGGCGGCTCGATCGAGCGCGACGCGAACGGACGCCTCAACGGCATCTTCACGGAAAACGCCAGAGCACCTCTCCTCATGCTCTTCAGAAACCGCACGGCCGATGAAGACGTGGCGCTCATCCGCACGGCCATGCGCCATGCGGCCGAATGCGGCGTCACCTCGGTTCACACCTGCGACGTCCGCGGCGGCACCTGGGAAACGGTGATCGAGGCCTACAACCGCGTGATGGCGGATCACCCGCTCGTGCGCGTCTGGCATCAGTCGAGCTTCCAGTCGAGCATGGAGGACTACAAGCGCTTCCTCGCCGCCGGCCACGTCATGGGTTCGGGCAACGCATTCCACCGCTTCGGCCCCCTGAAGCTCTTCGTCGACGGAAGCCTCGGCGCCCGCACGGCCTTCATGCGCAGACCCTATCACGACGATCCCTCGACGGTCGGCATCCCGACGATGACGCCCGAAGAGATCAGCGAATTCGTGAATGTGGCTCGCGACCACAACTGCGGCGTCGTGACGCACGCGATCGGCGACGGCGCAATTGAAAGAATCCTTGACGCCTACGACGCGACGCTCTCGGGCGAAAATCCCCTCCGCCACGGCGTCATTCACATCCAGATCACCGACCGGCCGCTCCTCGAGCGCTTCACGAAGAACGACATTCTCGCCCTCGTGCAGCCGATCTTCCTTCATTACGACACGAAGATCGTCGAGGACCGCGTCGGGAAGGAGCTCGCTGCCACGTCCTACGCCTTCGGAACGCTGAAGAAGCTCGGCGTTCACATGTCCTTCGGCACGGACTCCCCGATCGAAGACATGAACCCGATCGACAACCTTTACTGCGCCGTCAACCGCCGCCGCCTCGATGGAACCCCTGAAGGCGGGTTCCATCCTGAAGAATGCGTCGACATCTACGACGCCGTCGACGCCTACACGATTGAAGGCGCCTACGCGAGCTTCGAGGAAAAGGTGAAGGGCCGCCTTCTCCCCGGCTACTACGCCGACCTCGTGGTGCTCTCGAAGAACATCTTTGAGATGGATCCCCTGAAGCTCCGCGAGACGAAGGTCGACGCCACCATGATGAACGGCGAATTCGTTTTTGAGCGCCAGGGCGCCTGATAAAACAAACAACTCACGAAGAAAACCCGCAGGGGATGCAAATCCTCATGCGGGTTTTCTTTTTTCCGAGTTTTTCGGTTCAGACGCAGCCGAATGCGATCCTGCCGTCGTCGGAAACCCGTACAAGCGTTCTCGGCTTCCGGCCGGCTGCGAGCACGCGCTCATCGATGAGCGCTTCGGCGCGCCTCAGATTCGAGAGAAGCGCTTCTGCCCGAGAGGACGATGCTTTTCTCGTTTCCCAGAGAACGGCGCGGCGGACCGCCTCGGCGGAGGCGCGCATGCCCGGGAGGTAGCCGCCCGAGTGAATCGTGCGCGTGAGAAGAAGCATCAAAAGAAGATGGTCGAGAATCAGAGCGCGCGCGGCCTGCCGGCCATCCGTCGATTCAGCCTTTTCGCCGGCAAGCGCCCTGTCGCTCTCTTCAATCGCCTCTCGCACGTCATGAAGGACTGCATCGAGTGTGAGGGAAGAATCTCTCCAGCCCCCGGGCGAAATCGCCGGGACTGCAGCAAGGAGCTGAAGAAGCTTTTCGTCCGGAGCGCCTCCGCTTTCCTCACTTTTGCGCGCATCAAGAAGTTCCTGAAGCAGTTCAGCTTCCTCCTTCAGAAGCTTCTGAAGGGAAGCGACGCCTGCGTTCTCCTTCGGGAGAAGGCTCTTCAATTCCTGAGCAAGCGCGTCTGCCGACAGGTCTCTGATCGGCGTGGCACGGCCCATCGGATACCCATTTTCGTCAAGCGCGAGCAGCTTCAAAGGCGCCGCTTCAGCGTCAGAGGAAGTCTCAGCAGGAACTGCGATCATCCAGGTACGGTCTGCGAGTTCGTCATCAGGCTCGTGCGCGAGAGCGCCGAGACGGTTCTCGATCAGAAGGAGCGCTTTTCCCTCCGGCGCTCTTTCTCCGGCCTCGAAAGAGATCATGTCGTCAAACCGATCGGCTCTCTGGAGGAGCGCAACGGGCTGCTCAGAACCTTCCGCGCAGAAGGCAAAAAGCGAGGGCCGTCCGGGACCCAGGATTTCAGGCTTCTGAGGCGGAGGCGGGACCTCCACTTTCGGGAGCGCCCGATTCTCCCGGCGGGACGAAATGCGCTCCCGCCGCGGCGAGGCTTCTGAAGAAGCGCCTTCCGGACGGCGCGTCCCCGGGAGATTCTTTTTCGAGAAGACCCTGCGGAGAGCCAGTACGCCGAAAGCCGCTCCGGCAAAGGCAATGAAGAGCCAGGTAATGATTTCAGAATCAAGTTGGGTCATGGGTCCCCGAGGCTTAGCCAGGCTGACGAATAGGAAGGACTTTGTCGATTCTACCGGCGGGAATCGAATCCGGAAATGACAATCACAACTTCCTACTGCTTGTCTATGGCCAGACGCAGTCTGATCATTAAATTTTTCATCGGCGCTTCTCTTAAATCAAATAAAATCCGTGGTTCCTCGGGTACCATTCATTCAAACATTACCCCACAAGCGCTTTCGCCCGGCCTGCCGGTGCCTCCCGCTCCATTGAGACAAAGAACATCGTGACGACAAAAAAGAAAACAGTCATTGAACCTCTGAAGCAGACCGTAAAGCTTGCCAACGGCGTAGAAATGCCTACGATCGGTTTCGGCACGTGGCAGATCCCCATCAACGAGCACTTCCAGAGCACCATTCAGACGGCGATCCAGCTCGGCTACCGCCACTTTGATACGGCGCAGATCTACAACAACGCCGCGCTGATCGGCGACGTCATCCGGGAATCCGGCATTCCCCGCTCGGAATTCTTCCTGACGAGCAAGATCTGGGCGTCGCACCGCTCCTTTGAGAGCGCGGAGGATGCCTACGCGATGATTCTCGAGCAGCTTCAGGTCGACTACCTCGATCTGCTCCTCATTCACTGGCCGGCCGCCCAGGGCGAGCCCATGGTCTGGCAGGCGCAGAACGCAGGCACCTGGCGCGCTTTTGAAAAGATCTACAAGGCGGGAGCCGTCCGCGCCATCGGCGTCTCCAACTTCCACCCGCACCACCTCGTGCCGCTTCTTGCCCGCGCGAAGGTGAAGCCCATGGTGAATCAGCTTGAAATTCACCCCGGCTATCCGCAGCGCGCGGCGCTGCGCTTCTGCATGGATCACGGCATCCTTGTTCAGGCCTGGAGCCCGCTCGGCCGCGGCACGCTGCTGCGTCACCCGACGCTCGAAAAAATTGCCGCCGCCCACGGCGTCACGCCTGCGCAGGTCGCGCTGCGCTGGTGCCTCGAGCTCGGCATTGCCCCGATTCCGAAGGCCACGGACTTCCACCACCAGAAGGAAGACCTCGACATTTTCGGATTCCAGCTCACGCCTGAAGAGCGCGATGAACTCACGCTCATGCCTCAGACGGCCTTCTCGGGACTTCACCCCGATACCGTGACCTTCTGATCGCGCATCCCTGAGAGGCGCATAAGAAAAAACCGGCGGTTCCCGATCAGGAATCAGCCGGTTTTTAATTGTCTCGCAGTAAGCGCGGCGCTTCGGGACTTTCAGCTTCCCGAAGCGTCAGCGGACTTCACTTCGCGTTGATCAGAAGGCCGGAACTACGGCGCCCTGATACTTATCCTCGAGGAACTTCTTGAGTTCAGGCGTGGCAAGAACGGCCTTGAGCTTCTGAAGCTCGGGGCGGTTCTCGTCGCCCGCGCGGATCGCAACGATGTTGGCGTAGGGCGAATCCTTTGCTTCGATCGCGATCGCGTCCTTCACGGGATTGAGGTTCGCAGAAAGCGCGAAGTTCGAATTGATGACGGCAAGCGCGACGTCGTCGAGCGCACGCGGGAGCTGCGCGGCTTCAACTTCAACGAAGTCGAGCTTCTTCGGATTTTCGGTGATGTCGTTCTTCGTGGCGAGCACGCCCGCTTCCGGACGAACCTTGATGAGGCCCGCGGATTCAAGCACCTTCAGCGCGCGGCCGCCGTTCGTCGGATCGTTCGGAATGCCGACCTTGGCGCCTTCGGGCGTATCGGCAATGTTCTTAACGGTCTTCGAATAAACGCCCATCGGCTCAATGTGCACCGCGCAGAGAACGGCGAGCGAAAGCTTATGCTCCTTCGCGAACGTGTCGAGATAGGGCTTGTGCTGGAAGAAGTTGGCGTCGAGCTCCTTCTCGGCAAGCGCGAGATTCGGCTGCACGTAGTCGTTGAATTCGATCACCTTCACCTTGACGCCTTCCTTTTCAAGCTTAGGCGCGACAAAGTTGATGATGTCGGCGTGCGGAACCGGAGAAACGCCCACCTTGAGCGTAACCGTCTGCGGAGCAGCGTCCGCCTTCGTCTGGGCGGGAGCGCCCTTGTCGCCGCAGCCGGCAAGGCCGACAGCGATGCCGGCGGAAAGAGCGAGGGAAGCAAAAAGCCTGGTGAACTGCATGGGAAAATCCTTTTGGTCTGGCATGCCTGCTTCGCGCGCCGCTCAGGACGCAGGAAGCAAGCTTCATTGAATCTTTGAAAGCGATTTCGAACCGGGTCGGAAAGAGGGTTCCCAACTTTTTCCGGATAGGAGATGAGGAGCTCCGCGAGCTCTGACGGGAAAAATCCGGAAGGATTCGATTGTGAGATACGCCCCCTCGGGGCCTGCGATGGATTGAAGTTTACCCGGGAGCGAAAAAAGGCCGCCGGGTAATACCTCAAAACTGCGGGAAACCTCTAAGCGAAGCCCGGGCTTCAATCAAAAAGATCGCGGGCGAGCTTCATGGGGCAGAACTGCGGTCCGCACATGCTGCAGAAATGCGCTTCGCGCGCGCCGCTCCCTGAGAGCGTTTCATCGTGAAATGCCGCGGCTCTCGCCGGATCCACCGACAGCGCAAACTGGTCGTTCCAGCGGAATTCAAAGCGCGCGGAGCTCATGGCGAGGTCCCTCAGGTCTGCTCCGGGAATGCCGCGGGCGAGGTCCGCGGCATGGGCGGCAATGCGGAAGGCGGCCATGCCTTCGCGGACGTCCGCCGCATCGGGGAGTCCGAGATGCTCCTTCGGAGTCACGTAGCAGAGCATGGCCGTACCGGCCGCTCCGATCAGCGCGCCGCCGATCGCCGCCGTGATGTGGTCGTACCCGGCGCCCATGTCGGTCACGAGGGGCCCGAGCGTATAAAAGGGCGCCCGGCTGCACCACTCGTCCTCAAGCTTCTGATTGAGCTCCACCTTCGGGAGCACGATGTGTCCCGGCCCCTCAATCATCACCTGCACGCCCGCTTCCGCGGCCCGGCGGTTGAGTTCGCCCAAGGTTTTCAATTCCGCAAACTGCGCCTTGTCGCAGCCGTCATGCACGGACCCGGAACGAAGACCGTCGCCGAGGGAGAGCGTCACGTCGTAGCGGCGGGCTATTTCGAGAATTTCGTCGAAATGGACGTAGAGGAAGTTCTCCTCCTTTTTCGCATGCATCCATGCGGCAAGAAGTCCGCCCCCGCGGGAGACGATGCCCGTAAGACGACCCTTCGTAAGCGCCACGTGGTCCTTCAGAACCCCCGCATGGATCGTCATGTAGTCGACCCCCTGCTTCGCCTGGGCTTCCATGACGTCGCGGAAATGCGCCCAGGAGAGGTCTTCGGGCTTGCCGGCGCGCTCGAGCGCCTCATAGATCGGAACCGTGCCCACGGGAACCGGAGAGCTCCTCAGGAGCGCCTCGCGGGTTTCCACAATGTGCGCGCCGGTCGAAAGATCCATCACCGTGTCCGCGCCGCAGAAGAGCGCCTCGCGGAGCTTCTCGATTTCCTCGTGCCAGTCCTTCGAAATCGAGGACGTGCCGATGTTGGCATTCACCTTCGTGGCAAAGGCCCGGCCGATCGCCATGGGTTCGGCTTCAGGGTGACGGAAGTTGAGCGGAATGACGGCTTCCCTCGCGGCGACGAGCGCCCTCACGTCCTCGGGCGTGAAGCGCTTTGCCTTTGCAGAGCGCTCATAGAGCGCCTTCGCCTTTGGGTTCCCGAGCAACTCAAGTTCCTCTTCGAGCGCCTCGCGCTTCAGATTCTCGCGTTCGGCGACAAAGGACATCTCGGGCGTAATGACGCCCGCCTTCGCCGCTTCGTACTGGGTCGGAGCGCCCGGAGCCGGCCGCGCGCGCCTCAGGGGAGCGCCCGTCCCGTCGCCTTCGCCGAAGGGCCCCGTCACGTCGGCGAGATGAATCGAGGGCTGCCGGCCGCCTCCGAAGGCTGTCGGCGTGGGCGCAAGATCAATCCGCCTGAAGGGCACGGGTTCGCCCGCCTGAGACTTCCCGTAGACGCGGACTCCGGGGAGCCTCCCCGCAAAAAGACGGTCGCAGGGGGATGCGTCCCGCTGCGGGACAACTCTCGGAATCTGCTGCTTGAAATTCGTCACAGCGCTTCTCCATGAAGAAAGGAATTTCAAAGCACTGTGCCGGAGGGAAAGCAGAAGATCCCGATGAACTTCTGCATTGCTGAAAGCGCTTCTCGCCGCAGGTATGAACCTGATCCGATGTTGGGAGTGTCTCTCAACCGCGGCTTTGCTTCCCGAAAGGAGAAAAGCCGCGGTACCTCCAGCGCACTGCTCGTAAACAATTATAAACGTTCGGACTGCCGTCCGCCCGCGAATGCTTTATTTCCCGGAATCCGGGGCCTGCCACGAAGGGACGCTGCGGAAGGTCTTCGCGGCCGCGGGCGGAGTGACGGAAGCCGAAGGGACGTTCTCGTCTGCTGCCGGGCGATTGCGGTGAGCGAGCTTCGAGAAAAGCTCCTGCACGTAGGCCTCGACGGCATTCGCCGTGAGAGCGCGCCCGGCGGGCGCACGGCCCGCGGCGTTGACGCGCGGAATGCCGTGCTCAAAGGTCTGAAAGCGGACGATGCTCACAAGCCCGTCCTCGGAAGGAACGTCGTACGTGAGGACGAAGGGGCACGTCATGGGACCTGCTCCGGAGGGGAGCCGCGTCACCTCGACCCCTGCCTTCCTGAGCCCCGATTCAATCGCTTCCGGAAGCTTCGGGCTCTTCACAGCATCATTCTCGAGGAGGCAGACCGAGCGGTAGGAAACAGGGGCGAAATCGGCCGTCTCATCGACGCGCCCGGTTGTTCCGGACGCGCAGCCGACGAGTGACGCTGCAAGAATCGCTGCCGGAATTGCCTTCGAAAAAAGCACTGTGAAACCTCTGGGATCTGGAGCAAAAAAGGATTGCCGGCGCAGGAGACCAAGAGAGCCTGCCGCGCCCGTGTTCGAAAGAATACCGTTTTTCAGCGGGCGAGCCCGGCAGAAATGCGGTCCCAGCCGCGGGACTTTCCGGTCGCGCTCTCAATAGCAACGCGCCAGATGGTGATCGCACGGCCGCCCTCTGCGTAATAGGCCTCAGCCTTTTCCTTTCCGGCCTCAAGCGCATGACGGGCACAGATGAGAAGCGCCGCATGACGGCGCTCCTCTTCGTCCATGACGAGGCAGGCCCGTCCCGCAACGACGGCGCTTGCGTAGTCGACCGTGAATTCAAGAGGGAGCGTCTTTTGGGAAGCAACGAAGCAGAGCGACACCTTCGGATTCCCGAGCATGTTATCGGCCTTTCTGCTCAGGGCGCGCGTCGAATGGAAATAAAGGTGCTTCTCGCCCTCGAGCACCGGGCTCACCGGAACGCCGTAGGGGTATCCGGCCTCATCCACGGTTGAGAGAACGGCATAGTCGGCATTCCTGATGACGCGAAGCGTGTCGGTGAAGGAAAGCTCGCGGTCGCGCCGGCGCATGGGGCGCTCCGTGCGGCCGTCTTCCTCGAGAAATTCTGAAGCTTGTTCTTCCTGCGGCATCTTTTATCCCAATCAGATGAGAGTCGGTACTCACAAAGTATCTAAATCGTATATTTGACTGTTACCGACCTCTGCGGCACACATAGCCCGTTACAATACTCTCTGTTTTTTACGATTCGCACCCAGATTGAAGTTCTTTCTGCCATTTACCCCTGATGGCGGACCCGAAAGCGCTTCAGCGAGACGAATGAAATGATGGACAGCAAATTCAATAAGCCCCTCATCCGCATCATCGACGACGACAGCGCCGTGCGCTCGTCGTGGTCGTTCCTCCTCTCGGGCGAAAACTACGAGTGCGCGGAATACAGCGACGCCGGCACGTTCCTCGCCTCTGCCGACTTCCGCCGTCCGGGCTGCATTCTGCTCGACGTGCGCATGCCTTCCATGTCGGGTCTGGAGCTCCAGAACAAGCTCAAGGACATCGGTTGCGACCTCCCGATCGTCTTCGTCTCCGGTCACGGCGACATCGACATGGCCGTCAATGCCGTGAAGAACGGCGCCTTCGACTTCATTGAGAAGCCGCCGAAGGAATCGCGCCTCATCGATACGATCGAAGCCGCCGTTGCGCGCAACAAAGCCATGCGGCGCGATCAGGCTGAGGTTGCCGACTTCAAGTCGCGCCTCGAGCAGCTCACCCAGCGCGAGCGCGAAGTGATCCGCATGGTCGCCCAGGGCTATTCCAACAAGGAAGTGGCCGCTGAATTCGGCATTTCGGAAAAAACCGTGCAGGTTCACCGCGGCAGCGCCTACAGGAAGCTCGACCTCCACAACGCCGCAGAAATTGCGCGTCTCCTGCTTCTTTCGGGCGACCCGCTCTAACGCCAGTCCCTCCTCATCAGAAAGCGCTGCTCTTCCTTAGCGAACTGCGGCGCTTCGCATTTTCTGCTCCCGGAATGCGCCATCGTGCGCCAGATTTCGCGCATACTCCCAATGAGTGAAGAGGCTCTTTCCGGAAGCTGCCCCAGGCGGCTCCGTTCCTCCGAGAACAACAAAAGTCCGCATCAGAGACCGATTTCCCTTTTTGTTAATTTAGGAGTCCTCATGAAGACCGACATCGAAATCGCCCAGGAACACAAACTCATTCCGATCGATGAGCTTGCGCATTCCGCGGGCCTCACCGACGCCGAATTTGAACCCTACGGCCGCGACAAGGCCAAGGTTCAGCTTGACCCGTCCCGCAAGGAAAAAGGCAAGCTCATTCTGGTGACGGCCACTTCCGGCATGCCCGCGGGCTCGGGCAAGACCACCACCTCGATCGCCCTCGCTCAGGGCCTGAAGCGCATCGGCCGGAGCGCCGCGCTCGCGCTTCGCGAACCCTCGCTCGGCCCGGTCTTCGGCATGAAGGGCGGCGCCGCGGGCGGCGGCTACAGCCAGGTGCTCCCGATGGAGGCGATCAACCTCCACTTTACGGGCGACCTCCACGCCATCACGGCCGCCAACAATCTGCTCGCCGCGCTTCTCGACAACGCCCGTCATCAGGGTCAGGTCGTTCTGAAGGAAATCTTCTGGCGCCGCGTCATGGACGTGAACGAGCGCATGCTGCGCAACATCATCACGGGTCTCGGGGGCCCGGCCAACGGCATCCCGACTGAAGCGGGCTTCGACATCACGGCCGCCTCCGAACTCATGGCCGTTCTCTGCCTCGCGAACGACATGGAAGACCTGCGCGCGCGCATCGACCGCATCGTTCTCGGCCTGCGCCCCGACGGCACGCCCTTTACCTGCGCCGAACTCGGCGCCACGGGCGCACTCCTCGCGCTCCTTCTCGAAGCCTTCAAGCCCAACCTCGTTCAGTCGATCGAAGGCAACATCGCCTTCGTTCACGGCGGCCCCTTCGCCAACATCGCCCACGGCTGCAACTCGGTGGCCGCCACCCGCGCCGCGCTGAAGCTTGCCGACTACGCCGTTACGGAAGCGGGCTTCGGCTCGGACCTCGGCGCTGAAAAGTTCTTCAACATCAAGTGCCGCGCCGCCGGCTTCCAGCCCGCCGCGGTCGTCCTCGTCACGTCCACGCGCGCCCTCAAGTGGCACGGCGGCGTCCCGCTCCCCGAGATCGGCTCCCCCAACCTCGAAGCGGTCGAGCGCGGTCTCGTCAACCTCGACGCCCATATCGCCAACCTGCGCCACTTCGGCCCCAACATCGTTGTTTCGCTCAACCACTTCCACACCGATACGGATGAGGAAGTCGAAGCCATCCGCATGCGCTGCGCAGCGCTCGGCATCCGCTTTGCGGTCTGCGACGGCTTCGCCAGGGGCGGCGAAGGCGCGATGGAGCTCGCCCGCGAAGTGGTCGAGGCGGCCGACGATCCGCATCCGCTCGTCAACACGTATGCGGAAGACGCGCCGGTGGTCGACAAGATCGAAGCCATCGTCACGCAGGTGTACGGAGGCGCGGGCGTCAAGCTTTCCGCTGCAGCCCTGAAGGATCTGAAGCGCTTGTCCGACCTCGGCTACGACAAGCTCCCGGTCTGCATCGCGAAAACGCCGTTCTCGCTTACAGCCGACCCGAAGGCGCTCGGCGCTCCGAAGGGCTTCGTCCTTCCGGTTGAACGCCTCATCCTCAATGCAGGTTCGGGCTTTGTCGTTGCGATGGCCGGCTCCATCATGCGCATGCCGGGCCTTCCGAAGCGCCCCGCCGCCATGGGAATCGACGTCGTCAACGGCCGCATCACGGGCCTCGCCTGAGAAAAGCGCATTTAAGCATCACTCGGGAAGACCTCCGGGTCTTCCCGGCTGAGATATGAAACAGGCTCCGGGAGCAGTTCCGGAGCCTTCTCTTTTGTCGGTTCATCAATCGCCCACCAAAGGCCGGCCGGGAAAAAGCCGGTCGAGCGTTCTCGCCCAGTAGCGGGAGCTCCTCACAAACTTGACGTGCGGTGAAATGGGATTCCTCGACGGGTCAAAGCTCGCATTCGCCGTCTTTTCGCCGCCGAGATAGAAATCGAACGCGACCGGATACTGCTTAACGAGCGCCGGCACGTAGTACTGCTCGAGTCCCCAGCGGTAGACAAGTGTCTGCCGGCAGGCCGAAGGCGGCGTATGAGCGGGGAGTTCGCGAACGTCGAAGCGCTTCTCGCGCAGAAGCTTCAGAAGGAGCGCGTGCATGCCGGGCTCCTTCCCCTCGGGCGGAACGACGCAGAGGTCGTTATCCGCCGTACTGATGGTGCCGTTCACATTGACGACGCTGCAGCCGCTCATGAGAAGCGCCGCCGTCAGAAGGCTGCCGAGACCCAGGAATAGCCTGCCCGAAATCATGGAAAAAACCTCAGAATGAACGAACCAAAGTGCGTTCAAAAGATAGCAGGAAGCCGCGGCGGACGAAAGCTCAAAGGCGGACAAGCGAAAAACGCAGATAGAGAAACGGCGGCCCGGGAAAGGAGAAAACCGGGCCGCCGCAAAAGGGCTGCGCATTTGCGTCGGAAGATGGCGGGGAGCCGATCCCTAACGTCTGCGCTGACTTTTGACTGCAGCCTTCGCCGTTCACGGAAAAGTCCTGCAGTCGATATCGCAGGCTCCGCCTGTCGCTGAATTTCTTCAGAAGCGCCTGCCGGGGACCAGCCGATCTAAGCGCGCGGAAACCTTATCAACCACAAAAAGGAGAAAAAGCACACTGAAGTGCAGCCATGAAAGGAGTTGCATCCGACGTCATGGCGCGTCAATTTGTTCGAAATACCGAAACGATTTTTAGCAATCGATCGAACCAACCGAACATATGTGCAGTATACATGAACGAATATTGATTCGCCGTTCTACCGGCCTGAATGCAAAATAATAAATGAAACAAAATGTATATTTACTATAAATCCATATATATCATCATATAAATATGACATCAGTGCCGGATTCACCCCTGAAAACGGACAAAAAACGACAGTGCATTCGGGTTACCCATCATTGCTTTTTAGGATGTGAAAATACCAATTTCAATGGACCGGCATCCTGCACGTATTGAACTTAAGTCTTCGGTCGTAGGTATTTCTTTGTTTTCCGACACTTCTCAAATGTTTTTGAGGTGTATTATCAAATCAAGATGAAGCGATTTATCCGATCTCCGAGACCGGACTCCTTCCGGGCTCGATCCAATATTGGCAAGGAGTTGTCTATGCTTACGTCCTCTCAGATCGCCCTTATCAAATCCTCGGAACCTGTCATCAGGGCGCATGGTCTTGTGATTACGAAGCTCATGTACAGCCGCATGCTGGCTGAACACCCTGAGCTCTGCAACCTCTTCAATCTTTCGCATCAGGCTGCCGGCACCCAGCAAAAGACGCTCGCGGGCGCCCTCGCTCTCTACGCGGCAAACATCGATGCCCTTCAGAATCTCAGCGGCGCAGTCCGGGTCATTGCGGAGCGCCATGCCGCGCTCTGCGTGAAGCCCGAGCACTACCAGATCGTCGGGAAGTGCCTTCTCGCCGCTGCCGAGAAAGTGCTCGGCGATGCGGCAACCCCTGAGCTGATCGCCGCCTGGGCGGCCGCCTACCAGCAGCTCGCCGACATCCTCATTGCGACCGAAGCCGGCATCTATAAGGAAAAGGCTCAGATGGAAGGCGGCTGGAGCGGATGGCGCACCTTCGACTGCGTCAACCGGGTCGAGGAATGCCCGGGAGTCGTCTCCTTCTACTTCCTTCCTGCCGACGGCGGACAAATTCCCGCCTACAGGGCTGGCCAGTACGTGACGCTGCGCGTCTACGTTCCCGGTCTCCGGGTACTGCAGCCGCGCCATTACACGCTCTCGCAGGCAAAGGGCTCCGGCATGCTCCGCATTACCGTAAAGGCCATCCGC
This sequence comes from uncultured Sutterella sp., assembly GCA_934255515.1. GTDB lineage: Bacteria > Pseudomonadota > Gammaproteobacteria > Burkholderiales > Burkholderiaceae_F > Sutterella. Next base: position 56,673 of record CAKQON010000005.1, read on the forward strand.
GCGAAGGAAGGCGCCCCTGCCGGCATCGTTTCCAACCAGCTCGTCAGTACGCTCAAGGTCGGCAATCAGGTCGAGCTCACGGCTCCGACGGGAACCTTCGTCATCGACGACGTGAAGGACGATCATCCTCTCGTTCTCATTGCCGCCGGCATCGGCATCACGCCGATGGTGGCGATGCTCGAGGAGCTCTCGACCGAAAATCCGCTCCGCTCGGTGCACTTCCTCTATTCGACGCAGAATAAAGCCGCCTATCCCCTCAGGGAAACGGTCGACGCCGTGATGAAGGGGCTCCCGAAGGGCGCCAAGGCGGTCTTCTTTACGAAGCCCGGCCCCGACGACCATCTCGGACAGGACTTCGACGCGTCCGGCCGCATCACGCCCGCCAACATCCGCAACTTCTGTCAGGACCCGGACGCAGACTTCTATATCTGCGGGCCCACATCCTTCATGACGGACATCACGTCGGCGCTGCGGCAGATCGGCGTGATTGAGCCGCGCATCCACACGGAAAGCTTCGGCGCCTGAAGGAACTAAGCTTCCAAAGAGGCCGCAAAGACCTCCTCCGGAAGAGGCTTCGCGGGTCCGCAGGATTGCGGACCGGAATGCCAAAAGGCCGGTCAAGTCCGCTTCCGATGCGGACGCCGGCCTTTTTCCTTGCATTCGGAGCCCGCTTTCAGCGGACTTCAAAGTCGCCCGGTTCAACCCCGAAGCGTCGGGCAAAAATGACCGCGATCTCATGCGGAATCGTGCGGACGCCGCACTCGAAGTCGGAAATTCGGGTCTGCGTGGTTCCCGCAATTGCCGCCGCTTCCTTCTGCGTCATGCGGCATTCCGTGCGCAGGCGCTTCAGGAGCTTTCCCGGCAGTTCGCGGGCTGCGTTGTCTTCCGGCGACGCTTTGCGGAGAGGCGGACGCGAGCCGTTCGCGAGCCCGACGAGCGCAGAGAGTGCGGTCTCCCATGCGTCGGCATCGCTCTCCCCGACAGCGATGCGGAATTCCGTTCTGCCGTCTTCGTTGTCGATTCGCTCGAGCCGGATTGTCATCTCATGGACCTCTTGTTTACACTCGCGGCAGAACGCCGCCCGAGGTATTTTAACGGTCTCACGCCATTCTCCTTTTGAGCCACACTTTCATGTCCATCCGCAAAACACTCAACAACAAGCTTCACGACTTCAGGACCGGAATCGGCGACCAGATTGAAGAGCTCAAGGCCGAAATCGACCGCCGCTTCGGGAGCCTCGGCCGGAAGTCCGGCGACGAGATCCTGCGCGCGCTCCCTGAACCCAACGGCATGACGATGCCCCTCATGGAGGCGCTCGAGGAGCGCAAGTCCGAACGAAGCTTCAGCAACGAGCCCCTTCCCGACCAGCTCGTGAGCAACCTTCTTTTCGCGGCCGACGGCATCAACCGCAAGGGCGGGAAGAGAACGACGCCGACGGCCCTCAACTGGCGCGAAACGGATATTTATCTTCTGAAGGCCAACGGCATCTGGCGCTGGGTTCCGGAGCGCCGCGCGCTCCTTTTCTGCGCGCTCCACGACATCCGCGAGGTGTCCTACCCTGAATATTTCGCCCAAAATAGACCTTGGGCGTAGGCTCATCTGCGATCGGCAGGTGAGCCTAAATTTTCAGGCGG
>CAKQON010000006.1 GCA_934255515.1 uncultured Sutterella sp.
CAAGCAGTTGCTCGATTGGTTCGACTGCGTGGAAAGAGTCGAGGTGAGGAACAGGGTGGCTCAGTACCGTTGGTCTATGGAGACAACGGCCAGAGACCAGATGTTCCTCGAGCTCTTCTTCGACGAATCTGACTGAGTGTAGATTCCACGGTTTTCAGGATATAAAAGCCGTACACCCTTTCTTTTTCAAATCCCATTCCTCGAGCCGACGGCGGATGCCGACGGCTCCTTTTTTTTGCGTTTTCAGGTCCGAAAAAAAAGCCTTCGCCCGGCATGATGCGCATGCCGGAAGCGAAGGCTCAGATGCTCGGGCTTCAGGCCGGAGCCTCCTCACTGAAGAGGCCCGGCCAGGCCGTCATTACGGACGGTACATGAAGGCTTCAACAGCCTTCTCGAGGTCCGCCGGACGTTCATTGCCGGCAAGGCCGTTGTCGTAGGCATAAGCCGCGACAGCAGCGCCGATCTTGACCGAGACCGGACGGATGTCGTCGAGCGACGGATAGAGCGAGCCCTGTTCGAGGTCGGCATCCGTGACGAGCTCAGCGAGCTTCTTCGCAGCGACGAGGAACATGCCGTCAGGCATCCACTTCGAGCGGCTGAAGACGGCGCCGAGGCCGAGGGCCGGGAAGACGTAGCTGTTGTTGCCCTGGCGCGGGACAAAGGTCTTGCCTTCGTATTCGACCGGAGCGAAGGGCGAGCCCGAGGCGTAGAGGGCCTTGCCCTTCGTGACGCGATAGGCTTCCTCGGCCGTGCATTCGGCGCGCGAGGTCGGGTTCGAAAGCGCGAAGATGATCGGGCGTTCGTTGAGCTTGGCCATCTCTTCGAGCACTTCGGTCGTGAAGGTGCGCGGCTGGGCAGCGACGCCGATAATGCCGGTCGGCTTGATCAACTTGATCGCTTCGACAAAGTCCGTGCACTTCGCGTAATCGTGCGCAAAAGGCTTCTTGTGGGCGGCGAGCTCATCCATGCGGGACTTCGTGACGAGGCCCTTCGAGTCAAAGAGAGCGCAGTGCTTGAGAGCTTCCTCGCGGGTCATGCCTTCTGAGACGAGCGCGTCGGCGATCAGGTTCGCAATGCCGCAGGCCGCTTCACCGGCACCGAAGAAGAGGAACATCTGATCGGTGAGCTTCTCATTCTTGATGCGCATGGCGCTGTAGAGGCCCGAAACCACGACGGAGGCCGTACCCTGAATGTCGTCGTTGAAGCAGAGAATCTTTTCCTGATAGTCCGCCAGAAGCTTGAAAGCGTTCTGATTGCCGAAGTCCTCGAACTGAATGAGGACATTGGGCCAGCGGCGGCGGGCTTCAGCGATGAATTCATCGACAAGCGCGCGGTATTCCGGACCACGGCTGCGGGGCTTGCGCAGACCAAGATAGAGCGGATCGTTCAGGTACTCCTCACGGTTCGTGCCGACGTCGAGCACGACCGGAAGGGTCTTGGCGGGATCAATGCCGGCGCAGGCAGTATAAAGCGCGAGCTTGCCGATAGGAATGCCCATGCCGTTGATGCCCTGGTCGCCGATGCCGAGAATGCGCTCGCCGTCGGTGACGACGATCACGTCGACTTCCTTGTTGGGCGCGCGTTCAATCACGTCGCGGACGTGGCCGGCATGCTGGTAGGAAATGAAGAGGCCGCGCGGATAGCGGAATATGTGGCTAAAGCGCTGGCAGTATTCGCCCACGGTCGGCGTGTACACAACCGGCATGTATTCGGCGGTGTAGCGCGTGAGGAGGCGGAAGTAGAGATCCTCATCCGTCGCGTGGAGGCTGTCGAGCACGAGCGCCTTGTCGATCGGCTTTTCAAAGCGATCAAGGATTTCATGCATGCGCTCGACCTGCTGGTCATTGGTCGAGACGGCAGTCGGAAGCAGGCCGCTCAGCCCGAGCTCCTCGCGTTCCTTTTCCGTAAAAGCAACACCTTTGTTGGTAAGCGAGCAATGGAAAACAGCCGAGCCGGTGTGCTTGCAGCATTGGGTCATGGGGACACCTCCATTTTGTCATCCGGTAGTTCGGACAGACTCAAGTCGTGGTCAATTGCCGGCTTAAATCAGCTCAAGCCGGCATTATTTCGTTCGTCCCGGCGCGGAAGGCTCTTTTGAAGAAAAAAGCCTCCCCGCTGCCGTAGAGGGAGTAGATGCAACCATACCCCTTAAAGGGATGCAGTGCATTTCTGCTGATTGAAATTTACCCTTATCGAAAAGGATATTCACGAATTATTTTTCTATCAGAGCACTAGAGAAACCCCTGATTCAAGGCAGAGTTCCTCCTTATCTTTACTTCTTTTGGCCTAAGTCTTTCAGCCGCTGACCGGCCTCTTTGGCCACTTCCGTATTCGGATAGGTGCGGATGATCTTGTTTAATGTATTACGCGCCGCCGTGATGCTGCCGCTTGCCGCTTGAGAGCTTGCCACGAGCATCATGGCATCGGGCGCGCGGGAGCTCTTCGGATATTCGCGAAGGAGCTGATTCTGGGTCGAAATGGCGGTCTTGTAGTGCTCGGCCGTAAAAGCGCTCGTGCCCCACCAGAAAATGGCGTCCGGACGATAGGGCGACTTGTCCCAGCGGGTTGAGAACTCCTTGAAGGCCTTTTCGGCATCGAGGAACTTCCCCTCCTGGAGGAGCTGAACCGCCGCATCATAGGCATTCTTTTCGTCGGCCTGCACCTGAACGCTCTGTCCGTCGATCACCACCATCTGGGGTTCGAAGACGCCGAGGCGCTTATCCACGGATTCATAGAGCGTGCGGGAATTTCTCTTTTCCACGGCGAGCTGATTGGTGAGCTCTTCAACGCGCCCCGTGAGCTGGCGGTTCTGCTCCCGCAGAGAAGTAATTTCATTGGCGAGCTGAAGCTGTCCCGAGCGCACGGAATCAATGTCGGACTGCATCTGCTTCACGGTTTCGCGAAGCTCGAGAATGGCCCGGCGGGCATCGTCGTCCGCGAAGGCGAAGGCCGAACCCGCAAGCGTGAGCGTGAGGAAGGCCGCTGCCGTACGGCGGGCAAGGGGAGTGAGCGAAAGAATCATGTTGGTCGGTCAAAAATAAAAATGCCGGCGAACGCTCCCCGCAGAAGCGAGGGAGAGCCGCCGGCCTGATGTCTGACAAAGGGACTTCAGCCGTCCCTCCGGGCATTACTTGGTCTGTGCGCCCGTGCCTTCCGGATAAACGATGTCGGCACGGCGGTTCTGAGCCCAGGCCTCTTCAGTGTGGCCGGTAGCGACAGGCTTTTCCTTGCCGAAGGAAACCGCCTCAACGCGATCGCCAGTGACGCCGAGAAGCTGCATGCGCTGACGCACGGCTTCAGAACGCTTCTGGCCGAGCGCGAGATTGTATTCACGGCCGCCGCGTTCATCGGTGTTGCCCTGAATAACGATCTTCACGTTCGGATGTTCGGCAAGCCACTTGGCGTGCGCTTCAACGATCGCGGCGTACTCGGGCGAGACTTCATACGAATCGAAGGCAAAGTAGACCGAGCGGTGCGAAAGCGGGTTCGAGGGATCCGTGAACGGGTCCTGCACCGTCTGCTGCTGAGTAGCCTGATTGCCGGCAAGCGTGCCTTCCTTGGCTCCCTCGTCGAGCGAAACGGAAGAGCAACCCGAAAGCAGCGCAGCGGCTGCCGCCGTAGCGGCAAGAACCTTCCAAGCGATAGTCATTTTGTTGAGCTCCTAAATTGAAATAAAAAAAATTTCATCCGGCTTACTGCAGGATCGGGCCCCAAGCAGGTTCGCGGATGTTGCCTTCGCCCGAAAGACGGGTGGAGAGGCGTGCGTCGGCAGAACAGGTGCCAAGAATGCCGCGTCCGGACACTTCCGTGGCGTACACGATGAAGCGGCCGTTGGGCGCGAAGGACGGCGACTCGTCGCGCTCCGTATTCGTGACGAGAAGATCCTGCCCGGTGGCAAGATCCATCACCGCAACGCGGAAGCTCGAGTCGATTCGCGAAATGTACGCCATGCGGGCGCCGTCGGGTGAAATATCCGGGCTGATGGCGTAGTTGGAACCGAAGGTAACGCGCTCGGCATTGCCTCCCGCAACCGGCTGCCGGTAAATCTGAGGCGTGCCGCCGCGGTCGCTCGTGAAGTAGATCCAGGCGCCGTCGCGCGTGAAGACGGGTTCCGTATCGATGCCGTAGCTTTGCGTGAAGCGGCGCAGGCCCGAGCCGTCGACGCCGATCAGATAAATCTGCGTGAGGCCGTCGCGCGAGAGCGCCACCGCAAGCGTGCGCCCGTCGGGCGACCAGGCGGGAGCCGAATTGTTGCCGCGGAAGGCCGCCACCGGACGGCGAACGCCCGTCGCGAGCTCATGCACGTAGACGATGGGCTTGCGGTGCTCGAAGCTCACGTAGGCGAGCTTCTTGCCGTCAGGCGACCAGGAAGGCGAAATGATGGGCTCTGGCGACTGAAGCGCCGTTCTCGGAACGCCGCCGTCGCTGTCGGTAATGATGAGTTCGTAGCGTCTTTCGGCCAGCTGCGCCACGTAGGTGAGCTGGGAAGCGAACATTGGGCCTTCGCCCGTGAGCTTCGTGTAGATTTTGTCCGCACAGCGGTGCGCCGCCATGCGAAGGAGGTCCGTTCCGGCGGTGTAGCCCACGGAATCGAGCTGCTCGCCGCTCACGGCATCAAAGAAGAGGCAGCGCACATCCCAGCGGCCAGTCCCGATGCGCTGCACCGAGCCCACCACATAGACCGTGGCGCCCGCCTGCGCCGCACGGGCGAGGCCTTCAGGCTTCTCAAGATTCTCTGCGGGATCCGCCGGACCGACATCCACGAGACGGAATGCGCCGGAGCGCATCAGATCGTCTCCGATCACTTCCGCCGGATCAACCGGCGCAGCGGCAGCACCCTGAAAGGGTCGAATGGCGATCGGCAGCTGATTCGCGCCGACTCCGGTAATTTCGATGCGCAGATCCGCGAGCGCTGGACAGGCGCCGAAAACGCCAGCGGCCATGCCGGCGCCGATCAGCGCGCGGCGCGTGAGGCGCATGGATTCGCTCAAATCTTTCACAGACTTTTCTCCGAAAGCTACTTTTGGACTGCGCAGAGCGGACGCCCATGCTTCAATGAAGTCTAGGCACGAGCGAGTTTTCCCATGAGCCCCGCGCGGATGAAGTCAGTCCAATATACGCGAACGGGCGCCGCCCTGCGATGAAGCCGGCGGCGCCCAAATGAAACAAGCGATGATTAGTGGCGGAAGTGGCGTTCGCCCGTGAAGACCATCGCAATGCCGCGCTCATTGGCGGCGTTGATCACTTCCTCGTCGCGGATGGATCCGCCCGGCTGAATGACGGCCGTGCAACCCGCGTCCACAACGACGTCAAGACCGTCGCGGAACGGGAAGAAGGCGTCCGAAGCAGCAACGCTGCCCGTCAGGGAAAGTCCGCCTTCCTCAGCCTTGATCATGGCAATGCGGGCGCTGTCGACGCGGCTCATCTGGCCGGCGCCGACGCCGAGCGTCATGCCGTCGCGCGCGTAGACGATGGTGTTGGACTTCACGAAGCGGGCGACATTCCAGGCAAAGAGCAGATCCGTGATCTGAGCCTGCGTGGGCTCCTTCTTCGTGACGCAGCGGAGATCCTTCTCGGTCGCGAGCTGAATGTCGGGCGTCTGAACGAGCAGGCCGCCGCCGACGCGCTTGAAGTCGAAGTCGTTGTGAGCCGTGCCGCGGGCAATCTTCAAAAGACGGAGGTTCTTCTTGGCGCTGAAGAGTTCGAGCGCGCCTTCATCGAATTCGGGCGCAATGATCACTTCAGCAAACTGGTGGGAAACCTTCTCGGCGCAGGCGCGGGTAACAGGGCCGTTGAAGGCGATGATGCCGCCGAAGGCCGACTTGCTGTCCGTGAGGAAGGCCTTCGCATAGGCTTCTTCGCACGTGGGCGCAACCGCAACGCCACAGGGGTTCGCATGCTTGATGATCACGCAGGCCGGAGCGTCGAAGGAGCGCACGCACTCCCAGGCCGCATCGCTGTCGGCGATGTTGTTGTAGGACAGCTCCTTCCCCTGGAGCTGCTCGTAACCGGCAAGAAGACCCGGCTCGACGTTCTGCTCACGGTAGAAGGCGCCCTGCTGGTGGGGATTTTCGCCGTAGCGGAGATCCTGAACCTTCACCCACTGGCGCGTGAGCACGGCCGGGAACTTCTGGGGCTTCGCTTCCGCGTCGAGGCTCGTGAGGTAGTTCGTGATCATGCCGTCGTAGCGGGCGGTGTGCGCGAAGACCTTCTTCGCGAGCGCAAAGCGCGTGGCGGCGGAGACTTCGCCCTGGACCTTGATTTCGTCGAGAATCAGCTCGTAGTCGGCAGGATCCACAACCACGGCGACGGATTCGCAGTTCTTCGCCGCAGCACGGATCATCGTCGGGCCGCCGATGTCGATGTTTTCAATCGCTTCCTCGAGCGTGCAGTCGGGACGCGCCACGGTCTGTTCGAACGGGTAGAGGTTCACGCAGACGATGTCGATCGGATCGATGCCGTGCTCCTTGAGCGCAGCCATGTGTTCCGGCACCGGACGACGGGCGAGGATGCCCGCATGGATCTTGGGGTTGAGCGTCTTCACACGGCCGTCGAGCATTTCGGGGAAGCCCGTGTAGTCGGCCACTTCCTGAACGTCGATGCCTTCGCTCGCGAGAAGCTTCGCGGTGCCGCCGGTCGACAGGATGTGATATCCCGCCTCAACGAGGCCGCGGGCGAACTCGACGATGCCCGTCTTATCCGAAACGGAGAGGAGTGCTTGCTTGCGCATGTCTACTTTTCCTTAAATTTTCTGGAAGTCCCCCGCGCAGGAAGCATTCCATGTTCCTGGAGCTTCTTGCGCAGCGTATTCCGGTTAATGCCAAGTAACTGGGCTGCCGCGCACTGATTGTTGGCGCACATCGACATGGCATAGTCGATCAGCGGGCGCTCCACGGCGTGCACGACAAGATCGTAAAGGGGATGCGGATCCCGGCCTTCGAGCCGGGCGAAATAAAGATCGAGCCTGCGGACAATGACTTCCTCGAGATCGTTTTCATCCCCGGGGAGTCTTTCCTCAACGGGGTCGCCGCCTGCGGACGCATCTCTCGCGGGAGCGTCAACGGAATCGTGCAGGTCCTTCGGGATCATCGGTTTTCTGAAGTGCGCAGAGTCTCGGATTCGCGCGCAATGCCTTCGAGGAAGGCGCGCACGAGGTCGGTCTGCCGCTCAGCGTCCTCTTCGCGAAGGATCTCGTCGAGCGCCCTTCTGGCGCCGCTGAACGGCTGGAGGTAGCGGGAAAGATGCTTGCGGAAGGTACGCATCGCCCGCGGGCCCTCATAGTAGTCGAAATGGCGCTTTCTGTGATCCAAAATGATCTCGAGAAGTTGTTCCGGATCAGGCGGAGAGAAGCTCCGGCCTTGAAGCGCCGCACGGATTTCAGCAAAGATCCAGGGCCGCCCTATTGCGGCGCGCCCGATCATGAGGCCGTCTGCCCGGGTAAGGTTCAGGACCCTCCTGGCCTTCTCTCCCGAATCAATGTCGCCGTTGGTGGCAAGCGGAATTGATACCGCCGCCTTCACGCGGGCAATGGTTTCGTATTCGGCTTCCCCGCGGAACCCGTCCGCCCGCGTGCGCCCGTGTACGGCAAGGGCCGCGATGCCGCAGTCCTCCGCCATCCGGGCGATGAGCGGCGCATTTTTGTGTTCGCGGTCCCAGCCCGTCCTCATCTTGAGTGTCACCGGGATCTTCACGGCGCCGGCGACAGCCGACAAAATTTCCTGAACGAGCTTTTCGTCGCGCATGAGCGCGCTCCCGCATTCCGCGGAAAGCACCTTTCGCGCCGGACACCCCATATTGATGTCCACCACGTCCGCGCCGTCGGCTTCCGCCGCCCGGGCGGCATCGGCCATCACGGCGGGGTCGGCCCCGAGGAGCTGCACGACGTGAAGCCCCGATTCCTCTTTTTCCACCCAGCGGGTGAGGCTTTTCTCCCGCTCGCGCAGATCCTCGCGGCTTGCCGTCATTTCCGCCACGGCATAGTCGCAGCCGAAAGAACGAGCGAGCTCCCGGAAGGGAAGATCCGAATAGCCCGCCATCGGGGCGAGCATGAGCGCCGGGGACGCGATTTCATGGGGACCGATTCTCACGCGGGATCTCCGGCAAAGAGCGCTTCCGCGCGGGAAAGCTCTTCGGGCGTGCCGACATTGGCCCAGCGCCCGCGATAGAGCTCTCCGGAAACCTGCCCCCTGTCGATCCATTCATTCATCCAGGGGAAAAGCTTTGCACGCTCGTCCGGAAGGCCTTCAAACATCGCGGGATGGTAGAGGGCCAGACTCGAAAAGGTGAATTTTTCTCCCGTCCGGCAAACTTTTCCGTCAGCGAGGCCGAAGTCGCCCCTGGCATGGAACCCCGGGTTCGGCACGAGGACGAGATGTGCGAGTGAGCCCCCGGCCGACAGCGTCCTTGCGCGGCGCACGAGCGTTGAGTAATCAAAGTCCGTCACGATGTCGCCTGCAACAGCAATGAAGGGGTCGCTCCCTAAAAGCGGAAGCGCCCGCACGATGCCGCCACGGGTTTCAAGCGCGTCTTCGGCAGTGAACCCTTCAATCGACCAGAGAAGTTTCACGCCCCAGCTGCGGCCGTCGCCGAGTTCGGCCATGAGGATCCTTGCACCGTGCGCGGCATTTACCACGATTTCCGTGATCCCGGCCTTTCTGAGCGCAAGAATCTGGCGCACGGCCATCGGAACCCCGCCGACCTCAATGAGGGGCTTGGGCAGAATCTGCGTGAGGGGCCGCATGCGCCGGCCTTCGCCGGCCGCGAAAAGGAGCGCGTGCATTTCCGGTCAGAACGTGTAGCCCGCGCTCTCGCGCACGCCGGTAAGTTCGTCAAGGAGGTGCTTGAGGGGCGAGAGCTCCACGTAGCGCCCCGCCGTCTGGCGCGCATACTTCATGAAGCGCGGCGTATCGGCGAGGTACCTGGGCTTCCCGTCGCGGTAGTTGATGCGCGCGAAGATGCCGAGCACCTTCAGGTGGCGCTGGAGCCCCATGAACTCAACGCTGCGGTAGAAGGCACCGAAATCCATCGGGACGGGGAGGTCCGCCTTTCTGGCCTTTTCCCAATAGCGGATCGTGATGTCGAGGACGAAGGATTCGTTCCAGCTGATGAAGGCGTCGCGCAGGAGCGAGGCGATGTCGTACGTGATCGGCCCCTCGAGCGCATCCTGGAAGTCGAGAACGCCCGGGAGCGGGTCGCTCATCATGAGGTTGCGCGGCATAAAGTCGCGGTGCACGTAGACGACCGGATCGGCGAGATTCACCTTCAGAATCGCTTCCCGGCTCATCTCCCACCATTTCTGGTGCCTGGCATCCCATTCAACGCCGCAGTGGCGCTTCACATACCACTCGGGGAAGAGCTCCATCTCGCGCGTGAGCACCGCCCGATCGTAGGGAGGAAGCACGCCGGGGCGCGTCGCCGTCTGCCACTTGACGAGCGCAGTTGTGGCCGCGTCCATGAGCTTAGCCGCATTCTCTTCATTGAGAACGTCGAGGAAGGTTTCGCGCCCGAGGTCAGAAATAACGGCAAAGCCCGATTCCAGATTCACCGCCAGGATTTCCGGCACGTTGAGCCCGGCATCCTTCATGAGCTTCTGCACCTTGATGAAGGCAGGAAGATTTTCATGCTCAGGAGGCGCATCCATAACGATGTAGGTGCCGCCGCCCGAACGCGTCACGCGGAAATAGCGCCTGAAGCCGGCATCGGAACTCGCAGGAGCCATCGACTCCGGGTCAAAGCCGAGCGTCGCTGCTTCAGTGGTGAGCCAGGCCTTGAGCGCATCGTCACGTTCTGTCATCAATAATCTCCCGCGGATGAGTTGGCAACAAAGAAAACCAGAATCCTGATGCTGATAAAATCCGAGCACTATTCGTCCCTTTTGCTCCTTCGCGTTAATGGAGCAAAAACGGACGCATTCAGGAAAGTCGACCATTTTAAAGGCCTCTTCCGGGGCCTGCAGTCTCTCATGTCTCTGCCTCCCGTCCGCGCAATCGTGCTCAGCGTGGCCTCCGCGCTTGCCGCTTTTTCCTTCTCTGCGCAGGCGGCTCCCGCTTCAAGCGCTCTGCGGCTTGATCTTGAATCCGTTACCCGGCTCGATCCCGCGCGGGCGAACCCGGGCGAAGATGACGTCAGCATCGTCTACGCGAACCGGATTGAAGGCAGCCCCGACGACGAGCTCAATCTGATCGGCGACGCAGAAGTGCGACGCGGCGGCGCCGTGATCACGGCCGACCGCATCAGCTACCGCCAGAAGACGGATGAAGTGACGGCTACCGGGAACGCGCACATCGCCCGCGAGGGCGCGAGCTTCTCCGGCCCGAGCATGAAGTTCCGCCTCACCTCGCGCTCGGGCTCGATGGAGGACGCCGAGTGGGAATATGCGCCCCGCAATCTGCGCGGCTGCGCAAAGAACGTCAAATTCCTCTCGGGCGACCGCACGAACTTTGAGAACGTGACGATTTCGACCTGCAAGCGGGACGACGAGGACTGGTTCATCAGCCTCAACGACCTCGAAATCGACGAATACGATCAAACGGCTTCGGGCACGGGCGCCGTGCTCCATTTCCTCGGCGCCCCGATCCTCGCCTCACCCTGGTTTTCGTTCCCCATCAGCACGGAGCGGCGCTCGGGCTTTCTCACGCCCACCTACGGCATGAGCTCCACGCGCGGCGTCGACATTGCAGTTCCCTACTACTTCAACATCGCCCCCAACTACGACTACACCTTCACGCCCCGCGTCATGACGAAGCGCGGCGTGATGCTCGGCAATGAAGGACGCTTCAAGTACGACAACTTCGAAACCCAGGTCAACTTCGACTACCTCCCCGACGACCGCGTCTACGACGACTCGCGATGGGGCACCCGCATTCAGGCGGCGTACAACCGCGAGAAGCTCGCCTTCCGTGCGGACTACAACCGGGTCTCGGACGACGACTACGTCACGGACTTCTCGGGAAGCGTCCGCGAATCCTCGGAAGCGATTCTCCCGCAGGACTACAGTCTCTCCTGGACCGATACCTACTGGAATTCGACGCTGCGCGTGACGAAGAACCAGGCTCTCGAAATCGAGGGCGTGACGACGATCGTTCCCTACGAGCGCGTCCCGCAGGTGGTCTTCAACGGCTATGCCGCCGACTGGCGCGGATTTGAACTTACAACCATGGTCGACGCGACGAAGTTTTCGCATCCTTCGCGCATCGGCGGCACCCGCCTCGTTGCGAGCCAGGGCGTGAGCTATCCCTTCCGCGGAGCGGGCTGGTTCGTGATTCCGAAGGCTGAATTCATGGGCGCCTGGTACCAGCTCGACAACATGAGCCGCGACGGCTACTACCGGAACAAGACGCCGAGCCGCTTCACGCCGACGCTGACCCTCGATGCCGGCCTTGGGTTCGAGCGCGATTCGAGCTTCTTTGGGAAGAGCGCCTATCAGACGCTCGAGCCCCGGATCTACTACGCCTATACGCCCTACCGCAATCAGGACGACATTCCGGTCTTCGACTCCACCGTCACGGACCTCTCCTTCGCCACACTCTTCACGCCGAACCTCTATTCGGGCTACGACCGCGTCTCGCAGGCCAATCAGCTCACTGCCGTCGTCTCGACGCGATACATCGACAAGGCCAGCGGCCTCGAACTTTTCCGTGCGAGCGTGGGCCAGCGCCAGTACTTCTCCGGCCAGGACGTGCACTTCATTCCGGAAGCAAAGCGCGATGACCCCTACTATCAGGGCATTACGGAACCCAATGCCAACGTCCGAAGCGATCTTCTCGGCAGCGTCGGCGCGCGCCTCACGCGCTCGCTCTACGCCTCGGCGAATCTGCAGTATTCGTCCTCCCTCAACCGCGTGATGAACGTGAAGACGGGCCTCACCTGGCAGCCGAAGCGCATGTCGACCATGGGGCTCTACTACCGCTACAACTATTCGGCCAACGAGCTCACGGACGACAACAACATCAAGCAGATCGACTTCCAGATGCAGTGGCCGATCTCGGGGCGCCTCTACGGCCTCTTCCGCTACAACTATTCGCTTCTCAGAAAGAAGCCCATCGAAATGATCGGCGGCGTGGAATATCTCCACGACTGCTGGACGCTGCGCGTCGCCGCTCAGCGCTACACGACTGCCGCCAATGAGGAAGAATCCAACTTCTTCTTACAACTCGAGCTTTACGGCCTCGGTAGCATTGGCATTAATCCGCTTTCAGAACTGCGCCGCAACATCCGCGGCTATCAGACGACGGGTCCGCTTCCTGGCGCGACCGGTCCTTACGACTTCTATGAATAATTCCAAGCTTCTTTCCGCGATTGCTGTTTCCACGGCGCTTGCCTTTGCTTCCGGCTTCGCTTCTGCTGCGAGCATCATGGACGGTGCGGCGCCGAGCGGTCCTGTCTATACGGCTCCGGCCCCGGCCGCTGCGCCCGCACCCGCGGCTGAAGCCGCTCAGTCGGCTGCTCCCCTTGAAGCGGGCGAACTCGACCGCATCATCGCCGTCGTCAACAACGACGTCATCACCGAGCACGAACTCGAGCAGCGCGTGCACACAGTGGCGATCAACCTGCGCCGCCAGAACATTCAATTGCCTCCGATGGAGCTCCTGCGCGCGCAGGTCCTCGAGCGCCTCATTTCCGAACGCGCGATTCTGCAGCGCGCCCGCCAGACGGGCATCCGCGTGGACGACCAGATGGTGAACGCCTCCATCGAACAGATTGCACGCCAGAACAACCTAACGGTTGAAGAGCTCCGTCAGCGTCTTCTTGCCGACGGCGTTACGTTCCCCGCCTTCCGCAATGAAATCCGCGACGAAATCACGACGCAGCGCCTGCGCGAGCGCGAGGTGACGGAGAAGATTGAAATCTCCGAGAGCGAGATCGATGCGTACCTCGCCGAACAGGCGGGCTTCAAGGGCGAGGATACGACCGAATACCACGTCGAGCACATCTTCCTTCCGGTCGGCACGCCTGAAGAAAACGACAGCGTCCGCGCCGCAGCTGAGTCGCTCGCCGACCGCGCTCGAAAGGGCGAGGAATTCTCTTCCCTCGCCGCTTCCTTCTCGCGCGCTGACGATGCGATGCAGGGCGGAGAGCTCGGCTGGAAGACCCTTGCCGACCTGCCGACACCCTTTGCTGAAGCGATCCGCAAGAATCCGAACGAAACCTACTACGTCTTCAATTCCCAGCGCGCCTGGCATGTGCTCAAGGTCTCCGGGAAGCGCGACGGCGTGCAGGCCAAACTCGGCGGCGGCCCGGTCGAGCAGACCCATGCCCGCCACATCCTGATGTTTGTTTCCGACATTACGCCGGAAGCCGACGTCATCCGGCGCCTGAACGACATCCGCTCGCGCGTTGAATCGGGCGAAGCCGACTTCGCCACGATGGCGCGCCTCCATTCCGTCGACTCGACCGCGACCCGCGGCGGCGACCTGGGGTGGCTGCAGCCCGGCGACACGGTGCCCGACTTTGAAGCGGCCATGGCAAAGCTCAAGCCCGGTCAGGTTTCCGAACCCATCCGCACGCCCTACGGCTACCATCTGATTCAGGTGGTTGAACGCCGCACGGCGAAGGAAGGCAACCCCGAACGCGTTCGCGTTGCCGCCCGTCAGGCCATCCGTCAGAAGAAGCTCAACGAAGCCAACTACAACTGGGAGCGCGAGCTTCGCGACGAAGCGTACGTCGAAATCCGCGATCCGCCGCTGAAGGAAGCGCTTCGCCGCTGATCTTCGGGCGCTTTAAGCTGCATCCGGCCGCTTCTTCAAAAGAAGCGGCTCATCGGAAAGAGGACGGATTAGGCGCGCCGTCCTCTTTTCTTTTATTTCGTTGAGAATTTTTCAGACATGCTTTCATCCATCAAGCCTCAGGCGATCACCACCGGCGAACCGGCGGGCATCGGCCCGGAAGTTTCCGTCAGGGCGGCCTGGAAGTCGAGAGGCCCCGTTATTCTGGTCGGCGACCGGGACATGCTTCTTGCAGAAGCCCGCCGCCTCGGACTGCCCGAGCCTCCCGCCCAGGTGTCCTTTCACCATGTGCCGCTCGCGGAGACGCCGGTCCCGGGGAAGCTCTCGCTTAAAAACGCCGCTTACGTCATTGAAACGCTCGCTGCCGCTCACCGGCTTTGCACGGAAGGCGCAGCAGGCGCCGTCGTCACGGCTCCGGTCCAGAAGAGCATTCTCATTGAAGCAGGCTTTCGCTTCACGGGCCACACGGAGTTCTTTGCGGAAGCCGCAGGCGTTCCGCGCGTCGTCATGATGCTCGTCTCCTCGCCCCGCAGGGACGCCCTCAAGGTGGCGCTCGCGACGACGCATCTGCCGCTTCGCGCGGTCCCCGACGCCATCACGCCTGAGCTTCTCGACGAAGTCCTCGCGATCCTCAAGCGCGAGCTTCAGGTTTCCTACGCCATCCCCCATCCGACGATTGCGGTCGCGGGGCTCAACCCCCATGCCGGCGAAAACGGCCACATGGGGACGGAGGAAGTCACGGTAATCAGTCCCGCTCTGGAGCGCGCCCGCGACGGCTCTGCGGATATCATTGGGCCCCTTCCCGCCGACACGATCTTCGTTCCCGGCAAAATGGAAAAGTGGGATGCCGTCCTCTGCATGTACCATGACCAGGGACTCCCGACCCTCAAGCACGTGGGCTTCGCCGAAGGCGTCAATGTGACGCTCGGCCTCCCCTACGTGCGCACCTCGGTCGACCACGGCACGGCGCTCGACATCGCCGGCCGGGGCATCGCCGACGCCCGCAGCATGACTGCGGCCCTCGAACTCGCTCATACGCTCGCAAAGAACCGTGACTCAAGAATGGCTTGAAGGGCATCGCGCCCGCAAACGCTTCGGACAGAACTTTCTCCACGATCATCACTGGATCGAGCGCATCGCGCGCGCGATTGATCCGAAGCCCGGCGACGAACTCATTGAAATCGGCCCGGGCCAGGCCGCGCTCACGCGCGAGGTGATCGCGCGCGCAGGGCGCCAGACGGCTGTCGAAATCGACCGTGATCTTGCGGCGTTCCTGCGCACGCAGTTTCCGGACGGATCGCTCGAATTGATCGAAGCCGACGCACTCACGCTCGACTGGTCGACCGTGCTTGAAGGAAAGCGCCTGAGAGTCTTCGGGAACCTCCCCTACAACATCTCCTCTCCGCTCCTTTTTGCGCTCCTTCCCGCCGCGCACCGCATCATCGACCAGCACTTCATGCTTCAAAAGGAAGTGGTCGACCGCATGATTGCCGCTCCGGGATCCAAAACCTACGGGCGGCTCTCCGTCATGCTCCAGTACCGCTACGTCATGCATAAGCTTTTCGACGTGCCGCCCGGAGCCTTCACGCCTGCGCCCAAGGTGACCTCTTCGATCGTGAGGATGGTCCCGAAGCCTGAGGAGAAGCTTCTCCCCGTCGACTGGAATGTCTTCAGCGCACTTGTTGCCGCTGCCTTCCAGCAGCGCCGCAAGACCATGCGGAATGCCATTGCAGACTTTCTCGACGAAGAGGGTTTTGCTGAAGCAGGCGTCCTGCCGACCGCCCGTGCGGAGGCGCTCGATGTCGAAGCCTTTGTGAGGCTCGCGAACGCCGCCGCCCGCCGACGTCAGAACGCCTGATTAAACCGCATCGAGCATTTCATTCATCCTTCTGGCCTCGATCCTCTCGTGGCGCTCCCGCCAGTCGGGGAGAATCTCCCCGACCTCGCGCCAGAAAGCCGGCGAATGATTGAACTCCATCAGGTGCGCGAGCTCATGAGCCGCCACGTATTCGATCTCCTCGTCTGAAAGCGCGATCAGGCGCCAGGAGAGCCGGATGTTGTCCTTGCTCGAACAGACGCCCCAGCGCGAGCGGGCGTCGGAAAGCTTCCAGCCTTTCGGAAGCCGCTTTGCCCTCGGGATCACACGCATCCAGCAGTCGTTGATAATGCGCCACGCGGCCTCCTTGAGAAGCGCGGCGAGAGAAATCCTCACCGCCTCCTCGGAACTCCCCTTGGGAAGCGTCAGCCAGAGCTCATATCCATCGGGGACGGGCACTACCAGATTGCTCTTCGCCCCGAGCCGCAGGACGGCCTTTTTCCCTCGATAAGGAATGAAAGCGCCATCCCTCAATTCCAGAGGAACCTTCTTGGCGAGCGGCAGGTTGGCCATCAGCCAGTCCGCAATCTCTCTGAGATACCTTTCCGCCGCGGCCCGGCTCGCATTCCAGGTGGGAGTGCGCACCTCCACGCCTCTCCCCGGGACAATGACGACGCTCATGCGTCGGCGCCCCCCATGGGGCTTGATGACGTACGGTATCCGACGCCCCCGGATTTCGATGACATGCTCTCCCGGAAGGCGGCCGAGCCAGTCGTCGGCGTCATCCGCCACTGCACCTTCATTCCTGCTTTCTTCCGCAGCGGACGCCTGAATTCCGCCTTGAGAGGGAGCCTCTGAGAGCTCGCTTAGCCATCTCGCGCCAGGGGTTCTAGGACTGTTCCCCGGACCCAACAGTATTTCCGCCACGATGAGACTTTTCTTCATCCACGGCAAATAACCCTCTGCAGCCTTGGAGGCATCCGCCCCGAGCGGCAATTTCAGCGTGAAGGTGCGTTTGTCCGGATCGAATTCCATGTGCGACATGCTCTTCAGCCGGGCGCTGCGGAGAATGTCAATGCGCGCGCAGAATCCCGGGATTTGCGCGATCAGATGCGAATCATCCGCGCCTTTTTCTATCCACGAGTCCGAATAGTGATGCTTAGGCGCCGGAGGCGGCTCATCCCTGACTGCCGCCTCAGCTTTATCCTTTTCAGCCCAGTAAGCCGCTCTGTCGCCCTCGGGCAGGCAAAACGGCTTCTCCTCAAGCACTGAACGTATCCAGTCGCTCTTGTATCGTGCGAGCACGAAGGGATCCGACGCCTCAGGAATGAAGAGGTTGAAGGAACAGGATCTATATTCAGCCCGAATCAGAAAATTCTTTTTGCGCCTTTTGCTGCGAATGACGTTGATCCGATATTTCCTACCGGCAAATTCAGCCGTCAGGTACGAGTCGTCCGTTCCCCGGGCAATCGTGGGCACTGCGTTCACATTATTCCTTTGAGCTTCAAAAATCTGTTCCGGAAGCGTCGATCGCTCCTTAACGCACGTGAGCCTCGATCCAGGCTTCAACCTCAGCCGTGACGTCGTGGGGATCCCGGCCCTTCGTTTCAATAAGGGGCCCCACGACCACCTGAACAGTGCCCGGAATCTTCGCCACGCTGTTCTTGGGCCAGAAGCGCCCGGCATTATGCGCAACAGGCAGAATCGGGAGTCCCATGGCGCAGGCAAACCGCGCGCCGCCGGTCTTCCAGCGAACGTGTTCTCCCGGAGGAACGCGCGTTCCTTCAGGGAAAAGCGTCACCCACCAGCCGCGCTTTTCAAATTCGGGCCCCCGGCGCATGAACTGCTCGAAAGCCTGACGTCCCTTGCTGCGGTCGATCGCCATCATGTTCATGGAAGCGAGCGCCCAGCCCAAGAAAGGCAGCCAATGGAGCGACTTTTTATAGATGAAGCAGGGCGGATGCTTCAGATAGGCGCCGAGCCAGAAGGGATCCCATGCAGACTGGTGCTTCGCGAGCACGACCACAGGCGTGTCCGGCATGTTTTCAAAGCCCTCAGCCTTCACGTCAACCCCGCAGGTGACCCTGAGGAGCCAGAGCGCGAGCTTCGCCCACGGGCGGCAGATCGCCTCATAGCGGCGCTCGTAGCTCATGAAGGGCCAGGTAACGAGGAGCAGGATGGTGAGCCCGATGATGGAAACGGCGAGGAGCAGATAAAAAATCCACCCGCGCAGGGTATGGATGAAGGACATAAGGCTTGATCTCCAGAGTTGAGCGCCAAACGAAAGGCCCGCGCCGCAATGCTGTCGTCATCGAGGCAGCATGCCGCAGCGGGCCTATTGTCGCTTTATGCCGTTAAGACCTGAAGCAGATTACTTCGCGAGGCGGGCGATTTCCGCAACGCGGTTCATCACGAGGTAGAGGCGCTTCAGAAGCGCGAGGCGGTTGGCGCGCAGTGCCGGATCCTCGGCATTCACCATCACGCTCTCGAAGAACGCGTCGACGGGCGCGCGGAGCTTTGCGATCAGAACGAGCATCTCCTCGAAGCGCCCTTCGGCGTAAAGCACGTCGGCTTCGGGCTCAATGGCGGAAAGCTCCTCAAAGAGGCGCTTCTCGGCATCCTCCTTCAGATTCGAGATGTCGATCACATCCTCAACATGGCCTTCGACCTTCTTGAGAATGTTGCCGATGCGCTTGTTGGCGGCGGAAAGGGCCTCGGATTCGGGAAGAGCCATGAAGGCCTGAACGGCGGCAAGACGCTTAGGAATGTCGGCGAGCTTCGCGAGGTTGAGGGCCAGAATGGCATCCGCTTCCTGAGCCGTGGCGCCGCGGTCGCGCAGCATCACGCGCAGACGGTCGGCGAAGAATTCGGCGAGCGCCGGACGATTGTCCGTCACGCCCGGCACTTCCTTTTCAGCAGCCCAGGCGGCGTCAATCATCTCGGGGAGGCTCACATGGAGCTCCTTCTCGATCAGCATGCGCAGAACGCCGAGCGCATGACGACGAAGCGCGAAGGGATCCTTCTCGCCCGTCGGGAGCTGACCGATGCCGAAGAGACCCACGAGGGTTTCGAGCTTGTCGGCAAGCGCTACCGCGAGGCTCACGGGCGTCGAGGGAAGCGCGTCGCCCGCGTAGCGCGGCTGATAGTGCTCGCGAATCGCGAGCGCCACGTCGTCGGGTTCCTTATCGTAGTGCGCGTAGTATTCGCCCATGATGCCCTGGAGCTCAGGGAATTCGCCCACCATCAGGGTGCGGAGATCAGCCTTCGCGAGGGTAGCCGCGCGTTCGGCCTCAGCGCGGTTCGCGCCGATCAGATCCGCGATGGCGCCGGCAATGGCACGCACGCGGAGCATGCGTTCATACTGGCTGCCGAGCTTATTGTGGTAGACCACATGACGCAGGCCGTCGACGCGGCTTTCAAGCGTCGTGAGGCGGTCCTGGTCGTAGAAGAACTTCGCGTCGGCGAGACGCGCGCGGACAACGCGGGCGTTGCCTTCGGAAATGGCCTTGCCGCCGTCCTTCGCAACAAGCTGCGAAACAAGGAGGAACTGGTTCATGAGCTTGCCGGAAGCATCGCGCAGGGCGAAATACTTCTGATTGAGCTGCATCGTGAGAATGAGGCACTCTTCCGGAACCTGGAGGAATTCCTTTTCGAACTGGCTCTCATAAATAACCGGCCATTCCGTGAGCGCGGAGACTTCCTCGAGAAGGTCTTCGGGCATGATGGGCGTGGCATGAAGCGCCTCGGCGCGAGCCTTGAGCTCGGTCTCGATGCGCTCGCGGCGGGCGTCGTAGCAGGGCTCGACGAAGGCTGCGCGCATCGCGGCTTCGTAGCTGTCGGCATCCGCAATCTCAATGGGCTCATGCGTATGGAAGCGATGGCCGCGCGTCGTGCGGCTGGCCTGAAGACCGAAAAGCACGACGGGAACGACGTCGGCGCCGTAGAGCGCCGTGAGGTAGCGGACCGGACGCACGAAGGAGACCGTCGTTTCGCCGTCGGCGAGCTGATAGGTCATGACCTTCGGAATCGGGAGGTGCTTCACGGCATAGTCGAGCGCCTTCTGAAGGGCGGGCGCGAGTTCGGAACCCGGACGGACGCCTTCGTAAACGAGCTGTTCATTCTTACCGTCATTGACGCGCTCGAGCTTTTCAACCGGGCAGTCGATGCCGAGCGCCGCCATCTTCTTCTTAAGGGC
Source organism: uncultured Sutterella sp. (assembly GCA_934255515.1). Classification (GTDB taxonomy): domain Bacteria; phylum Pseudomonadota; class Gammaproteobacteria; order Burkholderiales; family Burkholderiaceae_F; genus Sutterella. The sequence continues at coordinate 19,736 of CAKQON010000006.1, forward strand.
GGGCGTGGCCGAACCGTCAGCGGCGATGCCGACCTTGACCGGCACGAGCTTCTGGCGGAAGGTTTCATCCGGGCTCACCGCGCGGACGTTCGTGATATGGACGGCGAGACGGCGCGGCGCACCGTAAACCGTCGTTTTGCTTCCCTCTTCGAGGAAGTGGGCCTCGTCAAGGCTCTTCTGAACGCCTTCGGCGAAGGCTTCCGAGAGCTTCCTCAGCGCCTTCGGCGGGAGCTCTTCGGTCTGCAGTTCAACGAGAAGATTCGTCATTTTCTGTTTGTTCTCCATCAACCGTATCAGCGGGCTTCGTGCTTTTTGAGCATCGGGAAGCCGAGGCGCTCGCGCGAGTCGTAGTAGCTCTGCGCAACATTTCTCGAAATGGCGCGGATGCGGGCGATGTAGTGGGCGCGCTCCGTCACGGAAATGGCGCCGTGCGCGTCAAGAAGATTGAATGTGTGGCCGGCCTTCAGAACCATCTCGTACGCAGGAAGCGCGAGATTGAGGTCCATGAGGCGCTTGGCTTCGCCTTCGAAATAGTCGAACTGCTTGAGGAGCTTGTCGCAGTCGCTCGCTTCGAAGTTGTACTTCGACTGCTCGACTTCGTTCTGGTGGAAGACGTCGCCGTAGGTGAGAACGCGCTCGGAGCCGTCCGGATCCTTCCAGGTCGTGAAGACGAGGTCGAAGACGTTGTCGCAGTTCTGCAGATACATCGTGAGGCGTTCGAGACCATACGTGATCTCGCCCGTGATGGGCTTGCATTCGAGGCCGCCCACCTGCTGGAAGTACGTGAACTGCGTCACTTCCATGCCGTTCATCCAGACTTCCCAGCCGAGACCCCAGGCGCCGAGCGTCGGGTTCTCCCAGTTGTCCTCAACGAAGCGGATGTCGTTCACTTCGGTGTCGACGCCGAGCGCGCGCAGCGACCCGAGATAGAGGTCGACGATATTCGTGGGAGCAGGCTTCAGCACAACCTGATACTGATGGTGCTGATGCAGGCGGTTGGGGTTTTCGCCGTAGCGGCCGTCCTTCGGACGGCGCGAGGGCTGAACGTAGGCGGCACGCCAGGGTTCAGGCCCCAGGGCGCGCAGGAACGTGGCGGTATGAGAGGTGCCGGCGCCGACTTCCATGTCGATCGGCTGCAGAAGGGCGCAGCCCTGCCGATTCCAGTATTCCTGCAGGCGCAGGATCACTTCCTGAAAAGTAATCATTGTCGTGTCCGCGCCGCCCGGCGGGGGAGGCGCAAAAAATAAGAAGGAAATGCCGCAGGAGGCGGCACTCGAGGCAAAGCAATAATTATATTCGCCTCAATCAGGCGTCTGCCGCGCATGAAGGCCGGCAACATGCGGGCTCTGCGTTCTCCGGGCACTGCTGCATGGCGAATGGGCGCGCACCTGGGGACAAAGCTTCCTGCTTCAGACGCCCTGAGACTCGCGCCTCAGCGCTCTCCGTCCGGCGATAAAGGCGGCAAGAGCAAGCAGTGCGGACAGAATCAGCGCGGCGGCATTCCCGAAGCGGATATAGGGCGTCGCCGGCCCCTCGCGGAGCTCTGCTTCGCGCGTAAGCACATCCTTCCCTGAGCCCCTGGCAAGCGACGTCACGCGGCCGTCCGGGCCGACAAAAGCCGAAAAGCCGTCCATATTGACGCTCGCCGCAGGCCGGGCGGAAGCCCAGGCGAGAAGCCGCGTCATATCGAGGTGCTGTCCGATCATCATCGGATGGAACCAGCCGAGATTCGCCGTCACGAGGAGAAGCTGAGGCGCGCCGTCCGGGTCCTTCCAGAAGGAGCGGAGCACTTCGCCGTCGATGTTCTCATAACAGATGAGAACGCCCGCACGGAAGTTCTTCCTGAACTGAAGGTTCTTCTGATCCATGCTCCCGGGAGTCAGGTCCGTGAGCGGAATGCCGAGCAGATCCACAAACCACCGGAAGCCCGGCGGCACAAACTCCCCGAAGGGCACGAGCTTTCTTTTATCCGTCACCGTGAGGCGCCCGTCGGCAACGAAGAAGGAGGAATTGCGCCAGCCGCCCGCTTCATCGCGCCTGAAGCCGTTGAAGAGCATCGGCACGCCCCCTGCCGCGTCGACAAAGCGGACCAGTGCTTCCTGATCAGCGGGCTTCAGTCTCAGAATGTCCGTCGTCAGAATGCCTTCGGGCGTGAGAAGAAGCTTCGGGGCTTCCCCGGCCGGCCAGGGTTCCTTCATCAGGCTGGAAACGGCGTCGAGGCGCTCAGCTGCCGTGGCCCTGCTCCAGCCGTCGACAACCGGGAGTCCGGGTTGAATCAGACGGATTTCCGCACGGCCCGCCGGCTCCGACCAGGTCTCAGTCATGCCCCAGAATCCGAGGCCCTTCAACGCCACCGGAATCAGGAGCAGCAAGAAGCGCGCCCTGGATTTTCCGAGAAGGAGCACCGCGAGCGCCGCGAGGGATGTGAAGAAAGCAAAATTGATGAGATGCGCGCCGCCCAGGGGAGCAAGCCCCTCAAGCGACGTATCAAGGAGCGCCAGCGCAGGCGTAAGCCACGCAAAGTCGGCGAGCCCTTCGCCGCGCAGCCATTCGGCGAGCGTAAGAAAGGAGGCCAGCATGAAGGCGCGCGAAAGCAGCGTCTTCGAAATCCTGGCAGCAAGTCCCGCCGCGGCGCCCCAGAAAAGCGCCAGAAAAGCAGCAAGCAGAAGAAGCCCGAGAAGCGCGAGCGGCATCGGGAGGCGCCCGAACTCATTCATCGAGCGCACTGTCCAGTAGAGCCCGGGCACAAAGAGCCCGAGTGCAAAAAGCCAGGCCCGCAGGAAAGCAGGCTTAACTGAATCCGCTCTGACTATCAGGAAAAAGCCGAGCAGAAATGCCGGAAGTCCAAGCCACGTGTAGTGACAGGGGGCGTACGCCGAAACCGCAAGCACACCGGCAATCAGTGAAAGGCAGGCAGCGCCGAGCGCGCCCGGAAATTTGAAGCGCGTCACGGCACCATCCTTCTCAGATTCGTTCAACGGAAAGGACTTCAACCTGCCGCTCGTCGCCTTCCTCAATGCGGAAGCGGAAGCCTTTTTCCTCGATCACCTCGCCCTCCTTGGGCACGTGTTCGAAGCGGTCTGTCACCAGGCCGCCGATCGTGTCGCAGTAGTTGTCGACGAGCTGAGAGCCGAAATAATTGTTGAACTGATCGATCGGCGTGAGCGCCTTCACGCGCCAGCGGTCGCCGTCGGCCACGATGTTCGTCTTGCTGTCGTCATGATCGAACTCGTCCGAGATGTCGCCGACAATCTGTTCAAGCACGTCTTCGATCGTGATGAGGCCGGAGATGCTCCCGAACTCGTCGATCACGAGCGCAAGGTGGCTTCGCGTCGTCTTGAAGTCGCGCAGGAGCACGTTGAGGGGCTGGCTCTCCGGAATGAAGCGCGCGGGGCGCAGGAGCGTCTTCGGATCGACTTTGGGATCGATGAGAAGCTTGAGGAGATCCTTCGCGTGAAGAACGCCGAGGACGTTGTCGAGGTCGTCCTCCACGGCCGGGAAGCGCGAATGTCCGGATTCAAGCACCATGCGGACCCATTCGGTTCTCGGCTGCGAAAGGTCGATGGCATCGACCTGAGCGCGGGGAATCATCAGATCCGACGCACGCAGATCCGGGACCTTGAGCGCCCCCTCGATCATGGAATATGCGTCGGCGGCAATAATGCCGTTGGCCCTTGCTTCAGAAAGCGCCTCCGCGAAGTCGTTCTTCGCGGATCCCTCGTCGGATTCCCCGTTGCGGAAGGCGGAAGCTATGCGGTCTAGGAGGCCCTTTGAGCGGCCTGAGGCTGGTTCGCTGGACATTGAAGAAAATACAAGTTCAGAAACTTTGACTATACCGCGGCGCAGGCTCAGTCATGGACCATGCCGATGCGGTCGCTGTATGGATTGGGGAAGCCGAGCCCCGTGAGAATCTCCGTCTCCTTCGATTCCATCTCCTCGGCTTCCTCATCATTGAGATGATCGTAGCCGCGGGCATGAAGAACGCCGTGAACGAGGAGATGGGCAAGATGATCCCGGAAGGGCTTCTCCTGCTCCTTCGCCTGGCGCTCGAGCACTGCAGGACAAATCACGATGTCCGCCGTCACGACGGGTTCGCGCGTGTAGTCGAAGGTAAGAACGTTCGTTGCATAGTCCTTCCTGCGGTACTGGTGATTGAGCTCGCGCCCTTCGTCCTCAAGAACGAAGCGGACGGTGAACTCCCCGTCGTGGCCTTCAAGGGCTGCGCGCATCCAGCGCGCCATGGTCGAACGGTGCGGAAGCTCAAAAAGTCCCGCCTGCTGAAGGTGAAGCGTAAGCGCCATGATTAGTTCTCCTCGCGATGGTCGTTCCGGCGCGCCTCGCGCTCGGCCTTCCTCGCCGCTTCCTCGGCCTGCGCGGCAGCGTCGTAGGCTTCAACGATGCGGGCAACGAGCGGATGACGCACGACGTCGGAGCTTCTGAAGTGCGTGAAGCTGATGCCGCGCACGCCCTCGAGCACGCGCGACGCCTGCTTGAGGCCGGAAAGAACGCCCTTCGGAAGGTCGATCTGCGTGATGTCGCCCGTGATCACGGCCTTGGAGCCGAAGCCGATGCGCGTGAGGAACATCTTCATCTGCTCGCCCGTCGTGTTCTGCGCCTCGTCAAGAATCACGAAGGCGTTGTTGAGCGTGCGCCCGCGCATGTAGGCAAGAGGCGCAACCTCAATCGACTGCCGCTCCATCAGGCGCTGCGCCTTGTCGAACCCCATCAGGTCGAAAAGCGCATCGTACAGCGGCCGAAGATAGGGGTCGACCTTCTGAGAAAGGTCGCCCGGCAGAAAGCCGAGGCGTTCGCCCGCTTCAACCGCCGGACGCGTGAGCACGATTCTCTCCACCGTGCCGCGCTCGAAGGCGTCGACCGCGGCCGCTACGGCGAGATAGGTCTTGCCCGTGCCTGCCGGCCCGATGCCGAAGCTGATGTCGTGCTCAAGAATCGCCCTCAGGTACGCGCGCTGATTGGGCGTGCGGCCGCGCAGATCGCGCCGGCGCGTCTTAAGGACGGGCTCTCCCGCCCCCATTTCGCCCGACTCCATCTGCTCGGTGCGGTAGACGTCGTCGCCCCCGACAAAGTGCCACTGCACGTCGTCGACGGTGAGCTCCTTGCCAGTGCGGTTGACGCGGTCAAGGAGCACCTCGAGCGCCCGAAGCGCGCGCTTTGCGGCATGCGCCTCGCCCGTTACGCGAAACTGTGCGCCGCGACGGGAAATCGTGACGTTGAGAATCGTCTCCATCTGGCGGAGATTTTCATCGAGCGGACCGCAAAGGTGCGCGAGCGCCGCTCCATTGTCGGCGGCAACGAAGGAAAGGTGCTCCACCTTTGCGGGCGCCTCATTCATTGCCTTCTTTTTTCCATCCTCGGACATGACAGTTCCTTAGAGATGCGTCTCAGACGAGTTCGCCGCCGAGCGTATGCGGAAAGACTTCCGTAATGCGCACGTTCGCCATCTGATTGATGAGCGACGCCGGGCCGGGGAAATTCACGATGCGGTTGTTGTCCGTCCGGGCCATCAGTTCGCCTTCGCCGCGCCTGGCAGGCCCGAGAACGAGCACACGCTCGATTTTACCGAGCATGCCGCGGCTGATTTCCGAAGCATTCTCATCAATGCGCTTCTGCAGACGCTGCAGGCGCGCGAGCTCCACGCTGTAGGGCGTGTCGTCGGGAAGCCGTGCGGCCGGCGTGCCGGGACGCGGACTGTAGACAAAGCTGAAGCTTGCATCAAACCCGACGTCCTCAATGAGATCCATCGTGCGCTCGAAGTCGTCTTCCGTTTCGCCGGGGAAGCCGACGATGATGTCGGTGGCGATGGCGATCCCGGGACGAGCCGCCTTGAGGCGCCGGATGATTGACTTGTATTCAAGCGCCGTATAGCCGCGCTTCATGGCGGCGAGGATTCGGTCGGACCCCGACTGCACTGGCAAATGCACGTGGGAGACGAGCTTCGGGAGCTTCTTATACGCATCAATCAGACGCTGCGTGAATTCGCGCGGATGGCTCGTCGTGTAGCGAATGCGCTCAATTCCTTCAATCTCGCTCACATATTCGAGAAGGAGCGCAAAGTCCGCCTCGTCGCCGGCAGGCGTCCTTCCGCGATAGGCGTTCACGTTCTGCCCGAGAAGCGTCACTTCCTTCACGCCCTGATCGGCAAGCTGAGCGACTTCCACCAGAACGTCGACGAGCGGACGTGAAATTTCCTCGCCTCGCGTATACGGAACGACGCAGTAGGTGCAGTACTTGGAGCAGCCCTCCATGATAGAAACGAAGGCCGCCGCGCCGCTCGCCTGCGGTGCGGGAAGCGAATCAAACTTTTCGATTTCTGGGAAGCTCACGTCGACCTGCGCGCGGCCGGTCTTTTCCCGCTCGGCAAGAAGCTCGGGGATGCGGTGAAGTGTCTGCGGCCCGAAGACCACATCCACCCAGGGCGCACGGTCAAGAATCTTCTTTCCTTCCTGGCTCGCCACGCACCCGCCCACGGCAATCATCATGCCGGGACGGCACTTCTTCGCCTCGCGAATGCGCCCGAGGTCGGAAAAGACCTTTTCCTGCGCTTTTTCGCGGATTGAGCAGGTATTCAGAATGACGACGTCGGCCTCATCGAGGCTCTCCGTCTTTTCAAGACCCATGCGCTCCTCGAGCAGATCAGCGATGCGCCCGGAGTCGTAGTCGTTCATTTGGCAGCCGAAGCTGCGCAGATAGAGTTTTTTCGCGGTCACGGCTTATACCCGTTGCGTGAAATGTGCAGATAAGAAAAAAGCCCCGCACACTGGCAGGGCTTCCTTCGAAATTTGGTGGCGCATCACGGATTCGAACCGCGGACACAAGGATTATGATTCCTCTGCTCTAACCGACTGAGCTAATGCGCCGAAGAGGATGTGATTATGCCGATCACTTTCGGAATCGTCAAGAGAACAAATCGATATGGTTACAAATAACTACATTTGTTGCCACAGCCGCCAGAAGTGATGCGTGGGGCCGTGCCCGCTTCCAACAGAAAGGTCATCGGCATGGCGAATGGCGCCCGTGAGGTATTCCTTCGCCAGTCTTACTGCCTGAGGAACGCTTTCCGTTTGCGGCAGGAGCGCTGCAATAGCGGACGAAAGCGTGCAGCCGGTCCCGTGCGTATTTTTGGTGTTTGTTCTCGCCGCAGTAAACCATTCCGTGAAGCCTTCAGGTCCGCAAAGGCAATCCGAAGATTCCTCCCCTGAAAGATGGCCGCCCTTCACGAGCACCCATTCCGGATGAAGATTCGCCCTGATTTCCTGTGCAGCCGCCGACATTTCCCTGCGGCTTTCCATTTCGCCCCTGCCGAGGAGCTCTCCCGCCTCCGGGAGATTGGGCGTCACGAGGGTTGCGAGCGGCATCAGGCGGCGCTTCAATGCTTCAAGCGCATCCTCGCGCAGGAGTCTGTCGCCGCTCTTTGCCACCATGACGGGATCAACAACGATCCAATGCGGGGAATACTTTTCAAGCTGAGAAGCGACCGTTTCAATGACCTCGGCGTCGTTGAGCATTCCGATCTTGACGGCATCGATCTGAAGGTCGGAAAACACCGCCTCAAGCTCAGCCTCAACGAAGGATGCCGGGATCGGCATGACGCCGGCGACGCCCCGCGTATTCTGCGCGGTAAGCGCTGCGGGGACCCCCGCCGCGTAGGCGCCGAGCGCGCTCATCGCCTTCACGTCGGCGAGAAGCCCGGCTCCGCCCGAAGGATCAATGCCTGCGATCGTCAGTACATTCGGGATTCGTTTTTGCGCGCGTACGTCCATAACTTCTCCAGTACAGCCATCATGCGGCCGGTTGCGCCGGCGCAGCGCCGGGCGAAATCTGCTGCCCGGGCGCCTGCCCGATCCCGCTCCTGCGGGTCGGCGAGCCACTTTTGAGCAACATCAAGCGCTTCCGCGGCGTTCTTCACCTGCACCATGCCGCCGGCGACAATGCCTTCGCGGATGATGCGCTCGAAGTTGAAGGTCGAAGGGCCAACCACCACCGGAGAGCCCGCCATTGCTGGTTCGATCACATTCTGCGAACCGCAGGGCGCGAAGGACCCGCCCATGATGGTGACGCTCGCGAGCGCGCAGTAAAAGCTCATCTCGCCCATGCTGTCGCCGAGGATGACGTCCGTATCCGGAGGCAGCTCCTCGGGCGCCTGAAGCTGCGAGCGGCGCGCAACCCTGAAGCCGGATTCCTTAAGGAGCGCCTCCACCCGGTCGAAGCGTTCCGGATGACGGGGAACGAGGACGACATGGGCTTTTCGCATAAGATCGGCGTGCGTCTTCAGGGCTTCCGCAAACATCGCCTCCTCGCCTTCGCGGGTCGAGGCGATAAGAACCACCGGGCGCGTCAGCCGGGCGGCGAGCGCCCTAGCCGTCGCCACCTGAGAGAGGTCCGGGCGGATGTCGAACTTGACGCTTCCCGTTACCTGCACGTCGACGGCGCCCAGGCTCTCGAGCCTTTCCTTATCCTCGTCGCTCTGCGCGAGCACGGCGGAAAACGAACTGAAGGCCGGCGCCATGATGTCCATAAAGCGCGCCGCCTGCGCGCGGGACTTCTCGCTCTCGCGGGCATTGGCGAGCACCACCGGAATCTGGCGGCGCTTCATCTCGCTCATGAGATTGGGCCAGACCTCGGTTTCCATGATGACTCCGAGCGTGGGCCGCGTCTGACGCACGAACTTCTCAACCGCATAAGGCGCGTCATAGGGGAGATAGCACTGGTGAATGCGCTCGGGCGCCATGCGCACGAGCTTTTTCCCGGCTTCGCGTCCGGTGGGCGTCATATGCGTCAGAATCACGTCGCACTCGGGCCAGGCGGAAAGCATGGCCTCAAGAAGGGGCTTCGCCGCATTGGTTTCCCCGACGCTTACCGCATGAATCCAGACGCGAGGACGCTGGGTTCTCAGAGGATAGGTCCCCCAGGCAAAGCGTTCGTCCCAGTAGTCGCGGTAGGCCGGCTGCCGGCGCGAACGCCACATGAGATAGAGACTTGCAAGCGGAAGCGCCACGGTAGTGATGGCGCGGTAAAGCCCGGGGGTGATTTTCATAATTCTTTGGTTCTTTATTTTTGAGCGCGCACGCGGCGGGAGGCTTCAAACACTTCGTCGACTGTCGGCATCTGATTGGTGCCGCCCAGGCTCTCGCAGGGGCCGTCCCCAATGAGGCGGAGCGTTTCCGTGGGCGTTGCAACGAATATCCCGACGCTCGGGCATCCGAGCGCTGCGGCAAGATGAGCGAGTCCCGTATCGACGCCAACCATTAGTTCAGCCTGAGCAAGGCTCACGGCAACCTGGGAAAGCCGGGCGCGCGGCGCCACGACTGCGCCGGGAATGCCGGCCGCCACGCGCTTGGCACGCGCCTCTTCCTTCGCGCCGCCCCAGTAAATGACGGGCGTCAGCCCCTCGGCAACAAACCTGCGGCCGAGCTCCATCCAGGAATCATCCGGCCAGAGCTTTTCGTCGCGGCTCGTATTTACCGCAAAGGAAACGGTCTTCGCATCCGTTTTGACGGAAGGCTCTCCCTTCGCAAGAAGGCCGAAGTGCGGATGTTCCGGATCGATTTCATAGCTGAGCGTTTCGGCCGCCGCCAGCCGGTACCGCTTTACGGCGCCCAATGATTCAGGGAGATCGAGCTTGTGCGCATAGGCCAGGGACGCGAGCGGCTCGCGAATGGTCCCCCACGTGTAGCCGGTGGGCGGCACGCCCGTCCAGCGGGCGACGAGCGCGGAGCGCATGAGTCCCTGAATATCGAGAACGCAGTCGTAATGCTCAGCTGCCAATTCCCGCTTCAGGGATGCGATTTCCGCACGCGTCCCGGCGCTCAGGAGAGACTTTCGCCAGCGGCGGAAGGCCGTGACGCGCACGGCTTCAACCGCAGGCGCAAGAAGAGGAATGTCCCGGAAGCTCTCCTCAGCCACCCAGTCGATCCGTGCGTCAGGGAGCGCCCTGCGGATGTCATGCGCTACGGGGAGCGCATGAATGATGTCTCCCATCGACGAAGACTTGATGATGAGGATGCGCCTCGCCCCCGTCATGATGCGCTCGCCTCGGCGAGAGCCTTCTTCGGATCGAGTCCTCTTTCCGCGCTTCTTGAAAGCCGCTTGCCGAGCTCAACGCCCGGCTGATCGAAGGGGTTGAGCCCGAAGAGGTGGCCGAGCATCGTGGTTTTATGTTCGTACATGGCCATCAGCGCCCCCAGGCGCCTCGGCGTCACGGCATCGAGCACGATCGTCGATACAGCGTTGAAGAAGGGACTGTCCGGGCCGCGCATGACGAGCGCTTCGGCCTGCGCACGGGCATTTGCAAGAAGCACGCGGTAGTGCTCGGCATAGCGGTGCCCCGGCATTTCGCTCCAGACGAGGTCAATGCTGGTCCGTCCGGTTCCGTCGCGCAGCCACTGGTAGAAGCTGTGCTGACCTTCGTTGCCGTTGGCGCCCCAGACCTCGAGTCCGGTATTGCCTTCAACGAGATGCCCGTCAGGTCCGTGCGTCTTGCCGAGCGACTCCATCTCGAGCTGCTGCAGCCAGGGCACGATGATGCGAAGTCTTTCGTCATAGGGCAGCAGGCAGTGAGACGTAATGCCCATCCTGGTCGCATTCCAGTACTCCATCATGGCGAGGAGTACCGGAATGTTCTCGGCTTCGGAAGCTGAAACCGAATGACGGTCCATTTCATTGGCGCCCATCAGAAATTCGGTAAAAGCCTCCGTTCCCAGCGCGAGCACGACGGGCAGGCCGATGGAGCTCCAGACCGAGAAGCGGCCGCCCACCCAATTCCAGAGACGGAAGCGGTTTTCAGGCGGCAGGCACATGATGTCGGCGGCTTCGGGATTGGCGGACACCACCACCATATGGCGGCTGCGGTCGGCCCCCACAATACCGTTGTCAAGAAGCCATTGATCGACGGCTGTTGCATTCACCTGCGTTTCGCGGGTCGTAAAGCTCTTTGAGGAAACGACGACAAGGGTTGAGCGGGGATTGCAGACGGAAAGAATGCGCTCGAGGAGCACGCCGTCGACGGAAGCGAGAAAGTGAAGCCTGAGATCAGGGTTCGCCGTTCTGAGCGCATGCCAGACCGCAAGCGGGCCCATTTCCGAGCCGCCGATCCCGATATTGATCACATCGGTGATGCGGTCGCCGCGGCAGCCGCGCCAGCGGCCGTCGCGCACGCGCTGCGCGAAGTCAAAGAGGCGCTTTCTTTCGGCGAGCACCTCGTCGTATCGCGGCGCCTCGGCAGAAAACGCGCGCAGCGACGTATGAAGCGCCTGACGATGTTCGCCCTGGTTCACGGTTGCCCCCTGAACCATCGCCCGGTGAGCCTCGAGAAGTCCCTTCTTTTCAACGAACTTCAGAAGGCCGTCGAAGTCCGCGGCGGAAATGCGCTGACGGGAAATGTCGAGCTTAATGCCACAGGCGCGGATTTCCGTGCGGTCTGGAGCACTGTCGCGCAGGAAAGGCACGCCCTGAGGATCCGGATTCTTTTTGCTGGAAGCGGATGTCATCGGATGGTTCCTTCAGGCAGGAATGGCGATCGAAGGGTCAATGCGCTTCATTTCGTCCGTGAAGCGCTTTTCAATGCGCGCGAGCGCTTCCGGCGTGTCGCCCTCAAAGCGGAGCACCACAACGGGCGTCGTATTGGACGAGCGCGCAAGCGCAAACCCGTCCTTCCATTCCACGCGGACGCCGTCCACCGTAATCACATGTTCGGCGTCGTCGAACCTGCATCCGGCGCTGAAGCGTTCAATAAAGCGCCTGGGCGCGCCTTCTTCCATGGGAATCTGGAGTTCCGGCGTATTGATGGCGTTCGGAAGGCTCCTGAGCGTTTCGGACGGATCCTCGGAGCGGGAAAGAATCTCAAGGAGTCTCAGAGCCGCATAGATGCCGTCGTCAAAGCCCGTCCAGCGCTCGTCATTAAAGAAGAGGTGCCCGGACATTTCGCCCGCAAAGGGCGCCTTCGTTTCGCGCAGCTTCGCCTTCACGAGCGAATGCCCCGTCGGACTGATGGTCGGAATGCCGCCCTTTTGCTGCACCCAGTCGACGAGCTTTCTCGAGCACTTGACGTCATAGACGATCGGCTCGCCCGGATGACGGGTAAGAATGTCGGCCGCGAAAAGCATCATGAGGCGATCGGGGAAAATGATGTCGCCCGTATTGGTGACGACGCCGAGGCGATCGCCGTCGCCGTCGATCGCGAAGCCGTAGTCCGCCCCCGTTTCCTTCACTCGGGCAATGAGGTCCGAAAGGTTCTTGGGCTTCGAAGGATCGGGATGATGATTGGGGAAGGTGCCGTCCGGATCGCAGAAGAGCGGGATCAGGTCGACATCAACGCGCGAGAAAAGCGCCAGCATGGTGGGGCCGCCGATGCCGTTTCCGGCATCCGCCACGACCTTCAGACGACGCTCTATTTTGATGCCGGAAAGCGCTTTTTCAATGTACGGGTCGACGGCGTCGATCACCTCGACTTCACCGGGCTTTTCCGCCGTGATCCAGTCGCCGGCTTCCGCGCGGCGGCGGATGTCCTGAATTTTGTCGGCAAAGAGCGTTACCCCCGCGACCATCATCTTGAGGCCGTTCCATTCCGGGGGATTGTGCGACCCCGTCACCGCAACGCCGGTGCCGTTTCCAAAGTACTTCGTCGCGTAATAAAGAACGGGAGTCGGAACTGCGCCGGCATTGAGCACCTTGATTCCGGTTGAGGCAATGCCGTCAATCAGGGCATTGAGCAGCCGCTCGCCGGAAACGCGGCCGTCGCGGGCCACGCAGAATGAGGGGGCTCCAGCTTCCACCGCCAGAGTACCGAGCACCCGGCCGACAGCACGGACAGCCTCTTCGGTAAGTGTCTTGTCGACTATGCCGCGAATGTCGTACGCCTTGAAAATGGAAGAATCAAGCTGCATCTCTCTATATCTCCGGACAGAAACCGAATGGAAGCGCGCAAGGCCCGTTAATTTGAAGAGCCCCGTACCGCTTCTGAAGTAAGCCTTTAATTTTAACCAGGAGGCACAGCGGGAATTGCCGATCTCGCGCAGGCAGAAAGGCCCATTTACAATCCGGAGAAATTGATTCCGGAGAGGCTCAACCTCTCCATCTGATCCTGAAGTGCCACCAATGGATAAAGCTCAGCTTCAAAAAGCCCGCGTTCTCGTTGCGGGCGACGCCATGCTCGACCGCTACTGGTTCGGAGACGCCGAACGCATCTCCCCGGAAGCACCCGTTCCCGTCGTGCGCGTGACGCGCACCGAGGAGCGCCTCGGGGGCGCCGCCAACGTTGCGCGCAACATCGCCTCCGTGGGGGCGTCCTCCACGCTCCTTTCCGTTCTGGGCAGCGACGAAGCGGGCCGCACGATTGAAAGGCTCCTCATCGAGGAAGGCATTACGCCCCGGATCGAATTCGATCCGGCCCTCAATACGACGGTGAAGCTTCGCGTCGTCGCCCGTCAGCAGCAGCTCGTGCGCTGCGACTTTGAGGCCTTCCCGGCCGAAGAAGTTCTGAAGCGCCACCTCGGCCTCTTCAACGAACTTCTCTCGGAAACCAATGCGCTCGTGCTCTCCGACTACGGCAAGGGCGGGCTCTCGCACATCGCCGACATGATTGGAAGCGCCCGCGCGAAAAACCTCCCGATTCTCGTCGACCCCAAGGGCGACGACTACAGCCGCTACCGCGGCGCCACGGTCATTACGCCCAACCGCGCGGAGCTGCGCCAGGTCGTCGGAAGCTGGTCGTCGGAAGCCTCGCTCATCGAGCGCGCCCAGAACCTGCGCCGCGAACTCAATCTTTCCTACCTGCTCCTCACGCGCTCCGAGGAAGGCATGACGCTTTTCGGGCCCGAGGGAGAATTCAACGTGCCCGCACAGGCGCGCGAAGTCTTCGACGTTTCGGGCGCGGGCGACACCGTGATCGCCATTCTCGCCGCGATGCTCGCAACCGGCATGCCGATTGAGGACGCCGTCCGGATTGCCAACCGCGCCGGCGGCATCGTTGTCGGGAAACTCGGCACCGCTGCAGTATCCTATGAGGAGCTCTTCGCGTGAGCCTCAGACGGCCGCGAATGACGCCCTTCTGGTTTTTTGTTTCCCTTCCGTTTAGGAATCTGAATGAGCATTCTCGTTACGGGCGCAGCCGGCTTCATCGGCTGCAACAATGTGATCGCGCTCAATAAGCGCGGCGTTACCGACATCATCGCCGTCGACAATCTTGAGAAGAGCGAGAAGTTCGTCAATCTCACGAAATGCGCGATTTCGGACTACTTCGACAAGCGCGACTTCATCGCGCGCGTCCGCGCCGGCACGGCCCCGAAGCCGGAAGCAATCTTCCATCAGGGCGCCTGCTCGGACACGATGGAGCTCGACGGCAAGTACATGATGGAGAACAACTACCGCTACACCCTTGAGCTCTACCGCTGGGCTCAGGAGCTGCGCATCCCCTTCATCTACGCCTCGTCGGCCGCCACCTATGGCGCGCACACCGAATTCATCGAAGACGTCCGCTACGAAGGTCCGCTCAATGTCTACGGCTACTCGAAGTACCTCTTCGACCAGGTGCTGCGCCGCGAGCTCGGGTACCTTCGCGCCCCCGTTATCGGCCTCAAGTACTTCAATGTCTACGGCCCCCACGAGCAGCACAAGGGCCGCATGGCCTCCGTCGCCTTCCACCAGTACTTCCAGTACCGGCGCGACCATAAGGTGAAGCTCTTTGAAGGCTGCCTCGGCTACGCCAACGGCGCGCAGGAGCGCGACTTCGTCTACGTCGAGGACGTCTGCAAGGTTCTCATGCACTTCCTCGATCGTCCGGTGTCGGGCGTCTTCAATTGCGGCACCGGCCGCGCTCAGCCCTTCAACGCCGTTTCGCTCTCCGTCGTCAACACCATTCGCGAGAGCGAGGGACTTCCCGCCTACACGCTCGAAGAAGCCGTGGGCGCCGGCGAAATTGAGTACATTCCGTTCCCGGAAGCGCTCAAGGGCAAGTATCAGGCCTACACGCAGGCCAACCTCGAGAAGCTTCGCGCCGCGGGCTGCGACGTTGAGTTCCGCTCCGTCGAGGAAGGCACGTCCGACTACATGAAGGTGCTCCTCAAAGAGTATCCGACCGTCGCCTGATGACGCGCGCCGCTTTTCTCGACCGCGACGGCGTGATCAACATCGATCACGCCTACGTCCACGACCGGGAGCATTTCGAATGGATTCCGGGCGTGCTTGAAGCCGCCCGGATCCTGCACGACAAAGGCTTCCTTCTTGTTGTCGTCACCAACCAGTCCGGCATCGGACGGGGCTACTACAGCATTGAGGACTTCCAGAAGCTCACCGACTGGATGAAGGACGAGTTCGCCCGTGCGGGCGCACCCATCGCCGACGTGCGCTTCTGTCCGCATCATCCGGAAAAGGCGCTCCCGCCCTGGCGCATCGACTGCGACTGCAGGAAGCCCAAACCCGGCATGATTCTTGCCGCGGCGGAAGCGCTGCAGATCGACCTCAGCCGCTCCATCATCTTCGGAGACAAGCCTGGCGACTGCACCGCAGGACGCCTTGCCGGACTTCCTGAACGCGTGCTTCTCGGCACCGACGGGAAATCGCTCCCGGAACCCTCGCCCGATGCCACGCACACTGCCCGAGATCTCCTTTCTGCCGTCCGCTCCGACTGGATGGCGTCCTTCATGGAAGAAGCACAATGAGCCTTTGCTGCCCGCCGCCGTCATTTGAAAAGAAGATCTGCACGATGGAAGAGCTGCCTCTTCGTGCGGCAAAGCTCCCCAAACCTGTCGTCTTCACCAACGGCGTCTTCGACATCCTTCACCGCGGACACGTCACCTATCTCGCGCAGGCAAGAGCGCTGGGCGGGAGCCTCGTGCTCGCCATCAACAGCGACGCCTCCGTCAGAATGCTCGGCAAGGGCGACGACCGTCCGATCAATACGGAAGCCGACCGTGCGGCTGTCGTCGCAGCGCTCGAATCCGTCGATCTTGTCGTGATTTTCCCGGAAAAAGTGCCGCTGAAGCCGCTTGAGCTCGCCCGCCCCGAGATTTACGTCAAGGGCGGCGACTATGAACCCGAAGACCTTCCGGAAGCAAAGCTCGCCGCCACCTGGGGCGGAAAGTGCATCACGATTACATTTGAGCACCAGCGCTCGACGACGGCGCTTCTCAAAAAAGTGAGAGCCGGGTAGCTCCTCACGAGCCTCCGAAAATGCCAACGGCCTGAAGGACTTTCTCCGACAGGCCGTTTTTTCGTGGATTCAGAGAGCGGGCGATCAGCCGATGCGGAAGCCGCGCTTGCGGGCAAAGTGAATCGTGGCGTCGAGGAACCCCTGCTTGCTGCCGCAGTCAAAGCGCGTGCCTTCAAAGCGGTGTGCGTAGGCGGGCGATTCGTTGAGCATCGAGGCGATGCCGTCGGTAAGCTGGATTTCGCCGCCGACGCCCGGAGCAATCTTCGCGAGGTGGTCGAAGATTTCGGGTTCAAAGACATAGCGGCCGATGACGGCAAGGCGCGAAGGCGCAACGCTCGGATCAGGCTTCTCAACGATGCCGCGCAGGCGGGACGTGTTCTGCGTCTGGTCGTCAACGCTCACAATGCCGTACTTCTTCGTTTCTTCGGGCGCCACGTCCTGAACGGCGACGACCGAACCGCCGCCCTGCTCCTCGCGGGCGCGGATGAGCTGCAGCGTCGTCGAGACCTTGCCGTCAATCAGGTCGTCGGCAAGGATCACGGCGAAGGGAGAATCCTCCACCACGGGCTGAGCGCAAAGAACGGCATGGCCGAGTCCGAGCGGAATAGGCTGGCGAATGTAAATGCAGCGCACGCCCGGCGGAACAATGCCGCGGACGATTTCAAGGAGCTCTTCCTTGCCCTTCATCTCAAGCTCGCGCTCGAGTTCCGGATAGCGGTCGAAATGGTCTTCAATGGCGCGCTTGTGGCGGCCGGTGACGAAGATCATTTCCGTCACGCCGGCGGCGGCAGCCTCTTCAAGCGCGTACTGAATGAGGGGCTTGTCGACGACCGGGAGCATTTCCTTCGGCATCGCCTTGGTGGCCGGAAGGAAGCGGGTGCCGAGACCATTAACGGGGAAGACTACTTTACGGACGGGCTTCATATGAACTCAAACCTTGAATATCGCTGGACCGACAGGACATCCTCCAAGCAGATGCCGCTTTAGAATGCCTGCGCACGAGAGATGCGCGCAGGAGCTTAGCGCGCATTGACGCAACTGAGCAAGAAACGGAGGACATTTCGCATGGCGCGCGAACTTTTCGCGATCGGAGATCTTCAGGGATGTCTTGAAAGCCTGAAGGGACTGCTCGAACAGATCCCGGAAGATGCTGAACTTCTTTTCCTCGGCGACATTGTGAACCGCGGCCCGAAATCGCTTGAAACGCTTCGCTTTGTGAAGAGCCTCGGGAGCCGCGCCGAAACGCTTCTCGGGAATCACGATCTTCATCTGCTCGCCGTAGCCGCCGGCGCCGGCAGCGTTCATCGCCGCGACACCATCTCCGACATTCTGTCGGCCCCCGACCGCGACGAGCTCATCGACTGGCTCCGCGCCCGGCCGCTCATGATTGAGCGCGAGGGCATCACCTTCGTCCATGCGGGCATGAATCCCGCCTGGGATCTGCCGACAGCCAGAATGCTCGCGCGGGAGGCGGAGCATTGCCTTTCCGGGAAGCACTGGAAGGAAGCGCTTGCCGGCATGTACGGCAGCACGCAGTGGGATCCCGATCTCAAAGGCGAAGCCCGCATGCGCGCGATTCTCAACGGCTTCACCCGAATCCGCTTTGTCGATCGCGAAACCGGCGAACTCGACTTTGATCAGAAGGAAGGCACGGGGAAGGCGCCCCCGAACCTCATGCCCTGGTTCGACTATCCGTTTAGGAAGACGGCGGGCACGCCCGTCTGCTTCGGGCACTGGTCGACGCTCGGCCTCATCAACCGCCCCGACCTGATGGCAATCGACACGGGGTGCCTCTGGGGCGGCGAACTTACGGCACTCAGAATCCGCGACAGGCGAATCTTCACGGAAAAGTGTCCCTGCTGGGCGGATCCGAAGGCCTACTCCTGAAATCCGTCTCCAATCGTCAAAAAAGGCAGGATGCTGTTGAGCGTCCTGCCTTTTGCTTTCTGAGGCGCTGCTTACGCCCGGGCGGCGTCAGCGTGATGCACGCCTGCCTGGCGAAGCTTTTCTTCGCGCGCCTTTTCCTTCTCTGCCGTCGCATCGGGCCAGCCGAGCGCGCCAGCCATGACGCGGGAGGCTTCGAGCGCGAGCTCGCGCCGGTCGCGCCCCGCCGTCGGGATCGGATCGAGGATGGTGACTTCCGCGACGAGCCCCGGGGTAAAGACAATTTGCTTCAGCACCGTCCAGAGCGGCAGGCTCGCATATGCGGGAATGAGCGACGTCTTGCCGTCGAGCGTATAGCGAATCGTTACCGGGAGGAGTTCCGCACCGGCAGGCTCCGCCGCGGCGAAAAGATTGGCATAAAAGGGAAGAAGCTTATCGCCCGGACCCGTCGTGCCTTCCGGGAAGAAGAGGACGTTGGTGCCTTCCTTCAGCGCAGCCGCCATGGCTTCCGCCACTTCCAGCACGGCGCGCTTTCTCGAGCGGTCGATGTAGATCGTGCCGACATGGGTCGTAATCGACCCGAAGACAGGCCAGCTGCCGATTTCCTTCTTGGCGATGAAGCGCACCGGCAGGATGGAATCCATGAGGAAGATGTCCATGAAGGAAATGTGATTCGCGCTCACGAGATACCCCGGACCATCCTCGCGCACGCCGTGGGCGGCCGCTTCATTCGGAATGCGGCCCTTGACGGCGACCTTCATCCCGAGCACCCAGGGAATGACGGGCGCCAGGGTTTTGATCACCTTGGCGCGCGAACGGGCCTGAAGCACCGGGAGGATGCCGATAGCCACAAAGAAGATGAAGATCGTCAGAAAGAAGAGACAGACGAGTCTTACGGAACCGACAACGTATCGCATGGTTCACTCTAAGCTGGAAGAATACGAAGCCGCACCGACCTCGCGGAAAAACTGCTCAAGGATGACGGCCGCAGCCTTATCGTCGATGCGCTCGCGGCCGTTTGAGACCTCAACGGAAGAAAAACGCTCGTCAACGGTGAAGACTTTTTTCCGGAAGCGTCCGCCCAATTGCCTCGCGAATCGCTCGCAGCGCGCCGTAAGGGTTGACGGCGTTCCGTCTCCCATGCGCGGCACGCCGACCACGAGGAATGCCGGCTGCCACTCCTCAATGAGCGGCGCAATGCCCTGCCAGCGTGCGTCATTCGTCGGCGAATCAATGATCGCCAGCGCCCGCGCCGTACCCGTAAGAGTATTGCCGACTGCCACGCCCGTGCGGGCGAGGCCGAAGTCGAATGCCAGAACCACGCCCTGAGGAATTTCCATCAAAAGCATCCTTGAAGAAGAAAAATATCACCTGCAGGCGTACACTTTCCGGTTTTCTATTAGAAAAAGCCGCGCAAAAGTTTTCCGCCTGAACCGGCGTATTCTAAGCGCGGCACATAAGAAAAACGCTTTCTGACCCAAGCCTCTCGCTCTCATCATGATCGACCACGTCCTCGAGCGCCTTACGACGCTCTTCACTGAAGGCGGCGCCCGCTTCCGCGTCGTCCATCACCCCCAGGCCGGACAGTCCAGCCAGTCTGTTGCGGAAATCCGCGGCACCGAACTCGGCCAGGGCGCCAAAGCCCTCTGCTGCACCGTCAAGGGCAACGGCGTCAAGAAGCACGTCCTCGGCGTTCTTCCTGCCGACATGCAGGCAGACCTCGTAAAGCTCGCCGCAGCCGTCGGCGGCCGCAGGGCATCGCTTGCCTCTCCTGAGGAAGTGATGGAGCTCACGGGCTGCATTTTCGGAGCTGTTCCTCCCGTAAGCTTCCACCCGGATCTTGAGCTCATCTGCGACCCGACGCTCTTCACGCGCTACGACGAGCTCGCCTTCAATGCGGGCGGACGCGACGTCTCGATCATCATTTCGACCGAAGACTTCAAGCGCATCGTGAATCCGAAGATTGCCGACTTCCTCCTGGAAGCCCCGGCAGCGGCCTGATCAGGAGCTCTGTCATGGACTTCTTTTCCGGCATGCTTGCCAATTCGCTCACGCCGATCACGCTCATTTCGGGCGTCGGCCTGATGCTCCTCTGCATGGTTGCCCGCTACAACCACACGACGGACCGCATCCGTCAGCTGCTCGCCCGCCGCGAAGCAGGCGACTATGAGAACGAGCCCGACATCGACCGCGAGATTCACCTGATCTTCCGCCGCGCCAAGTATCTGCGCCGCGCGATGCTCTGCCTCGTCCTTTCGGACGTCTGCTCGGGTCTTCTCGTCGCAACGAACGTCTTCGCGCACCTTTCGGATCTCAACTTCGTCTTCGCCTCCTCGATCTGGCTCGGGTTTGCACTCGCGCTCATCGTTGCATCGACCGCCTACTTCAGCCTTGAGGTCCGCGTCTCCCTGCATGCGCTTCGCATGGCCATCGAGCACCTTCCGGGCAAGTCCCCGCTGCCCATGGACTAACGGAGGCCTGAAATGATCAACATCACTGAATTCAATCAGTCGCTCGCTCTGGCGCTCGGCCCCATTACGCTCATTTCCGGCGTGGGCCTTCTCATGATCTGCATGACGAACCGCTACAACCACGCGACGAACCGTATCCGTCAGCTGATGAAGAAGCGCCGCGAAGACGCCTCTCAAGCGCTGCTTCCCATCATCGACGAGGAAATCGATCTTCTTTACATGCGCGCCTCGCTCCTGCGCCGCGGCATGCTGTCGGTTGCGCTCTCCGCACTCCTCTCGGCACTCCTCGTTGCCGTGAGCGTCGGAAGCCGCTTCCTCGGTATCAATCTCATGGTGCTCGAGAGCGTGATTCTTGTAGCCGCAACGCTCCTCATCGTGCTTTCAGCGCTTCTCTTCTCGAGCGAAATCAGCATCTCGCTCAAGGCGCTCAACCTCGCCGTCAAGAACATCCCTCCGGGAGGCGGAAAATCTGAAGCCCTCTGATTGCAGCTGAAATTCCAAAAGCCGGGATCTCCACCGAGGGAGACTCCGGCTTTTTCATTTCGGCGACTGTCCGATCACTCTGCCCGCGTGAGCCGAGTCTTTGCATCTCCCAATTGAGCAAGTTCGTCAATCCCGCTCTCAACTCTGCCGACCGACTGCATGTCGAAGGCTTCGCCGTTCTGTCGGTAGAGAATCACAAAGCTGTGCCTCGGCGGCCAATAGACAACCTCGCCTATCTCATAGCCGCGCATCTCGACTTCCCGGGCCGGAAGCGCCTTGCGGAAGCGACAACAAAGTTCCAGGCCATAAAGGTCCTCCATGTCGAGCGTGAGCGGAAGCTTTGCATAAAGCGCGCGGGCCGTCTCATTGTTTTCGAGGGAAATCGTCCATTTCTTTCCTCTGGCTTCAATCTGAATCTTCATTGTGGTTGTCTCCGCGGCGCCTGCGCCCTGATGGACAAGCATGCTTGTCGCGGCAAACGCAAGTATTTTTCTTCGCTGCATAACACTTTCTTTCTACCCAATCAATTTCTGCGCGCAGCAGCTTTCAGATCCTCCGCGGAATACACATAGTCGCTCGACGCCGCACTCAGGTGACAGGAAAGGCATCGGCTTACCGGATCCTCGCTCTCCGTAAAGGCTCTGCGATCTCCGTGATAGGCCTGGTACTCCCACTCCCCGTTGCGCAGACTTTCTGGATAAATGGCTCCCCAGCCTTTTTCCTTTTGCATGACAATGTAGCGCCGCACGCCTGCACGCTCCCCGGAACGAGAGTGGTATTCAACGAGGAGCAGGCGTGTTCCATAGGGGAAGCTTTCTGCCTTCTTCATCGCCGTCATGACTTCTTTTGGCGCATACATGTCCTCAATCACGCTGCCGCGGTCTGATGTCCGATAAAGCACCCAGTCGGACCAATTTTCAGGGAGTGCCACACGCGGATCTGCGATGGCCATACCCGTATCGGGAAACCGATTCCCGGCGCGATCGGTGGAGGGACTCAGTTCCGCCGCCGCGACCCAACCGGCGGATCCCATGATGCCAGCGGCGCCGACGGCGGCCGTCATTTTGATCAACTTGTGCATTTCTCTCGTCCTCAGAAGTTTCTCGGTGTCGCTCTTCATTCGCGACAAGATGGAGTTTAGAAATCAGCCTGCAGGTAACAGACAGGCAAAATCTCAAATACCTGCTAAAAACTCTCAGGACGTACTTTTTTTTATATTCCAAACTATCATTTTGGAAATATGAAATACTTTCCAGAAACGCTTTATGCCTTTCATTCTTGATTCCACTCGCGAAGCGCTTGCACGCCTTGCAATGCAGCATGCCGGCGCCATCGACTTCAACCCCACGGGCATTGCCGGATTCAATGTCGTCAAGCGCATCGAACGCGGTGAAAAGCGCTCATTTCAGAAGCCCTATGCCGCGCTCATTTTCCAGGGGCGCAAGCGCACGCGCGTCGGCGACATTGAGCATGTCTACGGTCCGGGCGACGTGGTAGTCACCTGCATTGACTTCCCATCCTTCACGACGATTGAAGAAGCCTCCATTGAGAAGCCTTTCCTTTCCTGCGTTCTCGAACTCAACCGCGACCTCATGGCGGAGCTCTCCCTCATGCTTGGCCACGCTCAAGCTCCGGACGACCCGGCGGGGCAGCCCTTTTTCGTCACGCGCTGCGAGGAAGACATCGCGCAGAACTTCCGGCGCCTCCTCGAGCTCTCTGATGCACCGGAGAAAATTTCCCTTCTTGCTCCGATTCTGATCCGTGAGCTGCACGCGCGCTTTCTCCTCGGACCTCAGGGCGCCTGGATCCGCAGCGTCTGCTCCTACGGCACGCACTCCCATCAGATTGCCGCTGCGGTTTCCATGATCAAGGAAAAATTCCGCGAGCCCATTTCGGTCGCGGACATTGCCGGAAACATCGGCCTCTCGGAACCGTCGCTCCACCGGCACTTCAAGAATATGACGGGCTTCTCCCCCATCAAGTACCAAAAAATCCTGCGCCTCTACGAAGGCAGAAACATCCTCAGAAGCGGCAGAAAAACCGTTTCCGGCGCGGCATTTGAGGTTGGATACGCAAGCAGCTCGCATTTCACGAACGACTACCGCAAATTCTTCGGCCTCTCGCCGCGAGACGATGCGCGTGCGGGCTTTGCCGCCTGACGCGCCTTCATTCCCGATATCCCCAGAGGAAGTAAATCCCGGTACCTTCCCCCATGGTGCGGCCGACCGTCAGCATCACCGGCCCGATCAGGCTGTCGACGCCGACATAGGCTGATACCGACTTATGCCAGTCGCGCCCGCCGCTCGTCAGGTCGTCGCCCATCACGCTGTTCCAGGCGCGCCCGAATTCCGTCTGCACGCCGGCCCAGACAGGAGCCTCGAGCGGCATGAATTCCGAAATATTTCTCGCGAGCGCAAAGCGCGCGTATTCCAGACGGGATCCGGACCAGCGTCCGTAGGGCGACCCCACCATGCGGCTCGCGCCGCCGAGCTGAAAAGCGCCGGAAACGGTCGTTCGGCCGATCTCTGCCTCAAGAAGCGCCGTCCATTTTTCCCTGCTCCAGGGAACGAGCACGTTCACTTCGAAGACGTGCGTGCCGCCGCGGCCGTCAATATTTTCGTCGCTCGTTCTCCCCTCGGCCGTGAGGCGATATCCCTTGGTCGGGAAGCTCACGTTGTCGAGCGTATCGAGGAAGAGATGCGCGCCGATATAGGGCGCTTCGTAGCGTTCCTGAGGCGGCGGATCGCGGCCGATCTCCGGCTTGACCCGCATGGAAATCCAGCCTGCGGAAATGCCGGCATAGCCGAGTCTCGCCATTTCCCAGCCGAAAAGCACCTGACTGTCGAACTGGGTCGCACGCCAGCGTGCAATCGCCTGCTTCCCTTCCGTGCCGTAGATGTCGTAGGACTGACGTTCAAAGGAAATGCTCGGCTGAATGAAAAGCGGCAGCGTGGTTCCGAGCGGCTGATAGAACTCTGAGAGGAAGCGCTGGCGCTCGCCGATCTGAATTTCGTTGCGCCATTCCGCCCCCCAGCTGTTGAGGAGATGCCAGGAATGCGCAAAGAGGAAGTTGAAGGAACTCACCTTATCGAAATCGGTTTCGAGCGACCCGCCGAAACGCACGCTCGACCAGACGGAATCTTTTTCGCGGGGCTCGAGCACCACGACGGAAGTCCCGTCAGGCCCCGGATCGAGCCGATACGTCACGCTTTCAAAATATCCGTCCGCAAAGACGGAGCGCGCCGCGGCATCGAGTTCGCCGCGCGTACGCTCGCTGCCCGGCCGGATTGCCGCACGCTCAATGGTCCTCTCGGGAGGAATGCGGGAATTCCGGCCTTCGTCAACGAGCACTTCATAGACCCGGGCCTTCTTCCTTTCAGGCGGATCAAAAAGTTCCGTACGGGCTTTGTTCCACGCGGCCCATTCAACCTTCGGCCGCGCGAGTACCCTGAGCCGCTCTGCAGCCTTTCGCCCGGCCTCCTCTCCGCGGGCGATGATCTCCGCGCTTTTCTTGAGGTCGGCGGAAGAATATTCCGCGAGATCGGGCGTAATCAGAATATCCCGGGAAGAGAGTTCGCCCAACGACTTCCTTACGTTCTGTTCCGTGAGGAGATTCACCATCTGCGCCATCACGCCGACAACATTCGTGAGCTTCTCCTTTTCCGAGAGCGGCGTGCCGACATTCACGGCAATCACCACGTCCGCCCCCATTTCACGGGCGAGCCCAACGGGAAGATTGTCGACGAGGCCGCCGTCCACGAGAAGCTCGCCCTTATATTGCGCCGGGGAAAAAGCACCCGGAATGGACATGGACGCGCGCATGGCCTCCCTCAGCGTGCAGTCCTTCTGCATAACGACGCGGTAGCCCGTCACCAGATTGGTTGCGGGCGCAGCAAAGGGAACCGGGAGCCGTGAAAGGTCCCGCACCATGTCGAAGGCCGAGGTTTTTCGGGCAAGAAAAAGTTCAAGCTCTTCCGAAGGCACAAAAGCCGCAGGCAACATCGGCGTTCCCTCGTGGGACATTTCGAGTCCGCTCGACGGAAGGCTCTTATAGTCGTCAAGCTTTCTGCGCCAGTTGACGAGCTGACGATCCGGCCGGGGACCGAGCATGCGGTCCCAGTCGACACCGAGAACCGTATTCTCGAGCTCGGAAAGCGTGAAGCCCGCCGCATAGGCGCCACCGACCATGGAACCCATGGACGTTCCGGCAATCACGTCGATCTTGACGCCGAGTTCCTCAAGCACGCGTATTACGCCCACATGCGCGAAACCGCGGGCGCCGCCGCCGGAAAGCACGAGCCCGACGCAGGGCCGTCCTTCAGCGCGGCATGCCGCCCGAACCTCATCAGGCGTTTTGGCATATGCCGCTCCGGCAATGCTGAGCCCCAAGAGCGCGAGCGCCGCAAGAACGGCTGAGGTTCTTCTTTCAGGCATGGCTCTTCGACTCCTTTAGGCTCAGCTTGCTGTATGCACCCGGTCCGGGGCAAAATTCGCTTCTGCAGGAGGCATGGAAGGCTTTGCTTTTCATGCTCCGCTTTTTCCCGAGAATACACAATAGGATGATTGTATGCGCGTACTTCTGACGGGCGGCATGGGCTTTATCGGCTCCCACACGGCTGTGGTGCTTCAGGAAGCAGGGCGCGAACCGGTGCTCTACGACAACCTCTCCAATGCCGACCAGGGCGTCGCCGGGCGCATTGCTGCAATCACGGGAAAGACTC
The DNA here is from genome assembly GCA_934255515.1 of uncultured Sutterella sp. Lineage (GTDB taxonomy): Bacteria > Pseudomonadota > Gammaproteobacteria > Burkholderiales > Burkholderiaceae_F > Sutterella. Next base: position 45,460 of record CAKQON010000006.1, read on the forward strand.
CGAAATTCATTGAAGGCGACATCCGCGACGAAGCGCGCCTCGAAAAGACGCTTCGCGAAGAAGGGATCGAAGCCGTCATCCACTTCGCCGGCCTCAAGGCCGTGGGCGAATCCGTGGTGAAACCCCTTGAGTATTACGACAACAATCTGATCGGCACGATCCGGCTCCTTGAAGCCATGAAGAAGGCTGGCGTCAAGCGCCTCATCTTCAGCTCCTCCTCCACGGTCTACGGGACGCCGAAGAGCCTCCCGCTGCGCGAATCCGATCCGACGGGTGAAGCCACGAATCCCTACGGGCGCACAAAACTTCAGATCGAGGAGATCCTCTCCGACCTCTGCCGGGCGGATCCGGAATGGAGCGCAATCTGCCTGAGATACTTCAACCCGATCGGAGCCCACCCGTCCGGACTCATCGGAGAGGATCCGAACGGCATTCCCAACAATCTCCTCCCGTACGTGGCCCGCGTGGCAAACGGGCGGCTTCCCTGCCTCAACGTCTTCGGCGGCGACTACGAAACGCCAGACGGCACGGGCGTGCGCGACTACATCCACGTGATGGATCTGGCGCGAGGCCATGCCGCGGCGCTTCCCTACGCCATGAGCCATACCGGCTGGAAGGCCGTGAACCTCGGCTGCGGCAGAGGCTACAGCGTGCTCGAAGTCGTCAAGGCCTTTGAGAAAGCTTCAGGCCGCCGGGTTCCCCTCAAAATCGGTCCCCGCCGCGCAGGCGACATCGCCGCCAACTGGTGCGATCCGACGCTGGCAAAGGAACTCTTCGGCTGGGAGGCAAAGCTCGGCATTGACGACATGTGCCGCGACGCATGGCGTTTTGAAGAAAAGCGCGCTGAGGAACTCCGGGCTCAATCGAATCAATCCTGAGTTTCCCCAATTGCAAATCGTGGCAGGAGGAAATTATCCACGGACTTATCCACAGACTCCTGCCATGAATAACAATAACTTGCATTGAAAAAAGCAAGTTGTTCACATGAAAGTCTGCAATTCTCGGGCTGGCTCTTTTGGTGCGTTCTGAAGCCCTTCATGCCGGCGAGCGCATTCCTGAACAGAACCTCCAGTCCCGAGCCTTCTCTTTCAGAGCATTCCAAGGCACGGGAAAGAATCCTTTTGGCAAGCGCATACCGCGACACGGGTTGCCCCGGCGGCGCGAAATGCAGAATTTTCGGCTCTCCGCTGATGAGCGCGTTCTCTCCTCCGCCCGTCATCATGGAAGCAGACCAGAAGGCGAGCGCCTCATAGCTTGACGGCAGCCCGAACTGATTGGTCCGCATGGTGACGGGTTTCCCGGAGAGCGCCCGCTCGAGCACTTTCCGGGGGAAGCCTTCCCCTGTTGCTTCTGAATAGAGCCAGCCCGCTCTGACGATAAGCGTCTTTCCCGAAGCTTTGCGGGCTATGCCGAGAACTTCACGTTCGCCATCGAGCTTCGTTCTGCCATACGCCCCCTGAGGCTTCGGCCTCTGATCAGAGTGAAGCAGACGACGGCCGCCGCCCGAAAAGACATAGTCGGACGAATAGTGAAGCAGCGGCACGCCCCAGTGCGCCGCGGCAAGCGCAGCTCCTCGGGGAGCAAGCGCGTTCCCGCGAAAAGCGCCTTTCCGGTCGACTTCCGCACGCGCCACATCGGACCATGCCGCCGCGCAGACAACCCAGTCTGGCCGCCTTCCGGGGAAACGGCTCGAGAGCCTCAGAACCGAGGCCGGATCCGCCGCATCCGCCTCTGCGCGCAATGCGGCAACTACATCCCTGCCGCCAAGCTGCCGGAGCGTCTTCTCAAGCACTCGTCCAAGCCTTCCGGCGCCGCCGAGAATCAGAATGCCGCTCATGCCGAAGCCCTCTCGAAATAAGTTCTGAGCCAGGGGCCGGTAATGCTTTTCTTATTGCGGATCAATGCTTTGGGCGTTCCTGCCGCAACGATTTCCCCGCCTGCCTCGCCCCCCTCCGGCCCCATGTCAATGATCCAGTCGGCGGCAGCGGCAACGGCAAGATCGTGCTCAATGACAAGCACTGTATTCCCGAGTTCCGTGAGGCGCCTCAAAGCCCTGAGGAGCTTTGCCGTATCTTCAAAATGAAGTCCGGTCGTCGGCTCATCGAGGATGTAGAGTGTTCTACCCGTATCGCGGCGCGCAAGCTCTGCCGCGAGCTTCACGCGCTGCGCTTCGCCGCCCGAGAAAGTCGCCGCATTTTGTCCGAGCCGGATGTAGCCGAGCCCCACGTCGGCGAGCATATCGAGCTTGCGGATGATCTGAGGCTGCTGAGCAAAAACCACGCGCGCTTCATCTACGGTAAGGTCAAGCACATCGGCAATCGAAAGGCCCTTCCAGCGGCATTCGAGCGTTTCACGGTTGTAGCGCCTGCCGCCGCAGACGTCGCAGGTTACGAAGACATCCGGCAGAAACTGCATCTCAACGCGCACCAGGCCATCCCCGAAACAGGCCTCGCACCGTCCGCCCCGGGCATTGAAGCTGAAGCGCGAGGCATCGTATCCGCGCTCGCGGGCGGTTAGCGTCTGCGCGAACACTTCCCGAATCAGCGTGAAGAGCCCGGTATACGTCGCGGCATTGGATCGCGGCGTTCTTCCGATCGGCGTCTGATCGACGGAAATGACCTTGTCGAAGAGGTCGCTTCCCTCAAGGTGCGCAAAGGGAAGCGCTGGCGTTTTTGCATTGTGGAGCAGACCCGCCATTGCCGGCAGCAGCGTATCCGTAATGAGGGTCGACTTTCCCGAGCCGGAAATTCCCGTCACGACCGTTAGCGCTCCTACCGGAATCTCAAGCGTCACATTTTTGAGCGTTCTTCCCGAGGCGCCGATGAGCTTCAGCCATTCGGAGTTCGCTGCAGAAAATTTCCTCGCCTTCGTCCCTTCATCCACGGTTTTTGCCCGTGAAAGATAAGGTCCTGTCACGGAATCCGGATTCCTCATGATTTCGTCGGGCGTGCCGGCTGCGACAATGCGTCCGCCTTTTTCGCCGGCCCCGGGGCCGAGGTCCACAATCCAGTCCGCCGCGCGCATGACGTCTTCGTCATGCTCCACAATGACGACCGTATTGCCGAGGTCCCGTAGGTCCTTGAGCGTCCGAATAAGCCGGTCTCCGTCCCGCGGATGAAGTCCGATACTGGGTTCATCGAGAACGTAGAGAACGCCCGACAATCCCGATCCGATCTGTCCCGCAAGACGAATTCTTTGGCTCTCGCCGCCCGAAAGGGTATTGGCGCGTCTTGCGATCGTGAGGTAGCCGAGTCCGAGCGACTCAAGGCACTTCAGGCGCGGAACGGACCCCGCGATGAGCTTTTCGCCGATTTCGCGCTTGTTCCCGGAGAGCTTCAGTTCTTCGAGCCGTTCGCGCAAAGCATGTAGCGTCATCCGGGAGGCGTCGGCAATGGTGAAGCCTCCGGCCGACCGCTCTCCCACCCAGACATTGCGGGCGATCGGACCCAGTCCGGTTCCCTCGCACGTCCTGCAGCAGAGCGGTCCTCTCGCATCCTGAAGCGCGGCTTGTTCTGGTTCAGTAAGCGCATTCCATTTGCCGTTAAGTTCCGGGATCATGCCCGTGTAAGGCGGATCGAGCGCTTTTGTTTCTGAATTTCCCCAGAGAAGCGCTTCCTGCTTCGACGGATCAATCTTGTTCCAGGGAACTGATGCATCTATGCCGAGCGCCCCTGCGGCGGTAATGACCCGCTTCGGTTCCACTCCTTTAAGCGCACCGTCCCCGATCGATTTTGCAGAGTCAGCAACAACCGACTGAGGAAGAAAGGAAATGATTTCTCCCGTACCGCCGCAAGCGGGACAGGCCCCGCGGGGACTCGTCGTTGAAAAGTCCGCCGGAGCGAGATCCCCCGCCGTAAAGTCGCATAAGGGACAGGCATATTTCGAAGTAAAAGCGGCGCTCCATTCCGAATCCATGCCCTGCGCAGCAACGCGCCCGTCAGCAAGCGAAAGCGCATTTTCAATGCTTGCGGCAATGCGCTCGCGGGAATCCGGACGCACGCGTAAACGATCGACCACCACATCCAGATCATGAGGCTTCCCGTCCGTCCAGGCGCCTCCATCCGCGTCGTCAAGGGTCTGGACTTCCCCGTCCACTCGAATGCGCTGATACCCCTGACTCTGCAGTTCACCGAGAAGTCGTCCGGCTTCGTGCGCCGCAAAAACATGCTGCCGCTTCACGGGGGCAAGAATCAGCAGCCTCTTGTCTGCGGCATCCACGATGAGGCGGTCCGACATATAAGCGACCGACTGCGCCTCGAGCCTCAGATGATGCTCCGGACAATAGAGATCCCCCGTACGGGCAAAAAGAAGCCTCAGGTAATCAGACACTTCCGTCGCCGTGCCGACGGTTGAGCGCGCGCCTCCCTGCGTTGTCTTCTGATCAATGGCAATCGCCGGAGGCAGTCCGCGGATTTCATCCGCATCGGGCCGGGGAAGGCGCTCCAGGAACTGCCGGGCATAAGCCGAAAGGCTTTCAACATAGCGGCGTTCGCCTTCGGCATAAAGCGTATCGAAGGCGAGCGAACTTTTCCCCGAACCCGAAACGCCGGTAAACACGATGTATCTGCCGCGCGGAAGATCAACCGAAACGTTCTTCAGATTGTGCGTGCGCGCGCCCCGAATAGAAATGACATCCATGACTGCTTGAAAGAAACCTCTGTTAAGGCACTGGAAAAGTGGAAAAACTATAACGCGGACATCCGGACCGGCCAACAAAGACCGGCAGACAACACCATCGCACCGCCTTTTCCATGACTCAGTCAGCCCCCTGGCGCATGACGCCGCGCGAGAAAAAGTCGAGCATTTCGCTCGCCGGCATCTTCGCGCTCCGCATGCTCGGCCTTTTCGTCATTCTTCCCGTCTTTGCCATTTATGCGCGAGAACTCCCCGGGGGCGACGATGAATTCATGGTGGGGCTTACGCTCGGCATTTACGGGCTCGCACAGGGCATTCTGCAGATCCCCTTCGGCGCCGCATCGGACCGCTTCGGCAGAAAACCCGTCATTATTGCCGGCCTGCTGATCTTTGCGCTCGGTAGCTTCATCGCCGCCTGCTCGGGCTCCATCTGGGGCATCTTTTTCGGCAGAGCGCTTCAGGGCGCGGGCGCCATTTCCGCCGCCGTCACTGCCTTTATTTCAGACTCGGTGCGCGAAGAAGTCATCACCAAGGCTATGGCTATGGTGGGCGCTTCCATCGGCCTCACGTTTGCCGTTTCGCTCGTCATCGCGCCGCTTCTTTCCGACCTCTGGGGCGTCCCCGGAATCTTTGCGCTCACCGGCATTCTTGCGCTCGCCGCTATCCTCGTTGCGAAATTCGTTGTTCCCGACGCCCCGCAGCACCTGAGGACAAAATCGTCGGGAAAGCCCTGGCAGGAAATACTTTTGGATCGTCAGCTGGTCAGACTCAATATCGGCATTTTTGTCCTTCATGCCTGCCTCACAGCAGTCTTCGTCGTCATCCCGACGCGGCTCCTCGAAATGAATCTCCCTTCCGAGCATCACTGGTGGGTTTATCTCCCTGCAGTAACCGCGGGCTTCATCGTCATGGCGCCGCTCATCATCATGGGTGAGAAGCGCGGCAGGATGGTGAGCATCATGAAGCTCATGATCGGCTTTCTCACTGCCGCCTTCGTGCTCTTTGCCTACCTCATGCACTCGATCTGGGAAATCGCATTTCTCCTCGGCCTCTTCTTCGTGGGCTTCAATGTGCTTGAGGCGACGCTGCCGAGCCTCATTTCCAAGATTGCCCCGAAGAGCGACAAAGGCCTCGCCCTCGGGATCTACAACACCTTGCAGAACTTCGGCCTTTTTGCGGGCGGCGCTCTAGGAGGCTTCATCGCCCGGGAGTGGAGCGCAGAGGCCGTCTTCTTTACCTGCGCTTTTGCTATGCTTCTGTGGCTCGCCTCAGCGATTGGCCTCAAGGAGCCCAAACGCTCCAGCCGAAAACCTGGGGAAGCCTTCAATTAGCTTTTATTTCACACCATTACCTTTAGTTTTTGTCCGAATATGGCTTCCATCAACAAGGTTATTGTTCTCGGCAACCTCGGCGCCGATCCTGAAGTCCGCTACACACCCGACGGCGGCACCGCCATCGCCACGCTGCGCATTGCCACCTCTCGCCGCTACAAGAACCGCGACGGCCAACCCGTGGAAGAAACCGAATGGCACCGCGTCATTCTTTTCGGCCGCGCTGCCGAACTCGCCAAGGATTATCTGCGCAAGGGCAGCTCCGTCCTGATTGAAGGCCGTCTGCGCACCCGCAAATGGACCGACCAGAACGGCCAGGACCGCTGGACCACGGAAATCGTCAGCGAAAACATGCAGTTCGTCGGCGGCCGCAACCGTCAGGATAACGGCGTAGATGCGGGCTACGCGCCCTCGAACGACTTTGAATCGTCGCCGCGTCCCGCCCCCGCTCGTCAGGCAACTCCTGCTCCGCAGCCTTCTCCTGCCGCTGCTTCTGCTCCGATCGACAGTCTTGACGAAGACGTTCCGTTCTGATCTGAAAGCTCATGAAGCAGTGCATGGATGCGCCTAATCTTCACCGGCGCCTCAAAAAGATCATCGGCCAGGTTCAGGCCATCGACCGCATGGTTGACGAGGATGTCCCCTGCGAGGACATCCTCGTGCAGATTAATGCCGCCAAGAGCGCTCTTCATAAGGCAGGACAAATCGTCCTTGAAGGGCACCTGCAGCACTGCGTGCGCGACGGCATCGCCAAGGGCGATGCCGATGCAACCGTCGCCAAGTTTGCAAAAGCGGTTGAGCACTTCGCCCGCATGTCCTGAAAACAGCGGACAACTTGACAGTCCGCCGGTGGAGGCATAAGCTAACCCCATACCCCATGAGGTATCGTTCTTTCAACAGGCCGCACATCGTGCGGCATGTTTTTTTAGCCTTTTTAATACCTATACGGGTATAGGTAAAAAACGTCCTCGCTTTCATTCATTCGTTCCCGCTGGCAGGATGAGACCCGACGCCAGATCGTTCTGATCGTCGTCTCCGCCATTGCGCTGCTCTTAAGCTTCTTCGACGTCACGATCTCCGGCATCGACCTCTCCTGGATCGCGATTCTGCTTTGCGGCACGCCGATCGTCATTGAGGCTGCGATCGGCCTCATCACGCGCTTCGACGTCAAGGCCGACCTCCTGGTGTCGCTCGCCCTCATTGCGTCCATCATCATCGGCGAATATTTTGCTGCGGGCGAAATCGCCGTCATCATGCAGCTGGGCGCTCTTCTTGAGGAAATGACCGTCGCCAAGGCTCGAAAAGGCATTGAGCGTCTTGCGTCGCTCGCCCCTGAAACCGCGCGCGTAGTTTCATCGGGAAAAGAGCGCATCATCCCGGCCTCAGAGGTGAAGAAAGGCGAAGTCGTCCGCGTCAATCCCGGCGAAACCGTTCCGGTTGACGGCGAAATCCTCTCGGGCAACACATCGGTGGACGAATCCGTACTGACGGGAGAACCCATCCCGGTAGACAAGGCTGCAGGCGACCATGTGATGTCGGGTTCCATCAACCGCTTCGGCGTTTTCGAACTCCGCGCGGATGCCGTCGGCGAATCCTCCACGATCGCCCGCATGGCGAAGCTCGTCGAATCGGCGGACGCGAGCCGCGCAAAAATCGTGCGTCTTGCCGACCGCTGGGCAACCTGGATCGTTGCCGCTGCGCTTTCGATGGCCTTTCTCACGTGGTTCATTACGGGAGAAGAAATCCGCGCGGTCACGATTCTCGTCGTCTTCTGCCCGTGCGCTCTGGTGCTTGCAACGCCGACAGCTGTCATGGCGGCCATCGGCTGCGCCACAAAGCGAGGGGTTCTCGTGCGCGAAGGCGATGCGCTTGAGCGCCTTGCCGAAATCGATCGCGCCGCATTCGACAAGACCGGCACGCTCACCACAGGCGAACCCACGCTCTGCGGCGTGAAGAGCCTCTCGCCCGCCTATTCCGAAGAGGACATCCTGCGCCTCGCGGCTGTTGCAGAAAAGCCGAGCAGCCATCCGCTGGGCCGCGCCATTATCCGGGGGCTGAAGGACGCTGAACGGGCTCAATTGCCGAACCCGGACGACTTCAAAATGGAAAGCGGCAGCGGCGTAAGCGCGCGGATCGACAATCGTGAAGTCGCCGTCGGCCGCCTCTCCTGGCTTAAGCGCATCGGCGCCGCCGGCACCGAAGAGGCTCAATCCGCAGCCTCAGCTTTCGAAGCCGAAGGCGCCACGACGGTATTCATCGCGCTTGACGGCACGGTTACGGGCTTCATGGCCCTCTCGGACGCAATGCGCCCGGGGATCGCCGATGTGATGCGCAGTCTGGAAAAACAAAATGTGTCGCCGATGCTCATGACGGGCGACCACAGGGAAGCTGCAGAACATATTGCGAGAGAAGCCGGCATTGACGAGCGCTTCGTTGATGCGGGCTGCATGCCTGAAGACAAGCTCCGCCGCCTCGAATCGCTTGAGCGCGCCACGATCCGCACCGCCATGGTGGGCGACGGCATCAATGATGCGCCGGCCCTGAAGCGCGCCTGGGTCGGCATCGCCATGGGCGGCATCGGAAGCGACATTGCCGTCAACGCCGCCGACATCGTGCTCGTGAGGGACGACATCCGCGTGATCCCCTGGCTCGTCCGGCTTTCGCGCCGCATGATGCGGATGATTCGCTTCAACATCACGCTCGCGATGGGGATCAACTTCCTCGCCATCATCCTCGCCGCGCTCGGCCTGATGGGACCTGTTCTGGGCGCACTGGTGCACAACGCCGGCTCCGTCCTCGTCACTCTTAACTCCGCAAGGCTCCTGAGAACGCCTGCTGAAGGCGAAGAGAAAGCCTGACCGAGCGAAAAGCGCTTCATGAATCGGGTAGGAGGCATGGGATTAGTTCCCATGCCGTCCTCCCACACCACCGTACGTACGGTTCCGTATACGGCGGTTCCTAGTATCAAGGCTTAACGGCCTAACATGCACTCCATTCCACTGGGGCCCCTGCTAGTCCAATCCAAGTCCATCCCTGCTTCTCAAGGAAGGCGTCGCCAAGGGCTAGTATAACGTTCTGTAAATAAGGCCATTAAATGGTCGATTCTGGTATAATTGGAGGTCGTCATCTACCGAAGCCTCCTCATGCCTCGCGGCCGCCCCATCGTTACCCCTCTAACTCTCACTCCAGAACAAGTTACCTCACTGACTCAGATCGCCAATTCACGCACAGCGGAGCATCGCCAAGTGCAACGCGCCCGTTTTCTGCGGAAGGCATTACAGATCGGTCCAATGATGGCCTTGGAGGATCTCAAGCGCAGCGGACGCCCGG
>CAKQON010000007.1 GCA_934255515.1 uncultured Sutterella sp.
GTGTAAACAAGCCCTATGTTGAGCCTGCTTTAGCAGGTGACAATAAAGCTTTCGACTTTAGTCGAGAGTTGTTTACTAGGCCTTCCTGAACCATGGCGGGGTTCGGGCGGGCAGCGGCAATCATGCGGAGCGTGTTTTTGTCCGTGTGATGGAATTTCTTTTCGACGCCCGGAATCACGAGGACCGTGTCTTCCTCGTAGGAGATGGAGCCGTCCTCATTGAAGGTGAACGTGATGTCCCAGGACTCGGTGCGGAAGTTCTTCTCAAGGAACGGGTTCGAAGCAATGCCGTTCATGGTCGAACCGCGTTCGGCGCGCAGATGAATCTGCTTGTCGCCGGGCTTTGCCTTCCCGACCGCCATCGCGACCTGAGCGCGCGGAATGGCGAGCGTCATGAAGACGGTTTCGGTCTCGGGCTCCCAGAGGAGATAGCCCACCTGATCGTGGAAGGCGTTGAGTTCGCCGGGCTTCGTGATCGCCACGTGGTAGCGAAGGCCGTAAAGGAGCTGCGGACCGCTGTTCTGGGGGTCGAGCAGCTCATAGGTCTGCGTTTCAACGAAGGGTTCGGATTCCGTGCCTTCGGCGACCGGATGCGTATCAACGCCGTCAGCACCGTACCAGGTGCCGGCAAGAGGCGCGAGGGGGCCGAGGTTGGCAAGCGTATCCGGGCTTGCGGGGGTCTCGGTGTAAATATCTTCGTGATGCATGGTCTTATCCTGAAAATGGAATGCAGCAGCTTCGTCCTCAGTACTTGAGCTGGAATCGATGCTGCAGCTCCTTCGCATTATGAGCTCCGAGCTTGCGCATTGCATTGGCGCGGAAGAATTCAATTGTGCGCTTCGAGACGCCGAGCCGTTCGGCAATCTGCCTGTTGGTAAGGCCTTCGCAGACCAAACGCACCACCTGCTCCTCCCGATCGCTTAAAGGATCTGTGGCAATTTTTGCTTCTGCGTGCGAAGCGCCGAAAACCGGAGCATCCTTGAGCGCATGCTCAATCGTCGCGAGAAGCTTCTCGGACCCCACGGGCTTCGGGATGAAGCTCACCGCGCCCTTCTGCATCAGGTCGACCGCAAGGTCGATCGAGCCGTGCGCGGAAAGAAAGATGATGGGAATCTTCTGCCCGGCCCGGATGAGCGCTTCCTGAAGTTCAGGACCGCTCATGCCGCCCATTTTGACGTCAAGAAGGAGCGCCCCATACCTCGATGGATCATCCTTTTCGAGATAGCTTTCCGCGCTCTGATAAACGGCGGTCTCGTAGCCTTCGCCCTCAAGCACGAAGGAAATCGCCTCGCAGAGCGCTTCGTCGTCGTCGACGATGCGGATGAGCGGTTCTTCAGACTTCGTCATGCGCGGTTCTCCTTTTCCTTCTCTTCTTTCGTCGTTTCCTTCTCATTCCCGGAATCCGGGGAGGCCGTCGGCAGGATGATATCCGCTGCGAGCCCGTCCCCTGCGGCTCCCCCGCCGGAGCGGAAGACGAGCTCTCCCTGGTGGCGTTCCACGAGGTGCTTCACGATTGAGAGACCGAGGCCGAGGCCTTCGGGCTTCTCGCTTGAAATGGGAGATGCGAGCGCGCGGATTTTCTCTTCGGAGAGCTTCGGGCCGTTGTCGGAAACCTCAAAGCGCACCTTATTTCCAACGCAGCTTACTTCGAGGACGACCCGGGGGCTCTCGACGCCGCGAACCGCTTCCACGGCATTGCGGATGAGATTCACGACGGCAAGCTCGAGCTCAAGGACGCTCCCGCGCACTTCCGAATGCCGCGCCTCCCGGGAAATGATCACCTCGGTTTTTGCCTCGAGCTTCGGATACGTCTCCCGAATATGCTGGACGAGATCCGCTACCCGGATCCGCTGGAAAACGGGCTCGCGCTGATGCGCATAGTCCCGCACGCGGTCGACGATCGCCCCTGCGCGCTCGGCCTGTCCGGCAATTCTCCCGGCGATTTTGAGAACGCTCTCGTTCGTGGCGGTTCCGGCCTTAGCCCTCCGCTCGAGCCCCTCGGCAAAGAGGCGGATGGCAGAGAGCGGCTGATGCACCTCGTGCGCAATGAGGCTTGAGAGCTGCCCCACGGCGCCGGCGCGCTGTAGCATTGCAATCCTCTGGCTCTGCTCGACTTCGCGGACGTGCACTTCCTCGAGCTCGCGCTCTCTCCTTGCCACAAGGACCCTGAGCCACCAGCCGTGATAGGCGAGCCCCGCAACCGCGAGAAGGAGAATGAGGAGATAGGGCCAGAAGGCATTGACGAAGCGGCTCATCGTCCAGTCCCTGAGATACGCATAGGGACCGATTCTCAGGTCCTCGAGGAGCTTGTCGACCGCATGAAAGTCCGTTGCGACCGACCATTCGCGGCCGCTCTCCGTCGCGGGCATGGTGAGGAGCGCAACGAGGAGTTTTCGCGAGAGCTCTGGCGTCACGGTAGGCATGACGGACAGGCTGTGGGCCGGATAGAGCCTCGTGCTCGCAACGCAGGAAACCGCGCTCGTGTCGACGCCCTTCGGGGGCGCGAGGACGCGGAGCTTTCCCGTCACATCCGGATGCTTGCGGCTTAATTCCTCAAAGGCGCAGAGCCTCAGAAACCCGACGTCCGTCGTCCCGGAGGCAACGGACCGGGCAACCGACTCCATCGAGTCGCTGCGGTTGAAGAACTGCGTGCGGCCGAAAAACTTGTCGGGATTCCGACCGAGGGCCGCAACCTCTCCCATCGCGATCTGATAACCCGAAAAGCCCCAGGCCATGTTGGCCGAAAGCCTCACGCCCTCGAGTTCGGCGAGCGTTCTTGAATCTCCCCTGCGGAGAATGATCGCCGTGCCTTCATTGTGGTTGGGATCCCTCAGGCCCGGCGCCACGGATGTCGCAAGGGGCCTCGCGCCGAAGGGGGCAAAGCGCCTTGCCGCTCCGGAGCTGCTCACGAAGACGTCGACCTCGCCCGCCTTCACAGCCTTCTCGAGATCGGCAACCGTGTAGTCCGTCACCGTCACGTTCTCAATCCCGAAGGTATCAAAGAGCGTCGTGAGGGTTGCCGCATCAAATTCATCCCGCTGCTCGGGGAGAGCAAAGGCGCCGACGCCCACGCGGATCTGCTTTTGTACCGGAGCCTCAGGAGCAGCGCCTCCCTCAGCATTGGAAATACCGGGGAGAAAGAGGAGGAAAAAGCCTGCCAAAAAGAGAGAAGAAATGGCCTTATTCATAAGAAAAATGCCGGAGGATCAATGTAATGGAATCTACAGAACGTCTTTCGGGAAACCCTGGAGAAGCTTTAAGGCTCGCTTCAGAAAAGTCCTTTTTCTTGTCCTGAAGCAACCATACTTATCGGTGGGGCGCACCTACACTTCCGGCTGACTCCAAATGGACTATCTGAAGTCCTTTCAGCATTCATATACAACAAAAAAACAGGAGAAGCATGATGTCGAGTACGGATATGACCCGCCGCGGCCTCTTGAAGACTTCCATTTTCGGCGCAGCCGCTGCCGGCGCAGCCGGCATTGCCGGCGCTGTCGAAGCCAAGACCGCAGGCAAGGCGAAGGCCCCGGTCTATGATGCCATCATTGTTGGCGCCGGTCCTGCCGGCCTGATCGCCGCCATTACGGCGCACGATCTCGGCGCCAAGGTGGTGCTTTTTGAAAAGCGCGACCGTCCGGACGGCAACGCCATCTTCGCCCTCGGCTCCATCTGCGGCTGGGGCACGCGGCACCAGAAGGAACAGGGCATCGAGGATACGGCCGACGCCTTCTACGCCATGATGATGGACATCTCCAAGCAGATGGGCGACAAGTCCTTGAACCGCACCTACACGGACAACATTTCCGAAGGCATCGACTGGCTTGAAAAGGATATCGGCGTCAAGTTCGGCAAGATCCGTCCGATGCCCTATCCGCGTCTCGGCCGCACCTGCCGCGTCTTGGGCGACGGCATCACGGGCGGCGCCCGCCTCGTGCAGTACCTCCTTGCCGCCGCGAAGAAGCGCGGCATCGAAATCCGCTACGAGCACAAGGTGATCGAGCTCCTTCACGACGACCACTTCCGCGTGACGGGCGTGAAGACCCTCTCGGACGAAGGCCAGAAGGAATGGCTCTCGAAGGGCGGCGTCTGCCTCACGACGGGCGGCTTCTCCGCAAACCCTGAAATGGTCGACCGCTACATCGGCGGCTGGGCCACCCGCATGGTGCTGCGCGGCTCGAAGTCGACCACCGGCGAAAACGTTTCCCTCACGCTTCCGCTCTATGCGAAGTTCGTGAACATGGACCAGTTCCACTGCGGCCCGATCATCGGCGTCACGCACGTGAACCCCGCCGACGTGCTCAATTCCGGCTACGGCGTTCAGGTCAACACCTCCGGCAAGCGCTTCATGGACGAGAACAACACCTACGTGGTGAAGGCCCGCACGACGGCGCTCCAGACGCTCGACAACCAGGCCTGGGTGATCGTCGACAGCACCTGCCCGGTGCTTGAGAAGGTGATCACCAAGTTCGACCGCCTCAACAGCCCCTACGGCAAGGCCGATACGCTCGAAGCCCTCTGCAAGCAGGTGAACCTCCCCGAGAAGAACGTTCTCAAGGAAGTGAAGGCCTACAACGACGCGCTCGCCGCCGGCAAGCTCGACGAAATGACGCCTCCCTGCACCTACAAGAACCCGCACCCCGTTGCGAAGGCCCCGTTCTACGCTGTTCCCTTCCAGGGCGGCATGACGGCCACCTTCGGTGGCCCGCTCATCAACACCAGGGCTGAGATTCAGAGCCTTGACGGCGGCAGCATCCCCGGCCTCTACGCCGCGGGCAATGCCGCGGGCGGCATCTTCTACTTCAACTATGCGGGCGGCGCGCAGTTGGGAGCCGCTACGGTCTTCGGCCGCATTGCAGCTCGCGAAATGGCTGCCCGCGCCAAGAAGGCGAAGATCTGAATCACGGGGAGAAATTCAAAATGACCAAGAATACCTTTATCGCTCTTGCCGCCGCGCTTTGCTTCGGCACCGCTTTTTCCTCGTCGGCGCTTGCTTCCGACTACACGGCTGACTTCCATCTTGCCCACGGCCAGAAGTGCGAGACCTGCCACAAGACCGCGCCGACCGAAGGCGCAAAGGTGAAGAAGGACGTCTGCAAGCAGTGCCACAGCTATGAGGCGCTCGCTAAGCAGACCGCCAAGGACGAACCCAATCCGCACTACTCGCACCTGGGCGACGTCAACTGTACGGACTGCCACAAGGGCCACCAGAAGTCCGAACTCATGTGCAACCAGTGCCATCAGTTCTCGCTTCAGGTTCCGCACAGCAAGTAATCGCGGAACGCTCCTTCAGGCTCCCGGGGAAGACTCCCGGGCCTGAAGAGCGGCAGCACTTCCGAAAGACCTCAGACCGCACGACAATGCGGCTTGTGGTCTTTTTTATTACCTTTTGTCCACACGCTTCTGAAAGCCCGGGCTCTCAACCCGCAGCAGATTCACCGCGCCTCCAATCGCTGCCGATCGGAGGCCCACTGGATCAAGTACCAAGAAGCCCGGCATGTTTTCCCGACGTATGATCGTTGCTGCTGCGCTCGCCGGCGCAGGCACCCCATACGAAATGCATGGATCAGAGAGGGAGATGTTGCCGTGCCTAACGAATCAACCGCCCGATGCGGCGCAAGGCCCGCGAGCTTACGCTCGATCAGGCCCGTGAAGTGATAGAGGCCGCCGAACACGCCGTCCTTGCAACCTGCGATGCGGAAGGCTTTCCCTATGCCGTCCCGGTTTCCCCGGTCATGGTCGGCGACGCGATCTACTTTCACTCGACCGGTCTGCCCGGAGGCCGCAAGGCCGACAACATGCTCATGAACCCGAATGTCTCGCTCTGCTTCATCGCCAAAGCCACGACCCTGCCGCAATGGTATTGCGGTCGACTTTGCCTCTGCTGTCGTCACGGGAAAGGCCTATCCAGTCACGGATGAAAAGGAGTGGCGCGAGGCTTTCGAAGCCATTCTTACACGCCATACTCCGGGAAACAGCCAGGGCAGAAACAACGTTCAGTTCAAGGTTCGCGGACCGCACGCCATGGTCTTGAAGATTGAAATTGAGAAAATCACCGGGAAGGCGCGTAGCGCGGCGAAATCGAAAAAACGGGAAAAGCATCAGCGAAGTGCAGGACATGGGACCTTCTGCATGGCTTAAGGACGTGCCGCTTTAATCGCGCCTTCATCCAAGCGATAAAAGCCAGGGTGACTTTCCGCTGAAAGTCTTCCCGCGAACATGGGATAACCCGCATAGTCGCGTTAAAATCCCTGACTTTCCGAACAACGGCTCGCGAAGCCCGAGACTCTTTCCTTCCATCCCATGTCCGTACCTTTCCGCACGCTTCCGCTCGTACTCGCCGTCAGCGCACTTCTGAGTGCCGGCACTGCGGCGGCGGCCGACTCCCTTACCTTCGAAGCCGCCCGGGCGCGCTTTCATGAGCGCGCCGACATCTTCCGCGCAGACGCTGCGGAAGTCGAGCGCGCGCGCCAACTTTCGGAGAGCGCCAAATCGCTCTCTGGCCCCAAGGTGGACATTACGGCGATGCAGGTTGAAGGAAGGAAGGACCTTGACCTCAATCTCGATATTCCGACGAGCGTGCAGCAACTCGGGAGCGCCCTCTCGCAAGGAAAGCTTTCGATTCCGAGCTCCATGCGCTTTTCGGACGAGCTCGACCTTTCAGGCCCGCGCGCAATGATCTCTGCGACCTGGCCCCTCTATACGGGCGGCGCCATCACGGCGCAGCAGAACCTCCTCGAACACAAGGTCCGCGAGGCTTCGGCCGCGCAGAGCGCCCGGCTTGAGGAAAAGGATGCCGACCTCGCGATGCGCTACTGGGGCGTGCAACTCGCGCGCTCGGTGGAGGAGCTCCGCCGCGAGCGCCTTAAGGACGAGGAGGAGCAGGTTCACCGCGCCATGCGATTTGAGAAGAAAGGCCTCATTTCCCGGATCGAGCGCATGTCGGTCGAGGTGTCGCGCGATGCGGCCCGGCGCGAGCTCGTTTCTGCGGGAACGAGCGCCCGGGTTGCGGAAGCCGAACTCATGAGCGCGCTTCGCGAAAAGGAGCTCCCCGCTCTTGCAACGCCGCTCTTCATTCTCACGGGCGACCTCGGGACGCTCTCCGAATGGCAGTCGCGCGCGCGGATCAATTCCCCCGTGCTCTCGAAGATAGACGCGCAGGTGAGTCAGGCCGGAGAAGGCGTGCGGGCTGCTGAAAGCGCCTTTCATCCGCAGGTCTTCGCCTTCGGTATGAAGAACCTCGTGAAGCACTACCTCACGCCAGTTGAACCCGACTGGATGGTGGGGCTCGGCATCAAATTCACGCTTTGGGACAACCGCGACCGCTTCTCGTCGCTTGCCGCCTCGCACGCGCAGGAAGAAAAGGCGCGCGCTGCGAAGGCCGAAGCCGACAATGCGCTCGCGAGCGCCGTTGAAACCGCGTTCCTGCGCACCACGCAGGCGCGCGAGGAATATCTTCTCACGGCTTCGACCGTCGCGCTCGCGAAGGAAAACCTCCGGCTTCGGGAGGCGAGCTTTGCCGAGGGGCTCTCGACAGCGCTCGACGTCCGCGAGGCCCGCACGCAAATGACCGGCGCGCAGATTGCCGAGCGCGCCGCCGCCTACAAATTCGTTGTCTCCTGGGCCATGCTCCACGGCGCCGCGGGCGTCATGCCGGACTTTGTCGCGACGCTCTCCCGGCCGGATCTGAAGCGCGTCGAATAACGCTTCTACCGCCTTCAGATGCCTCCGAAATCCTTTATCTCTCTTTTTTCTTCTTTTCTCCTTCAACCGTCATGCAGAGCGCAGCTTCGGGCCGTCAGGCTCAGAAACCCTCCATTCTTCCCGCAGTCTTCGGCGCCCTGGTTCTTCTCGGCGCCGCCGCCTTCATCGGCTGGGGCATCTGGCAGGCGATGACGCCCGTGCCCGTGCCGCTTCAGGGCATGATGGACGCGACGACCGTCTCCGTTTCCGCGAAGGTGCCCGGCCGCATTGCCGCGATTCACGTCCGCGAGGGCGACCGGGTGAAGGCTGGCGACGCGGTGGCGCGTCTGGCTTTGCCTGAAATCAATGCAAAGGTCACTCAGGCGAAGGCCCTTCAGGCGGCGGCTGAAGCAAAGGCGTCGCTTGCCGATGAAGGTCCCCGGACGCAGGAGCTTGATGCGGCCAGAGCCGACCTCGCCCGCGCGCGTGCAGGCCTCGCGCTCGCACAGAGTTCCTGGAGGCGCGTCGACGCGCTCCAGAAGGAAGGCCTCATCAGCGCGCAGCGCCGCGACGAGGTGCTCGCGCAGCGGGAAAGCGCGGAAAAGCTCGTCGCCGCTGCGGAAGCCAAGGTGTCTGCGCTCGAGGACGGCGCCCGCCGGCAGGAAAAGGCGGCTGCCGAGGCGCTCGCCCGACAGGCTGCGGGCGGCGTTGAGGAAGCGTCGTCCCTTGCCGGCGAAGCCGAAGTCCGCTCTCCGGCTTCAGGCGAAGTCACCCGCGTCGTTCTTCACGAAGGCGAAATCGCCCCGGCCGGCTTCCCGGTCGTTCTCGTCACGAACCTCGAGGACAGCTGGGCAACCTTCAACGTGCGCGAGGACGAGCTCCCCGGGATGGAGGTCGGCAAGACCTTTACGGCCAAAGTTCCCGCCCTCGGCAAGGATGTTTCCTTCTGCGTCTACTGGGTCAACCCGCGGGGCGACTACGCTGTCTGGCGCGCAACGCGCCAGTCCTCGGGCTACGACATCCGCACGTTTGAAGTGCGCGCAAGGCCCGTCGAAAAGACCGACGGCCTTCGCCCCGGCATGACGGTCATCATCGACCGCGCCGGGCGCTAACGCAGATTCTGGAAGCGAGTCCAATCCATGCGGGTCTGGTGTCAGCGTGCGCTCTCCATTTCGCGCCATGAAGTAAGGCAGGTTCTTTCGCATCCGGTCGAATGGATTGCGGGGCTTGCCGTGCCGCTTTTCTGGGCGCTTCTGATGTCGATTGCCTTCGGGACGGGCATCATGACGAAGCTCCCCGTGGGGCTCGTCGACATGGACAGGTCCTCGCTCTCGCGCGAGACCATTCAGGCGCTCGACGCCATTCCCTCCATCCGGCTCGAAACGCGGGACTCGTCCCTTGCTGCCGACGAGGATCTGAGAGCACGCCGCACGTACGGCACGATCACCATCCCGAAGGGATTCGAGGAAGAGAACCGCCGGGGCGCCGGCGCTCCGGTCGTGCTCGAACTCAACAAAACCTACTACGCGATCGGCACGATTCTTGAGGTCGACATCAAGACGTCGCTCTCGACCCTCCAGATGACGAATCTTGCCGTGAAGCGCACCGCAGCCGCAGGGGGCACCTTCACGGAGAACGGCCGCCACCTGAGGGCCGCGCTCCCCGACGTCTGGTTCCTCGGTAACCCGAGCTTCAATTTCGTCGCCTACCTGCTTCCGACCTTTGTCCCCGGCCTCATGGCACTGGGCGCGCTTCTCGCCTTCGTCTCCATGCTCGCGCGCGAATGGCGCGAGGGCGGCCTGAGAGCGCTCCTCAAGGAAGCCGGGGGCTCGGCAACGGCGATCGTTGTCGGGAAGCTCGCGCCCTGGCTTCTCTTCTGGCTGCTTGCCATTTCCGTCTGGACGGCCGGGTTTGCCGGCTGGGCGGGCTGGGGTGCGGCGGGACCGCTCTTTCTCTGGTTCACCGCCGGGTGGCTTCTGATCCTTGCCATGGCGGGGCTCGCGCTTCTCGTCGTCTCCATTTCGCCCACCTGGGTGATTGCGCTCTCGGCCTCCATCTGTCTGGTTGCCCCGACCTTTCCCTTTACGGGCTTTTCCTTCCCGCTCGACGCGATGACACCGGGGGCGCGCGCCTTCGGCGAACTTCTCCCGCTCACGCACTACCTCGAAGCCCAGAGCCAGATCTGGGTGATGAATGCGCCGCTCGACGCCGTCGCCCGCACGCAGATGACGCTCGCGCTCTTTCCCATCATCTGCTTTGCCGCCGCGCTCCTGATTCTGCCTCTGCGCATTAGTCAGTGGAAGAAGGCCGAAGCCATGGCTGCGGGCTTAAGAGCCGCGGAGGCGCAGGTTCCGCCGCAGGGCACTCCGTCCGCAGCGGGCTTCTGGAAAACCTTCGCTCTGACGCTTAAGGCGAGCTTCCTCTCGCGCGACACCATCGCCATCTTCGGCATGGCCGCGGCCTTTTATCTCGTTTTCTACGGCTGGCCCTACGGCACGCAACAGATCGAGAACATCCCGACGGGAATTCTCGACCTCGACCGGTCGGGGGCTTCGCGGCGCCTCATCAATGCGCTTGACGCCTCGCCCACGACGAAAATCAGCTTTGTTCTTCATTCGGAGAGCGAGGCGCTCGACCTCTTCCGTCGTCAGAAAACAGACGTTCTCGTCACGATTCCGGAGGACTATTCGGAGTCGCTTGCGAGAGGAGAGAACACGACGATTCACATCCTCGGAAGCGGCGCCTATCCGGTGAAGGCGCGCGCCGTTCAGTCGGCCGCCGCCGGCATTATTTCCGACAAAAAGGCGCTCCTTGACAACGCCTCCCTGATGACGCCGGGGACGCCCGTCGCCTCGCTCGAGGCTGCTACCATCGCCGCCCCCGGTCTTCTCGTCACCTACCGCTTCAACGAAATCTCGGGCTACGGCAACTACACCGTGCCGATGGTGGGTCCCGTCATTCTCCAGGCCGTGATCCTCATGGGCATCGGCATGGCGATGGGCGGGTGGCTCGCGGGCCGCCCGCGCCTTCCCTTCATGCGGGACGTCATGCGGCGCCCCTGGTGCGAAGGACTCGGTATCTTCCTTGCCTTCTGGTCGATTGCCTTCGGCTGGATGCTCTACATCGAAGGCTTCGGCTTCCGGTTCGGCGACTACGGCGCCTTCGGGAACCCGGAGGCCGTGATTCTCGTAAGCGTATTCTTTTCGACCGCCGTCACCGCCTTCGGGCTTGCCGTCGTGACGCTTCTCGGCTCCAACGCCTGGGCCGCGCCCGTGACGGTAATTATTTCCGCCCCTGCGCTCTTTATTTCGGGCGCCGTCTGGCCGCTCGAAAACCTGCATTGGGCGGCCATTGCCGTTTCGCAGCTGATTCCGACGACGCCCGGGATCTTCGCTTCGGCCGCTGCCGCTCAGGACGGCGCTGAACTGAAGGACATTCTCCCGGCGCTACTGCACCTTCTCCTCCTCACGGGCTTCTACGGCCTCTGCTATGTGCTGCGGATCGCCTCGATGAAGCGCCCTGAAGCACTTCAGGGCGCGGCCGAGGATGTGGTTTAAGGAAACCCAAATGCTCACTCCCTACATTGACTCTCACTGCCACCTGACGGACAAGGCCTTTGACGAAGACCGGGAGGCCGCAATTGAGCGCATGAAGGATGCCGGCATGGTCGCGGGCATCACGATCGGCTGCGAAGACGGCGACATCAAGCCGCTCCGCGCAATCCTCAACGACCATCCGGGCTTCCTTTTCGGCGCCTGGGCCGTGCATCCGGAATATCCGGAGCTGAGGGAGGCCGACGTCGACGAAATCGCGGAGCGGGCGAACGAACCCGGGATGGTCGCGGTCGGCGAAACGGGGCTCGACTTCTACTGGTGCAAGGAACCTCTTGACTGGCAGCGGGACCGCTTCAGACGCCATATTGCGGCCGCACGGAAGGCCGGAAAGCCCCTCATCATTCACGCGCGGGACGCCGAAAGCGCGGCGCTTGAGATCCTCAGGGAGGAAAAGGCCGGCGACCTCGGGTTCGTGATGCACTGCTTCTGCGGAACGCTCGAGACCGCCGAGGGCGTGGTCGCTGCGGGCGGACACGTGAGCTTCACGGGGAACCTCACCTTCAAAAAGAACGAGATGCTCCGCGAGATTGCGGGGAAAATTCCGCTCGATCGTCTGCTGATTGAAACCGACTCTCCCTACATGGCGCCCGTTCCCTTCCGGGGAAAGCGCTGCGAACCCGTCTATTCCCGCGAAGTGGCACGTGCGATTGCCGCAGCCAAAGGGCTCGACTTCGATGAAGTGCTCCTTGCCACCGCACGGAACACCGTAAAGCTCTTCAGGCTTCCCGTTGCGCTCTGATCCGGAGAGCCCAAAGAAACTCTTCAGGCAAAGGCGCTTTCGGCCCGGACAAAGACCGTTAAGCCTGCTTGCACTCTTTTGAGAGATCACCCGACGGGACGCCTCCCGCCGGGTGTTATTCTTCCAGACCATCTGAATATTTCACGGTACTTTCCGTCACCATGCGCATCAGACCCCTCTTTGCCGGCGCGAGCGCCGCGCTTGCCCTTTTTGTCGCTGCCGTCTCCTTCCCGCTTTCCGCCGCCCCTCAGGAGGAAAACGCCCTCACGTCCGCCCAGCTCTCCGAGATCCGGCAGGCCGTGCGCGCCGGACAGGCGAGCGTTGTTGAAGATTTAGTCAGGAAGGGCGCCTCCCCCAACTTCCGCATGGAAAACGGCGACACGGGCTTCACTTACGCCCTTCGGGCCGATACTCCGCAGGTGGCGGAAGCCCTTTTGAAGTCGGGAAAGCTCGCCCTCAACGACGCCAACCGCTTCGGTGAAACGCCCCTCATGATGGCGGTCTTCAAGGGAAACAGCGAACTCTTTGACGAGCTCCTCAAAGCCGGCGCCGACCCGAAGGGCGGCTCCAACTGGACGGCGCTCCACTACGCCGCAACGGAAGGCCGCACGGACATGATCGAGAAGCTTCTTGCGCTCGGAGCGTCGCCCAACGTGCAGACGTCATCCGGCGTGACGCCGCTCATCATGGCGGCGAGGAAGCCCTCGCGCGCCTCCGTCATGGCGCTCCTCCGGGCCGGAGCCTACCGCGACTACTGCACCGACAAGCGCGAGTCGCCTGCCGACTTCGCCCGCCGCGCGGGCGACCAGGAGCTCGCCAAATACCTCGCCATTGAAACCTGCGCCGTTGTCGGCAAGAAGAAATAAGCCATGACTCTTCATGCCGGATCCTGGGCGAGCGTTCCTCCCCGAACCGCGCTCGAGCTCCTCGCTCCCGCACGCGATGCCGACACCGGCATCGCCGCGATCGACCATGGAGCGGACGCCGTTTATATCGGCGGCCCCGCCTTCGGCGCGCGCGCAGCTGCGGTGAACTCCCTCGACGACATCGCGCGGCTCGCAGACTATGCGCACCGCTTCAATGCCCGCGTCTTCGTCGCTTTGAATACGCTCTTTAAGGAGGACGAAGTGGAGGCTGCCCGGCGGCTTGCCTTCGAGATTCAGAAGACTCAGGCCGACGTTCTGATCGTTCAGGACATGGGGCTTCTCGCCGGGGATCTCCCCGACATGGAGCTCCATGCGTCGACGCAGTGCGACATCCGGACGCCCGAAAAGGCGGCGTTTCTCGAGGCCGTGGGCTTCTCTCAGCTCGTTCTCGCACGCGAACTCTCGCTCGACCAGATCCGGGCCGTGCGGGAGAAGCTCGCGCACGCGCGCATCGAATTCTTTGTGCACGGAGCGCTGTGCGTAAGCTACTCCGGCCAGTGCTGGATGAGCGAAGCGCTCACGGGGCGCTCGGCCAACCGCGGCGAATGCTCGCAGCTCTGCCGCCTCCCCTACGACGTTGAAACGCCGGAAGGCCAGGTGCTTGCCCGCAGAAAGCACGTTCTTTCACTCAAGGACAACGACCAGAGCGCAAACCTCGAAGCGCTCATCGACGCGGGCGTCTCCTCCTTCAAGATCGAGGGGCGCTTGAAAGACATGGCTTACGTGAAGAACGTCACGGCCTTCTACCGCGAAATAATCGACGGTATCATCCGGCGCCGGCCAGAGCTCTCCCGCACCTCCGAGGGCGTTAGCACCTATTCCTTTACGCCTTCGCCCGACAAGGTCTTCAACCGCGGAAAGACCGACTACTTCATTCACGGCCGCGAATTCGACGCACCCTACGAGCTTGCCGAACTCGAGAGCCCCAAGCATGCGGGGAAGCCCGTCGGCCGGGTTGAGCGCATTGAAGATAAGCGCCTCGTCGTTCGGGCGCTCCCCGGCGTCACCCTTGCAAACGGCGACGGGCTCACCTACCTCGCCGACGATGAGGAAATCCGCGGGATCTCCGTCAACCGCGCGGAGTCCCTGAAGGAGAAGGATCTCTGGGCGCTTTATCTCCTCCAGTCCCCGAAGAAGCTCGAAGGTCTCAAGCGCGGGCTGGAACTCAAGCGCAACCGCGACCACGTCTTCATGAAGACGATGGAAGGAAAAACGGCCGAACGGCGCATTCCGATCGACCTCATCTTCTCCGCGCACGAGGATTCGCTTGACCTGATGGCGACCGACGGCATCAACTGCGCGAGCGCTTCCGTGGCGCTCGATCTCACGACACCGTCAGACCCGCAGAAAAACATTGCCTCCCTCAGGGCCAATCTCGCGAAGCTCGGCGACACGCCTTTCTCCCCGAAGGAGATCTTCGTCCCCGAGAATCTCGACGTCTTCGTGCCCGCAAGCTTTGCGAACCACCTGAGGCGCAGCGCGGTGGAGGAGCTTCTCGCCATGCGAGAAGCCTCCCGCGTCCGCACCGAACGTGCGCCCTGGGACGATGTCGTTCCCTATCCGGTGAAGTTCCTTTCCTACAAGGCCAACATTGCCAATTCGGCAGCAAGGCGCTTTTATCTCGCGCACGGAAGCCGCGAACTTGAGCCTGCCTTTGAGATCAAGCCCGTTCAAAAGGCGGACCTCATGACCTGCCGCCACTGCGTGAGGGCAGCCCTGAAGCTCTGCCCCAAGATGCTCAAAGCCTTCCCGGAAATTCTCCAGACGACGGAACGCGCGCTTCTGCGCCCGGAACCCCTTATTCTCATTAATTCCGCAGGCGAACGCTTTGAAGCCGAGTTCCACTGCAAGGAAAATCCCTGCGAGATGACGATCACGGCGATCGATGATCTCGCACGGAAGCGCCGGGAGAAAAGGGAAGCGACTCCTCCCAAAGCAACTTCGCGCGAAGAGAAGGCCGTTCCGGCCCGCAAGCCGAAGGCTCGAGCTGCAGGGTTCAGAAGCGCCGCCGGGAGCCCAAAACGCGCCCGCGAAGGCGCTGAGCGCACGCAGACAAAGCGCCGCCGTTAGTCTGATGACTGACGCCCAAGCTTCCAATCCTTTCCCCAAAATCTCTCAAGGTCCCCGCCATGCTGCTTGACGACGAAGAAACCCTCGAAATCCTGTCGCCGAACCCGGTAATGGCGGCGCTCATTAGTGATCTGAAGACGGCGGTGACGAAGTTCCCGGAACCCGGGACGAGCACGGCCGTACCCGTGCTCTGGGAAGACTTGCCGCTTGAAGCCTTCGTACGCGAGGCGGCTAGGCTCCCACTCATGCTTTCCGGGTGGTCGAAGGGCGATATTCCCGACTCGAACCTCTCCACGGGCGAGATTCTTCATGATCTTTCGTCCGAACTCGACATCATGAGCGGAGAGGATCTCAATGATGCCTTCCTCATGGACGTCGAAGGCCAGGGGGTTTCCGCCGATTACCGCAGGATTCTCGAAGCCCGCTCGGTTTCGCTTCTCTGGAAGAACAGCGCCGTCATGGGATGGAGCGGCTTTGAAGTGGAAACGCAGAACCAGGCGCTCCAGGAAGCCTTGAAGAGAAAGCGCGTTTTTGCCGATGCCTTCAGAGGCGAAATCGACTGGATGACGCTTCGCTGCTGGGACCTTCTCAAGGGCGCAGCTCTCATTGAAAAGGCCATTGCGGGCGAAATGATTTCCGCTCAAGACGCCGGGCACTTCAAGAAACGTATCGGCGGTGAACTCCTTCTTCGCTATTCCTCATGGGATTCGCTCGCCCGGGCGCTTCAGATTGCAGCCGTCTGGATCGGGCTTGAGGAGAGCGTCCACGCTGCCGAGGACGCACTTCACCAGATGACGACGTTGCTTGACTCGCTGCTTTCCGAAGGCGGTGCCTGGCGGCAGTTCCCGTGGCCCAGGCAGAAGGAAGATGAGTCGCTGCCGGAGGTTTACTGAGACCGACAGCAGGAAGACGCAGATCCTTGTCGAAAGGAATGAATCAAACGATTGAATATACCTGATCGTCCCAACACTTCTTGCCAAAACGGCAAGCGGATTTAAGCGCTCCCTATGCCGGGCGTGCGTTCCCTACCCGTCATCTTCAGCGCTTTTACTTTCCATCCGCAGCGGCCTCATTTTTTCAGAAAAATTCCTCCGGGAAATAATCCGAAGGAGAAATTCCCATCAGGGCTTGGCCTTCGCTGCCGCCTTGCTCTGAGCACGGGCCTCGAGCATTCTGAGCGTCTGCTCGGCCTGCATGAAGTCGGAACTGTCGGGCGGCATCTTCTGAATCATGTTTCTAACGAGCGAAGCCGCGCCCGACCAGTCTTCCACGGCAATGGCCCCCATGAGTGCGAGCTGCTCGGCACGGGGGTCTCCGGCCTTCAGCACCAGCGCTTCAGTGAGCGCCTTATAGGCATCGGGATAGAGTTCCGTTTCCTTCGCGGTCAGCACCGCTGCGCCGTATTCGAGCATCACGTCGGGGTCGCGGGCAATCTTTTCGGACGAATCGCGCGCAGCCTTGTAGGCGCGCGACGCCGTTTTGAAGTCGCCTTCGTCGATCTTCCGGTGGGCAAGAAGCACCCATGCGCGGCCGTCCTTCGGCGCCTTCGCGAGATAGGCTTCGATCGATTCAGCTGAAGCCGTGCCCTGAAGCACCTTCTGCGCCTCGGCGAGCTCAAGCATTTCAGGAGCCCCCAGGAACCAGTAGCTTCCGACGGAAACGAAGGTGACGAGCGCCACCACGATGGCGGCGAGCTGCCCGCGCGTCACACTGAGAGGCGCGCGCTCGAACTTCTTTTCCTCGTCGTTCAAGGCAGGCTTCTGCTCTTCGAGAATGCGGCGCCTCAAGTCGGCGAGCATCGCGTCGTAGTGGGCCTTATCGAGCCTGCCGTCCGCATAGTCGCTGTCGAGCTGCGCCTTCTCCGCGCGCAGCGCCTCGCTCACGAAGGATTCCGCACGCGCATTGCGGACGTCTTCCGTTTCCGCTTCTTTGGCGCGGAAGATGGTCGGAAGAAGCGCCGCAATGGCGATGATGAGCATCACCGCGCAGACGGCGTAGAGGATCCAGGGATTAGACATGGTGGCGTGCAGAAAAAATGGAGGGGTTAAGGATAACCCTTAACTGTAGCGAAAGGGACGGCACCCTGCGATGTCGTCCCTTTCTATTTTTTGCTTCAGAAATTTCCTGGAGCTTATTTCAGGCGATTACTTCTTGGCCTGGGCCTTGGCGGCAACAGCCTTTCTCAGGAGAGCGGCGGCGTCGCTGGCGGCCTTGGCGCTCTTCGCGAGACTGCGCGTGGCGAGTTCAGGATTGTGGAAGTACGCACCGTTGGCAGCCGTCCAGTATTCCCAGTTGACGTGAGCGGAGGCGTGGAGCTTTCTCGCTTCGTCGAGGGTCTTCTGGTCAACGCCGGCGGCGATCGCGAGATCAAAGGCGTCGAACATGTCGTTCATGCGGGATTCGGCCTCGCGGACCTTGCCTTCGAAGTGACCCTTCATCGCGTCGATCGCGAGATTCATCTGCTTCTCAGTCTTGTCCTTATGGCAGGTAAGGCACGTTTCCTTCATGTAGTGACGCGGCGAGGTAGCCCAGTGGAGGGTGTACATCTTGCCCGTCTTCTCGTCCTTCACCTTCGGCATATGGCAGGACTGGCAGGTGGCGCCGATCTTGTCATGCACGGAACCGAAGAAGGTTTCCGTATCCGGATGCTGCATCTTAATGAGAGAGGCGCCCGTCACGTTGTGCTTGAAGTCGCGGAACGGAACCTTGTCGTAGTACTCCTCGATCTGATCGGCATTGACGAACGGGAAGAGGTTCGTCCAGCGACTGTCGAAGCCGACCTTTTCGCCCGTCTTGCCGTTGAAGCCCGGGTTGCACACGTATTCAACGTGGCACTGAGCGCACATGAGGTTCGCATCCGGACGTTCGAGGTAGCCCACCTTGCGGGTAAAGCCGCGCATGCCGAAGTCCTTCACGTCGACCTTGGTCGGATGAGCGGCAACGGACGTCCAGACGTTCGGAACATCCTTGTTGTCGCGGGTGACGGCGTCAATGAGCGCGTCGCGGATGATGCGCGGCTGAGCCGTATGCGGATCGTGGCAGAAGTTGCAGTTGAGCGCGTGGTTGACCTTGCGGACCACGTCGACGGGGTTCGAGCCGCGGCTGAAGGTGGCGCCTTCAACCTTGTCGCCCATGTAGGCCCAGTCGAGCATCAGGTCGGTCGACTTGCAGCTCCAGCAGACGCCGTTGCCGGCGGCAGCGGTGCCGGGCTTATGCGGCTTCTGAACGTTGTTGTCCGGATAGTTGTCTTTCAGCACATCCCAGACCTTGTAGGACTTGCCGCCCTCAAGCGTGGTGTAGAGCCAGCCGTCCTTCGGCTCAAAGCGGCCGCCAAAGGCGCGGTCGACGATGAACTGGTCGATCGCCATCCAGGTGTGAGCGCGCGGAAGGTCGTGCTCCTTCGTGAAGCCGTGAGCGCCGAGCGCACGGTCGAAGAACGGGTCAGGCGCCGGGCCGTTGGCAGCCTTCTTCGACTGACGGGCGGGACGGCCTTCGTCCTTGTAGAGCGACGTGTACTGGGGCTGATGGCAGGCGCCGCAGTTGGCCGGATCCATGTTGACGGTCGGGCGGGCCGAGGGCTTTTTCAGATGTTCGTCGAGGCCGGTATGGCAAGACGTGCAGGCGACGTCCTTATGGGCGGCGCCGGCGTGGGCCTTGGTGATGTTCGAGTGGCAGACCGTGCAGTTGGCGAGATCTGCAGCGTTCGCGGCGGTGGAATACGCTCCGAGGGAGAGCATGGCGGCGGCGAGCGCGGTAAACATATGCTGAGACTTCATGGGGGGTCTCCTTTCCTTGCGGATGGATTATTTCTTCCGGATTTACAAATCCGTAAAGAAAGTTGCTTTCTTTATCTTATGAAATGAATTGTATTTTTCCTTAATCGTTTCTTAAAGCTCCCTGAAGGGAGAGGCAAAGACCCTGTTGAGAGACATTCTCAACACCTTGAAATCCTAGAAAGACAGTTGTTTACAGGTGCCCAAAACCCACTTAATACCTCTTATGAGATAAATGAGCACCACCCCACCCGTACAAACCCTTCCTCCCGAAGGTTTGCATGCCGCCGCGAATCCCCTGAAAACAAAAAGCCCGCAGGGCTTTAAAGCGCTGTCGTTCAAAAGACAAGCGAAACGCGCTGCGGGCGGGGAAGTCGGGCGACTTCAGTTTTTCTGTCAGTCCTCGTCTTTTCTCGGCCAAGCGAGGATTCCCCTCTGGGTGGGGAGAATCGAAGGATCAAATTCAGGCTCGGCAATTCCCTCCGCCTTCTGGCGGAAGTAGTCCTTCTGGGCGATAAAGGCGTAGCGGCCGAGAAGAAGGATTGCGCCCAGGTTCAGCATCGCCATCAGCGCCATGAAGAGGTCCGCGAGGCTCCAGACGAGATCGAGGCTCGCCACGGCTCCGAAAAACACCATGCAGACGACGAGCGCGCGGTAGATCCAGACGGCGCCGCTGAATCGGCTGATGAAGTCCATGTTCACTTCGCCGTAGAAGTAGTTCCCGATGATGGAGCTGAAGGCGAAGAAGAGAATCATCACCGTCATGAAGATGTTGGTCCAGGAGCCGAGCTGCCCCGTGAGCGCATGCTGTGCGAGTTCAATGCCCGTGAGGCCGGACCCCTGCCAGTCGGGCGAGAGAAGCACGATCATGGCCGAGGCCGTGCAGACCATCAGAGTGTCGACGAAGACGCCGAGCGCCTGCACGAGGCCCTGCTTCACCGGGTGCGTCGCGTCGGCGGAGGCGGCGGCATTCGGCACCGAACCCATGCCGGCTTCATTCGAAAAGAGTCCGCGCTTCACGCCCGTCATGACGGCAAGACCGAAGCCCGCGCCCATGGCGGAATCAAAGCTGAAGGCGCTTGTGACAATCAGCTTCAGAACATCGGGCACGAGCGTGATGTTCATGATGGTCACGATGAGCGCAACGAGAAGATAGGCGCCCGCCATCACCGGAACGAGCATCCCTACCACCTTCGCGATGCGGGTGAGGCCGCCGAAGATCACGAGCGCCGTCAGGACGGCGATGGCAAGCCCCGTGTACCTGGGGTCGGCGCTAAGCGACGTCTTAAGCGAGAGCGCAATGGTGTTCGACTGGACGCTGTTGAAAATGAGGCCGTAGGTGACGGCAAGGAGCACCGCAAAGAGCCATGCAAAGAAGGGGGAGCCGAGCACATTGCCGATGTAGTAGGCGGGGCCGCCCACGTAGCCTCCGCCCTTTCTCGGCGCCTTATAGATCTGCGCGAGCGTCGATTCGACGAAGCCTGTAGCAGCGCCGAGGATGGCGATCACCCACATCCAGAAGACGGCGCCCGGGCCGCCCACGACGACCGCAATCGCAATGCCGGCAATGTTGCCGACGCCCACGCGCGAGGCCGTGGAGACGCAGAAAGCCTGGAAGGTGGAAATGTGGCCTTCGCGGGCCTTATGCGCGGAGCCGTCGCCGAGAAGCCTGAACATTTCGCCCACATGGCGAAGCTGCACGAAGCCGGTCCTGGCCGTAAACCAGAGGCCGCATCCGACCAGAAGAATGATGAGAACGTAGGACCAGAGAACGTCGTTGATCGAACCGACAATGCTGCAGAGAAAATCCAATTGCGGAGTCCTCCAGAGGGAATGAACCCATTCAGGGCCAGGGGAAAATTAAGGACAAACGCTTAGGTTACCATTTTTGACGCTCCTTTATTCGCGCCAAAGACTGTAAACAACAAAAAGCCGCGCCGGAATCGTTTTTTTTTCCCGGAGCGCGGCCTTTGTTTTTCGAGTTCCCGAAAGGCTTCGGGATCTGGTATCAGAAGCCCGTGCCGATCTGGAACTGGAAGCGCTGCGTATCGTCGCCTTCCTGATCATTCAGCGG
The DNA here is from genome assembly GCA_934255515.1 of uncultured Sutterella sp. Classification (GTDB taxonomy): domain Bacteria; phylum Pseudomonadota; class Gammaproteobacteria; order Burkholderiales; family Burkholderiaceae_F; genus Sutterella. The sequence goes on from CAKQON010000007.1 coordinate 20,876, forward strand.
GAAGGCAATCGAGAACTTGAGCGGCCCGAGGGGCGAAATCCAGGCGACGCCGAAGCCCGTCGAATAGCGCAGGTCGCCGAAGTCGATCTTCTGACGCTTGTAGTGACGCGAAGCATCGCCCTCGTAGCCCCAGGCATAGCCGGTATCGAGGAAGCCGAAGACGCGCAGCGTCCTGTCGCCGCCCGGGAGCGGCGCGAGGATTTCGATGTTGCCCGTCAGCATGCGGTCGCCGCCGAGGTTGTCGCCGTTGTTGTCGACCGAATAGTCCTTCGGACCCAGCGTGCCGGATTCGAAGCCGCGCACCGAGCCGATGCCGCCCACGTAGAAGTTCTTGAAGAACGGGAACTGGTCGGTGCTGCCGTAGACGTCGCCCCACCCCACTTCGCCGTTGAAGGCAAGGGTCCACGTGCGCGAGAGCGGAATGAAGTGCTGGTACTGGTAGGTCGCCTTGTAGTACTGAATGTCGAAGCCCGGGAGACCGAATTCGCCAGAAAAGCGCTGGTAGACGCCGCGGGTCGGCGCGAGCGAGTTGTCGCGGCTGTCTCGCGACCAGCCGGCGGTAAGCGCCACGCTGATCGGGTTGTCGCCGAACTGGTCGACGTAGTTCTGGTAGCGCCACGGAGACTTGTCGTTGGCGTCCACGGTCGTGGATTCAACGCGGGTGCCGAGGAAGATGCGGTCGAGTTCCGTGAACGGAATGCCCCAGCTCACGCCGGCGCCGTATGTTTCGTACTTCACGTTGGCAACGTCGAGCTCTTCAAGGTCGACGCGGCGGTCGTAGATTTCGTACGAGCGGCTCACGCCTTCAGGCGTGACGTAGGGTTCAACGACGGAGAGCGCGTACGTGCGCTGCGACTTCGACGTGTTCACGTCGACCGACACCGAATTGCCGGTACCGAAGACGTTGTTCTGAGCAAAGCCCGCCGAAAGAATGATGCCTTCAGAGGTGGAGTATCCGGCGCCCAAGGAGATCGAACCCGTCGGACGTTCCTTCACGTTCACCTCAAGGTCGACCTGATCGCGTGTGCCCGGAACGGGCTTCGGTTCAGCCGTGACGGTCTCAAAGTAGCCGAGACGGTCGATGCGGTCGCGCGAAAGCTTCACCTTGTCGCTGTCGAACCAGGCGGCTTCGTACTGGCGCACTTCGCGGCGGATCACTTCGTCGCGCGTGCGGTTGTTGCCCGTGATGTTGACGCGGCGGACGTAGGCGCGTCGGCCCGGGTCGATCGTGTAGACGATGTCGACGGTGCGCTTTTCCGGATCAGAGATCGGATTGGGATTGGCGCTCGCAAAGGCGTAGCCGAGCGTGGAAAGCTTGTCCGTAATGGCGGTCGAAACATCCTTCACGGCCTGAGCGTTGTAGATGTCGCCTTCCTTCAGGGTCACGAGGGCGTTCAGCTGATCATCAAGCCCGAGCATGTCGCCCTGAAGCTTCGCTGAACGGATCGTGTACTTTTCGCCTTCGTTCAGATTGATCGTGATGTAGACGTCGGACTTGTTCGGGGCAATCGAAACCTGAACCGAGTCGATCCGGAAGTCGAGGTAGCCCTGATTCATGTAGAAGGAGCGGATCGTCTCAAGGTCGGCCGCGAGCTTCTCGCGCGAATAGAGGTCGCGCTTCGTGTACCAGGAGAACCAGTTCGGGGTCCCGAGCTGCATGAGATCAAGAAGGTCGTCCGAATCGAAGAGCGAATTCCCGGTGAAGCGGATCGAGGCGATCGAGGAGGCGGAGCCTTCATCCACATTGATGGTGATGCGAACGCGGTTGCGTTCAAGCGGCGTCACCGTCGTCGTCACATTTGCGCCGTAATAGCCGCGGGCAAGGTACTGGCGTCTCAGCTCCTGGTCGGCGCGCTCGAGAATCGCGTGGTCGAAAATGCGGCCCTCCGCCATGCCGACGTCGCGCAGGCTCTTCTCAACGGCTTCCTTGTCGAACGCCTTGATGCCGTGCGTTTCAATTGTCGCCACGGCCGGGCGCTCCATCACGCGGACCACGACTACGTCGCCCTCCTGCGAGAGCGTCACGTCGCGAAAAAGTCCCGACTGGTAGAGAGAATGAATGGCGCGCACGCCCTTTTCAGCCGTGTAGTCCTCGCCGGCGCGGAAAGGCAGGTGGGAGAAGACCGTGCCGGGTTCTGTTCTCGTCAGGCCTTCAACACGGATATCCGAGATGATGAAGGCCGAAGCCGATCCGGCGAAAAGAAAGGCGGCAGTGATGCCGGCCGCCAGGCGGTTGAGTTGATGGAGCTGCAAAACGAACTCTCTCTTCATTCGAAACGGTATGAGGGCCGGGCGTTCGGCCTGAAGGCTCGCGCTTGCGTCGCATTGAAGCCCGCTCGCGGGAACCCGATCAAAAATCGGCTCTAAGGTTACCACAAGGGACTTGTCGGCCGAAGCACCCGTGCTATTCAAAATGGGTTGCAGGAAGCGTCGGAATCGCTCAGCCCCCGAGCCTTCCGACATCGTTCACCGTAACGTAGACGGCAAGCAGTATCAGAAGCGCCATGCTGACGGCGCCCAGCTTTTCCCGGACGCCCCGCGGAATATCCCGCCCCATGACGGCCTCGACGCCGAGGATCACGAGCTGTCCGCCGTCCAATGCCGGAATCGGAATCAGATTCATGAAGCCGATCGCAATCGAAATGAGGGCGAGGAACTCAAGGAAGGCCGAGAGCCCCGCAGTCAGGGCGCTCCCAGCCATGCCGGCTATGCCGACGGGGCCCGAGAGGTTTTCAGTACTCAGTTCGCCCTTCGCCATATCACCCACGGCTTCCGCCTGGAAGCGCGTGAGGCCGATCACCTTGTCGACCGCGATCGAAAGGGATTCAATCGGGCCGCGTCGAACCGTCACGCGCTCGACGCCCTCAGCAAAGCGCAGATCCGCTTTCCCGGACACGGCGCCCGTCTTCTGATCCGTCTCGGCCCGCGGCGTCATCGTGAGACGGCGCACGGGCGCATCCTCGGAAGCGAGGCTCTGCACCTCGAGCTCAAGGGGGTTGCCGGCATGCGAGCGGATCATCGAGGCGAAGGTCTGGAAGTCCGAAGGTTCGCCGTTGATCCGGAGAATCATGTCGCCGGCCTCGAGTCCCGCAGAAGCGGCCGGGCCTCCTTTAATAGCGTCGACCACCAGAACGCCCTTGCCCGCGAGCATGAAGCCGAGCTTCGGCAGGATGAGGCCCTTCGTCTTCGTGGCGTCTTCGAGCGTCACGCCCGTGAGGTCGAAGTGCCGCACGAAGGGTTCTCCGTTTCGCTCGAATTCAATCCGGACATCCGGCCGCCCCGTCTGCTCGAGGAGCGTCGCATTGAAGTCCGTGAGGCCCGAAACAGGGCGGCCCGCCACCGCAGTAACGCGGTCCATGCGCTCGATTCCCTGCGCTGCCGCCTGAGAGTTGGGCGCAGCAGTCACATAGGGCGCAATGTCGGAGACGCCGATCGCGCCTGAAGCCGTGAAGAGCGCCACGGCGAGAACGAAATTCATGAGGGGGCCGGCCGCGATCACGATGGCGCGGCGCCAGCGGGGCCCCGTTTCAAAGAGCATTCCCTTGACGGGCGTGCCGTCCTCGCGCTTTTCTTCCTCAAAGGCGACGTAGCCGCCGATCGGAAGGAGCGAAATCGCAAATTCCGTGTCCCAGGCGTTCTTTCGCCAGACAACCTTTCCCATGCCGATGGAAAAGCGCCTCACGGCAAACCCGAGCCACTTGGCGGCAAGGTAGTGGCCGCCCTCGTGAATAAGCACAACGACGCCGATCGTGAGAAGAAAGCCCACGACGGAGAGGAGCACTGACAACGATCCCATGCTTCAAATTTCCTTTAGCGGCGCTCGGCCATGAATTCCGCCGTGCGGCGTCGGGCTTCGGCGTCGACCTCAAGGATCTCTTCTGCCGAAGTCGGAGCTGAGGCTTCGAACGATTGCGTCATCGTCGTCACCACATCGAAAATGCCCGTGAAGGAAAGCTTCCGATCGAGGAAAGCGGCTACCGCCACTTCGTTCGCGGCATTCATCACGATCGAGGCAATGCCGCCTTGTCTCAGCGACTCGCGCGCGAGCCCGAGGAGCGGGAAGGTTTCCGTATCCGGGGCTTCAAAGGTGAGTTTCCCGAGCTTTGCGAGATTAAGCCGTTCCGTCCCGCTCGCGATCCTTTCGGGCCAGCTCATGGCGACCGCGATCGGGGTCTTCATGTCGGGCGTGCCGAGTTCGGCCATCACCGCGCCGTCCGCAAACTCCACCATCGAATGAATGATCGATTCGGGGTGGACGAGCACGTCGATCCGGTCTTCGGGGAAGCCGAAGAGCCACGAGGCCTCAATAATCTCAAGCCCCTTATTCATGAGGGTGGCGCTGTCGACGCTGATCTTCCGGCCCATGCTCCAGCGCGGGTGCTTCACGGCCATTTCAGGCGTGATGCCCGAGAGGTCGCGCCGCCCGCGGAAGGGGCCGCCCGAGGCGGTAAGGATGATCCTCGCATCCTTCTTCATCTTTTCGTCGGCGGCGGCAAGGCACTGAAAGACCGCACTGTGTTCGCTGTCGACAGGAAGAAGCTCGGCGCCGTTTTCCGCAATCGTCTTCATGAGAAGCGCGCCGCCGCAGACCACGCTCTCCTTATTCGCGAGCATGAGGCGCTTTCCGGCCTTGGCCGCAGCAAAGGTGGGCGCAACGCCCGCCGCCCCCACGATGGCCTGCAGCACCGCATCGGCTTCCGGGTCCTCTGCGAGCGCGCGGACGGCTGCCGCGCCGGCATGCGCTTCGACGTCATTCAAACCGGCATCGAAAAGCGCCTTCTGAAGGTCACTGAATTTCGATTCATCCGCAATGACGACGTGCTTCGGATGAACGTTTCTTGCAATTTCAACGAGTTCCGCAACGCGGCTGCCGCCCGCGATGGAATGGATGCGGTAGCGGTCGGGGTGAAGGGCCGCCACGGCCAGCGCCGAGCGTCCGATGCTGCCCGTTGCACCCAAAAGTGCGATGTTCTGCATGTCTTTATTCCGTTTTTTTGGTTTTATTCTTTTCTAATCCGTCAGACTCTTCGCTCAAGCCGGATCACAGCAATTTCCGAGGGCGCGCCCACGCGGATCGGGAAGCCGTTCCAGAGGCCCGAGCCCGGATGCACGTAGAGGAGCGCCCCTTCGGGACTCCGGTAGAACCCGCGCACGTAAGTGCCGTTCATGATGGCGACCGCCCGGTCCATGCCGATGATCTGGCCGCCATGCGTGTGGCCCGAGAGCTGAAGCGCAAATTCGGCGTTCGCGCGGTAGCGCGGGAACATCTTAGGCTGATGCGCCATCAGAATGCGGGGAACCGCCCTGGGGTCGGGTGCGTCGGCAAAGGTCTTCCGGACATCAGGGAGCTCCCTGCCGAAGCGCTCGGCCATCGGATCGCAGACGCCGCCGAGGCAGAGTCTCGCGGGTTTGCCGTCATTCCCCTCAACTTCAAGCACGGCATGTTCGTTTCTCAGAACGCGGACCCCAAGTTCGGCGAACTTCTTCTCCCACCTTGGGTAGTCGCCGTAGTGCTCGTGGTTGCCGTCGCACCCCCAGACGCCGTAGCGGGCCCTGAATTTTGCAAAGGGTGCAATGTCCTTTTCGCGCCGCTCGACCGCACCGTCGACGAAGTCGCCCGTGATGAGAATGAGTTTGGGGTTGAGCGCATTGACGCGCTCAACGAGCGCTTCCGAATGAGGTTCCGTCAGAAGAGCCGAGCAGTGGGTGTCGGAGAGCTGAACGAATTCGAAGCCCTCGAGCTCTGGCGGAAGATCAGGAATTTTTGCCGTGTGCCAGCGCACTTCCGGCACTTCAATGCCCTTTTTGATGCCGAAAGCTGCGAGCCCGACGCTCAGGGCGCCGAGGCCGATCGCCGCGCGCTTATCCTGCTGCACGGCCTGGTGGAGCTTTTCGCCTGAGCGCCCCGCGAGGACGGAAAAGAAGATGACGACTTCCCTCAGGAGCGTAAAGACCGTGAGGAAAAGGAGCACCGCCTCGCCGAAATTCCCCGCGATCAGCACCGCTTTCGGGAGTTCAGGCGAAAGAAGGCCGCCGAAGAAGAGCGTGGTGACGGTGGAAAAAAGCGAAATTGCGACGATGACGAGCGCAAGCGCCCATTTTGCGCCTCGGGCCATTCTGAGCGGGAGCACGAAGCGCCAGAGCACCCAGAGGGCCATGATCAGATGAAAGACGGCAAAACGCATGTTTCAGTAGAAGCGGGACGAATGAGGGAGAAAGGCGGAATAAGGGATTCTCCCGCCTTGTCTGGAACTGCGCCCCAAGATTAACGGGAAAGCGGGGAAGCGAAGCGGAATGAGGAGCGCCCGGGAGGAGACTTTTGTATCGTTTTCTTTCGGGCTTCTGCCGATTCCTCGCGCTAAACCGCTTCCTCTTCCTGACGGTCCACCAGCGCTTCGCCCATGGTGATGCGGGCGAGTTCGCTTTCAAGCTTCCCGGCATTTGCCTCCGGAACAAGAAGCTCGTAGGAGGCATCGAACCGATAGTCTGATGAAACGATGACGACGCGGAGCTCCCGCACAAGGTTCTGGAAGGTCCCGTCAAAGGCCGGATCCATCGAGACCACGTAGCGTACGAGCACCTCGCGCTCGCGCGTGGGGACGGTTTCGAGCCCGAGCTTCGCGGTTCCCTGATAGGCCCGGACGAGCCCGCCGGTGCCTAAGAGTATCCCGCCGAAATAGCGGGTGACGACAACAACGACTTCGCCGATGCCGCTGTGGAGCACTGCCGTCAGCATCGGGCGGCCGGCCGTGCCCTTGGGCTCCCCGTCGTCGCTCGCGCCCACCTGTGCGGTCGACCCGGGCGCTCCTGCATTGAACGCCCAGCAGTTGTGCGTCGCCTGCGCGTGCTCCGTACGGATTTGCTCAATGAAGGCGTGCGCGGCTTCGGGCGAAGCCGCACGCGCGACGCTCACGATAAAGCGCGAGCGCCGGATGGTGTCCTCGGTTCGATGAAAGCTTCCCGGAGGAAGATCAGGAACGGGGTAGAGCTCTGTCATGCCTGAAGGTCAGAAGAGAAGCACGGCAAGCATCATCCAGGTCGCCGCCGGGATCACCGGCATGGAGCTGTCCATGCGGTCGAAGAACCCGCCGTGACCGGGCAGAAGATTGGACGAATCCTTGATCCCCGCGAGGCGCTTCAGCATCGACTCAAAGAGGTCGCCCGCGATCGAGAGCGCAATCAGGATCGCAAGGATCACGACGCCCCAGCCGAAGCCCGCGCGTTCGAAGATGAAGTTCGTGAAGACCACCTTCTGGTCGCAGAACCAGTAGCAGAGGAGGAAGAAGACGATGACGATCACGTAGGCGCCGATCACGCCTTCCCAGGTCTTCTTGGGCGAAATCGCCGGGCAGAGCTTGTGCTTGCCCCAGGCTCGGCCGCAGAAGTAGGCGCAGATGTCCGCGCCCCAGATGATGAGCATCACCGAGAGAACCAGCACCCAGGTGCCCTGTTCGTTGAGCCAGAGGAAGGAAAGATAAGCCGCCGGAACAAAGACCACTGCCGAGAGGAGGCACTGGAAGACGTTCACCCTGAAGCCGCTCTCGCGATGGAAGAGCTCAAGGAAGAAGATCACGAACCAGGCGATCATCACGACGCCGTTCACGATGAAGAGGAACCAGTCCATCTTCGGAAGCGCCCCTGCCCAGTAGAGCGAAAACTGCGTGATCATCTCAATCGAGGCAATCAGTGCGGCCGGAACGGGCCCGAGGTTGCCGATTCTCAGCCACTCGTAAAGCGCGAGGCCGAAGGCAATCGCCATCACTCCGGCAAACCAGAGGGGTCCTGCCCAGATGGCGAGAAGCAGGATGAGAAAGAGCACGGACGCAGTGGCAATGCGAAGCGACAGCATCTTGGAGGGGACCTTTGTTGAGGGGAAAAAGCGCCTTCCTAAGGGCGATATGGTGGGATTCTAATGAATCCTCGCAAGGTGCTCGCTTAAGACTCCCGGAAAAAAGGATCCCCGGCCTTCCGGGAGGCGTCCGCATCCTCAATCCGTTTGCCATCTTGCCTCGAGACGGGCCTCACTGCGGCAGCGCTCGACCGGCTTCAAGACGTCATGGATGACGGCATCCCAGAATTCCCGGCTTTTGAGATCCGCGCCGAGATGCCGCTGGCCGAAGTCTTCAATGGAGAGGGCGCCGCTCTCGCGGTAGACGTCCCGCATGCTCAGCCCTGAAGCGCTCGCGCCCGTTTTTCTGAACTGCGCCATCAGCGCTTCAGAGAGGAGAAACCCAAGCGTGTACTGCCAGTCGTAGAAGACGGGATTGCGCCGATAGAAGTGTGGCTTGTAGGCCCAGACATACTTGTCCGCGCCGTCAGTGGTGCCGCCGAAATAGTGCTCCCAGGATTCGGACGACAGGTCGTTGATGACCTTGAGCGTCAGCGCTCCCTTCGCGCGGCGCTCGAGAATGCCTTTGAGCAGCCGGTGCCTCGCCGGAATGAGAAGGCAGCAGTTGGTGATGCGCCTCAGAGCATGCCACTCGAGCGCCCATCGGGCCGTCTCACTGCCTTCCCCCTGAGCGGCGCTCCCGAGATAGGATAGAAGCCCGGTTTCGCAGAAGTTCGCCAAGGCGATTCTTTCCAATATCGACCTGATTCGTCAGGCCGTGACGCTCCGCGCGCCCTATTTCGGCGGCGGCAAGCTTGAAGTCTTCGACCTGATGGCTCCCGCTCCTCAGAAAGAAGCCGTCCCGCAGGTGATTCCTTATCCGGAAGGCATCGCCACGGTGAAGGCTGCGCTTGCCGCCGTTGATCCCTCCATGAGCGCGTTCATCGACCTGATGCTTGAGAAGCACTGGATCGATGCGAAGCCCTCCGACAAGAAGATCGGGGGCGCCTTCTATTCGCGCTTCAACGAATTCAAAATGCCCCGCGTCTTCACGTCCTACATGGGGACGATCACGACCGTGCTCCAGCAGGGGCACGAGCTCGGGCACGCCTTCCATTACTGGCTGATGCGCGACCTCCCGGTCGTTCAGACGGAATTCCCGATGACACTCACGGAAACGGCGAGCACCTTCAACGAAGCCGTCATCCGCCGTTATCTCCTCGAGCGCGCGGATGAAAAGGAAGCCTTCGGGATGCTCTGGCAGGAGCTGAGGAGCGCCGCCAACTTCCTCATGAACACCATGGTGCGCATGGACTTCGAACTTGCATTCATTGAAGAGCGAAAGAAGGGCGTCGTGAGCGCGAAGCGCGCCGTTGACCTCATGCGCGAAGCCTGGCACGAGTGGTACGGAGACTCGACGGTCGGCGCAGACGACTACCTTTGGGCCTACAAGCTTCACTACTACAAGACCGATCAGCTCATCTACAACTATCCCTACACGGTGGGATACCTCCTTTCGCAGGGACTTCTCACCGAACTTGACCGCCGCGGCAAGGACTTCATGCCGTTCTACCGCGCAATGCTCCGCGATACCGGCCGCATGACGGTCGACGAGATCGTGGAGCGCCATTTCGGCTCGAATGCGTCCGACCCGGCCTTCTGGGAAGGCTGCATGAAGGGAGCTCTCGGCGCCATCCGCTGCTTCGCCTCAATCAACCCCAACCCCTGACCTTTGAAACGCTCTGCGGGGCGCTCCGCCAGAAGCACCTCCCGGGCCCTCCATTGACCCAAAAAGGAGAAAAACTCATGAAACAGACCAGCATTGCGCTCGCACTCGGCGCGGTTCTCGCTGCCGCCGGCGCCGCTCAGGCCGCCGACATTCAGATGTACGGCCGCGTCGACTCGGGCCTCAGATACACGCACACGAAGGCCACGGGCGATGACAAGCTCGAAATGCGCAACAATCGCTCGACCCCGCGCGTCGGCTTCAACATTGTTGAGGATCTCGGCAACGGCATGAAGGTGAAGGCGTACCTCGAAAACGGCTTCTATCTTGATACCGGCTCGCTCTATACAGCCGACACGCTCTTCGACCGCCGCTCGATTCTCGCCATTCAGGGCGCCTGGGGCGAAATCGGCATGGGCCGCATGGGCAACGTTCAGTCGACGGTCTCTCCCTACGCCATGGGCCTCATCAAGTACGATCCGTTCGGCACCTCCTACGGTCAGGCGTCGATCGGCACCGCCTTTGCCAACACAAGCCGCACCAACAACGCCGTTGCATGGATTTCGCCAAAACTCAACGGCTGGAAGGTAGGCGTCACCTATTCGCTCGGCGACAAGTCGGACGAAAAATTAGATGACTCGACCCCCTATGAAGACTTTTTCGACCGCAACCACACGTTCTCGGCGGCCACGGACTATACGGGCGACAACCTCTACCTCTCCGTCTCCTACGCCAATATCTCCTACGGCAGCATTGAATCGCCGGATCGCGACTCGGACGCCAATCTGTTTGCGGTGGGCGGCTGGTACCGCTTCATTCCGGAAGCCAGGATTTTTGCGGGTGCGCAGTATCAGTCGCACTGGGCTAAGGCCGCCAACGTGGCGCTGGCAGATGTTGAAGACGGCGCTACAGAGGCAGAAATGGCCGACGGTTTTGACGGCTACTCGCTCCTTCTCGGCGCCGACTATGTCGTCGGCCAGCACAAGGTGATCGGCGGCCTGCAGTACTTTGACGGCGAACTCTCCAACAAGAGCGACATTGACCACAAGTTCACGGTTCTTGCTGCCGCTTATGAATACAAGCTCGCGAAGACAACCTGGCTCTATTTCGCCGCCACGCAGTCCTTCCAGAGCGGTGAAGCAAAGACCTATAAAAACAAGGAAGCCACCGAGATCATGGCCGGCCTCAATCTGAACTGGTAATTCCCGACATCCCGGCCGATCAGGAATAGCTCGCGCATCGCGCAGGCATTTGTTCTCCAGATGCCCGCGCATTTACGGGCCTTGCACGGGCTCCTCCAAAGGCCGGGACGGAATCCGGAATCTTTGAATCTGCCCTCGGGCGCGCTTCGTGCATGAAGGCGCCGCCCGGTCTCCCACGGTATTTCGGCGCTCTTTTTCTGGAAGAGCGCCGTTTTTTTTTCTAGGTTTTTGCGGCTGTCAGCCGATTTCGCGCAGCTGCTCGCTCGTCATCCCGAAGCGCCGCTCGCGCCCGACATACCAGTTGAGCGCGTCGTCGAGAGCCGCCGCATCGAAATCAGGCCAGAGCGTATCGGTGAAATAGAGCTCAGCATAGGCCGCCTGCCAGAGAAGGAAATTCGAAATGCGTCTTTCCCCGCCGGTGCGGATCAAAAGATCCACCTCTCCGTCGTCATGGGCGGAAAGCCGCTTTTCAATGCCTTCGAGCGTGAGGTCGCCCTCAGCGGCAGCGGCCTGCGCGGCCTGAAGCGCATCCCAGCGGCCGCCGTAATTGGCTGCGATATTGAGATGCATGCGGCTCCCCGGCGCAGTGGTTTTCTCGGCGTGGTCGATCGCGCGCTGAAGGTCTTCTGAAAAAGCTCTCCGGTCCCCGATGATGCGGATGCTGACGCCCGCCTTGAGGAGCGGCTCCTCCCAGCGGGCAAGGGCCGTCGCAAAGATCTTCATAAGGGCGGCCACCTCAGCCGCGGGACGGCGCCAGTTTTCGCTCGAAAAGGCAAAGACGGTCAGCGCCCGGATGCCGAGGCGGACAGACGCCTCCACCACGCGCTCGAGCGCAAGCACCCCCTGGCGATGCCCTTCCGCACGCGGCAGAAACCGCGATCTCGCCCAGCGGCCATTGCCGTCCATGATGATCGCAATGTGTCCGGGCAGGTGAGGAAGGTCGGCCATGATGGGTGCACTGAAAAGATTGAAGCTGCAGAAAGTCTAGCAAAGGCGCCTCGCCTCGCTTGTGACGGATTGCAAGCGGATCCATGCATTTGCCGTTCCCGCAAAAATGCTTTTCCAAACCTCATGCCGCGCCTTCCTCGAATAAACTTAAGCGTCTTAGATTTTCAAACCTTTCCCTCGACCTTCCCCAGCATGTCCATTCCTCAAATCCAGTCTGAAGCCATTGCTTACGCGCTCAGCACCTACACGCTTCCTTCTGCTTCAGAAGTCAAGTCATATGCTTCAAATCGAAAACTGCCTGTAAAGGAGTTCACCGACGCCATCAACGAGTTTGTCGGGAAGGGATGGATCAGACAGCCCAAGGAAGGCTACTGGGGTTCGTACGAGATACTCTTTGTGACGCCTGGCGGGATCAACATGATGACGCGACTCGTGTCGCGCAAAACATTTGATGCCGTATTCAATAAGCTGGAAAAGGTTCGTCTCGACAGGGATGTCAGAATGCACGTCGCCGTCATGAAGGCCGCGGTCAACTTCATCCAGACCGGGCGCCTGCCGGCGCCCCTCAGCGAAACGTTCAGTGAGGATGAGATCAAGACATGGGCTTCAATGGAAGCCGCCTTCATGGTTCAGCTCCTCGACTATGACCACTGGAAGCCCTTCGTCGAAGCGCTTCCTGCGAAGATCATCGCCTACGCGGCACTCCGCGTTGCGCAGGATACCGCGGATACCCGCGGCTTCGACGTTACCAGCGACAAATTCAGAGACTATCTGTTGCGGCATCTCTCTAAGGAAGCTGCCGCGGAATACCGCGACTGGCGCCATTACTACGCTGATTATCTCTGCAGCGGGAAGCCGCACGAGCTGCTCAAGAAAATGAACTGCGAGTCCCCGTGGTACATGATCGTGAGCGCGGCAGCCTCCATCATGGACAACGAAGAGCCCTCCAATGCCGTCTCCTGCATGAAAATCGCTCTCTCGCGCCTCCACCAGGTCCACTTTGAAACCTGGTTTGAAGCCTGGCTCTATGCCATTGCGCTCTATCGCGATCGCGCAACTCCCGCATCCGTTCGGAAGCTCGAGCGAATGATGGAGGTCAAAAGAATCGCCGAAAACGTTTATCTGAAGCCGGCGATTCTGATTGCCCTCCTCGGCTGCGGCAGAGATGCCAAGAAGGCTGCCGCGAGCTTCCGGGAAGCTTTCATGAAATCCCTTCCCGGTGAGACCATTGAACAGCTCAACCCTCAAATTGCCGTTCCCTTTGCAATCACGGCGCTCAATTTCGGACTCCTTGAAAAAATCGACTTTGTGGGCGAGAGCGCCAGGAAATGGATGAGCTTTCTGCCGATGCTCGATTTTGAATTCCAGCGTCTCACCGGCAAGAACGAGGAAGCCGAAAGCATTGCCCGCCAGTACGGAATCAAGCAGTTCCTTCCCCATTACGTCATTCGTCCGGAATGGGATCTGGTGCTCGACCGTCTGATCGCGCGACCGGGCATCTCCGGCGGCATCGGCCAGGCCTACACTGAAGGTCAGCTCCCGACAGAACGCATTGCATACGCCGTCGACACCGAAAAGCCCGGCTGGGAGATCACCATCCGCTCGCAGAAATTCAAGGCGACGACCCGAACCTGGCTCAAGGGCACGGTCATGAAGCTTTCCACCTTCGTCGAGCGCGCGCCGAAGCTCTCCGATGAGGCGCAGCGCGTCGCCAATGCTGTTCACCTGGAAAGCATGTATTGGACGAGAGGCATGCACGTCCTCAACGTCCCTGAAGCGCTGATGGAGCTTGTCGGCTCTCAGAATGTCATCGACGCGAACACGCTTGAACCGATCGACGTTGAGAAGAGACCGCTCGAAATTTCGGTTCTGCGCAATAACGACGCATACTGCTTCTCCAGCAATCTCAGTCCTGGATTTGATCCTGAAGAGGACAAGATCAGCCTCACGAGAGTGAGCAGCAGCCTGATCATCGTTACCCGGCCGACAGACAATGAACGCGATCTTCTCAAGGCCGTGCACGGCATCAACTTCCCGCTCGCGGCACGGGAAAAGCTCACGCACTACCTCGAAAAGCTTTCGGCCCGAACCCCTGTTATGTCGGATCTCCTCAAGGACTCCAAGCACCTTGAGAAGCAGTCGGGCGACGCAAGAATCACCTTCCGCCTCGAACCCTTCGGGACGGGAACGCACCATGTCACCGCGCTCGTGCATCCGGTCGCCGACAATCCGCTTGCCTGCTCGCCGGGCGAAGGGCTAGCCTTCATTGCCACCCGGATCGGCACCCAAACGGTTCAGGTCGCGCGCGACCTGAAGAAGGAGCGTAAAAACTATGATGAGCTCCTTTCCGCGCTCTCGCGGCTCGAGGAACTGAGAGACAGCGAATTCTCCTGGGAGCTTCCTGTCGCTGAAACGCTCGAAATGCTCGAGGTGCTCCGCACGCATGCGGATACCGCACTCCTCGAGTGGCCCGAGGGCGTTAAATTCCGCGTCTCCCGTCCCCAGATTTTCCCCTCAAACCTGAAGCTCTCGCTCCGCAGCATCGGGAGCTGGTTCGAGCTTGAAGGCATGGTTCAGATCGACGAAAAGACGGTGCTCACAGTCAATGAGCTTCTCGAGCGTCTCAGGGAATCCGAAGGCCGCTTCATACGCTTGGGCGACGACGAATACGTTGCCCTCACGGAAAGCCTCAAAAAGGAGCTCGAGCATATTGAGAGCCTCGTTGCTTCGCAGAAGAAGGGCGAACTCCGGATTTCCGCCTTCAATGCAGGCTCAATTGAACGACTCGCGGATGAAGGCATTGAAATCGACTCCGACGAAGCCTTCCGGTCGCTCTGCAGCCGCATCCGCGCGGCAGAGCACTTCACGCCAGAAATCCCTTCGGGGCTCAAGACCGAGCTTCGCCCCTATCAGCAGGAAGGGTTCGAATGGCTCTCGCGCCTCATCAGCTGGGGCGCTGGGGCGCTCCTCGCCGACGACATGGGGCTGGGCAAAACCATACAGGCAATTGCGCTCCTTCTCTCCCGCGCGAAGGAAGGTCCGCAGCTCGTCGTGATGCCTGCCGCCGTCCTCTTCAACTGGAGCGACGAGCTCCAGCGCTTTGCGCCGGGCCTCAGAATCAAAATGCTTCAGCAGGCTGAAGACCGCAGAAAGCTCGTCGATGAGGCGGAAGCCGGCGACGTCGTCCTCACGACCTACGGCATTCTTTCCGCCGAGATTGAAGTCTTGAGCGGCCGCGAATGGACGACCGTGGTGCTCGACGAAGCGCACAACATCAAGAACCGGGGCACCAGGATGTCGAAGGCCGCGATGCAGCTCAAATCCTCTGCTCGAGTGCTGCTGACCGGGACGCCCCTTCAGAACAACCTCGGCGAAATCTGGAATCTCTTCGAGTTCGCCAACCCCGGACTTCTCGGGAGCAGCCAGAGCTTTGCCGAGCGCTTCATCATTCCGATCGAACGCAACAAGGACCGCAACTGCCAGAGGATTCTGAAGCGCCTGATTTCGCCCTTCATCCTTCGCCGCACGAAGGCAGAGGTGCTCAATGAACTCCCTGAAAAAACGGAAGTCACGCTGAAAGTCGAACTCTCCGAAGCCGAGCGCACGCTCTATGAGAGCCTGCGCGAAACGGCGTCACAGCGCCTCGAGACGGGCGAAATCAATCCGATTGAAGCGCTCGCAGAACTCATGAAGCTTCGTCAGGCGGCGTGCGCGGCCGAACTCGTTAATCCGAAGCTCAAGCTCGAGTCCTCAAAGATCAATGCCTTCCTGAAGCTCGCCGACACCCTCATTGAAGGCGGCCACCGCGCGCTCGTCTTCAGCCAGTTCACGTCCTATCTCGCGATCCTCAAGAAAGAGCTCGACAAGAAGAAAATCAAGTACCTCTATCTCGACGGCGCAACGCCCGCGGGCCAGCGCCAGAAGCTCGTCGACGCCTTCCAGAAGGGCGAGATGCCGCTCTTCCTCATCAGCCTCAAGGCGGGCGGCACGGGCCTCAATCTCACGGCGGCCGACTACGTCGCCATCCTCGACCCCTGGTGGAATCCGGCGATCGAGAGCCAGGCCTCGGACCGCGCCTACCGCATCGGACAGGAGAACCCGGTGACGATCTACCGCCTCATCGCCGAAAACACGATCGAGGAAAAGATCATACGGCTCCACGAAACGAAGAAGTCTTTGGCCGACGCGCTTCTCGAAGGCTCCGACATGTCGAACCGCCTCTCGAGAGAGGAAATCCTCAGGCTCCTCTCGGAGGATTGAGACGGGAGGCCTCAGCTCCTGCTTGATTCATCCGGGATGCGGCGGGTCTTCCCGCCGTATATCCGGGACAAGTGGAGATGCCCTTCCCGCTTGCGGAATAGCTTTACCCAGCAAAAAGCCCGCACTGCCGTGAAAAAGCAGACTGCGGGCTTTCTTTCTGAATGGAAGTCTGAGGGTCTTTAAACCGTCATGATTTCCTTTTCCTTCTCCGTGATCACCTTGTCGATTTCGGCGACGTATCGGTCCGTGAGCTTCTGGATGTCCGTCTCGAAGCGGCGCTGATCGTCCTCGGAGATTTCCTTATCCTTCT
Source organism: uncultured Sutterella sp. (assembly GCA_934255515.1). GTDB lineage: Bacteria > Pseudomonadota > Gammaproteobacteria > Burkholderiales > Burkholderiaceae_F > Sutterella. The sequence goes on from CAKQON010000007.1 coordinate 37,150, forward strand.
CAAGGCGTTCAATCTGGCCGTTGGCGTCGCGGCGGAGGTTGCGCACGGCAACCTTGGCGTCTTCGCCGAAGCCCTTCACGATCTTCGAGAGTTCGCGGCGGCGCTCTTCGGTGAGCGGGGGCAGCGGCACGCGGATGACGTCGCCCGAGGTGGCCGGGTTGAGGCCGAGGTCGGAGTCGCGAATCGCCTTCTCAACGACCTTCACCATGTTCTTTTCCCAGGGCTGGACGGTAAGCGTGTGCGCGTCGCCGACGCCCACCTGAGCAACCTGGTTGATCGGGGTCGGGCATCCGTAGTAGTCGACCTTGATCTTGTCGAGCAGGCCCGTGCTGGCACGACCCGTGCGGATGCGCGTGAAGTCTTCGCGAAGCTTCTCGACGGTGACGCCCATCTTGTGCTCGGTCTGCTGGATAACTTCCTGAGCGGTCATAAAAATCTCCTTGGAGCATTTCCGCCTCAAGCGCCGAACCTTATTGGCGAAGGCTCAAGGCGCATCCGGAGCGGAAACTTTTGAATCACGGAATTCGGTACGAACATGGGCCGGAAAGCGAACCCTCCGGCCCATGCGCAATTTGTTATTTTATCAAAGGTCGGCCTTAGCTATGAACGAGCGTGCCTTCCTTTTCGCCGAGGACGACGCGGAGCAGCGCCCCCTTCTTGTTGATGTTGAAGACCTTGATCGGGAGTCCCTGCTCGCGGCAGAGCGCGAAGGCGGTGGCGTCCATCACCTTGAGGTTGGTGCGAAGCGCATGGTCGAAGGTGATTTCGTCATACATCGTGGCGGTCGGATCCTTCTTGGGGTCGGCCGTGTAGATGCCGTCGACCTTCGTCGCCTTGAGAACGATGTCGGCGCCCACTTCCGCGCCGCGAAGCGCAGCGGTCGTGTCGGTCGTCATGAAGGGGTTGCCGGTGCCGGCCGCAAAGATCACGACGCGGCCGAGGCGCAGATGACGCAGAGCTTTCCCGCGGATGTAGGGTTCGGCGACCTGTTCAATGTGAAGCGCCGACTGCACGCGCGCCTCGATGCCGTTGTTGCGGCAGCAGTCCTGAAGCGCCATGGCGTTCATCACCGTGGCGAGCATGCCCATGTAGTCGCCCGTGGCGCGGTCCATGCCGGTGGCGCCGAGCGCCACGCCGCGGAAGATGTTGCCGCCGCCCACGACGATGCCGATCTGCACGCCCAGATCAAGGACGGAGCGGATTTCTTCAATCATGTGCTGAAGCACCTGACGGTTGATGCCGAAAGCATCATCGCCCATGAGGGCTTCGCCCGAAAGCTTCAGAAGAATGCGTTTGTAAACGGGCTTACCCTGCGCTGCGTTGTCCATCGATCAACTCCTCAATGCATGACTGTTGGGAAGATTGCCGGCATCAGGCTTCAGGGACCGTGCCCGTCTGCCAAGTTCTGGCTCGGGGCGAAATTATACGCGGCTGAGGAATATTGCTTAGAACTTTTTGCTTCCGCTCGCGCCCGCTGCGAACGCGCAAAAAGAAAGGACGCCCCTTCGTGCAAGGAAGGCAGCGTCCCTTTCGATTGGAGGAGAGTTTCCCGGAGGAAAGCTTCAGGTGAAGCGCTTCATTTTCCGAAAATGCCCGTGCATGCACTGCCGGAATCAGAAAGCTCCTCAGAGCCCTTCAGAGAAAGTCTCCTTCAGCCTCAAAGAAGCAGTTACGCCTGCTTGGCGGCAGCAGCCTGAGCGGCCACTTCAGCAGCAAAGTCGTTGCTCTTCTTTTCGAGGCCTTCGCCCACAACGTAGAGAACGTAGGTGGCGACTTCAGCCTTGGCGGCCTTGAGAAGATCATTGATCGTCTTCTTGTCGTCCTTCACGAACGGCTGGTTGACGAGCGTGACTTCCTTCAGGAACTTCTTCACGGAGCCTTCGGCGATGCGCTCGAGCATCTGCTCGGGCTTGCCGGCTTCGCGGGCCTTCTCGATGGCGATGCGGCGTTCGGACTCGATGAGGGCATGGTCGATGCCCGTCTCGTCGATGGCCTTCGGCTTCGAGGCGGCGATGTGCATGGCGATGTCGTGAGCGAGCTCATGGTCGCCGCCGACCAAGTCGACGATGACGCCGATGCGGCTGCCGTGGACGTAGTGCGAAAGTTCACCCTTAGCTTCGATGCGCTGGAAGCGGCGGAAGGTCATGTTTTCGCCGATCTTGCCGACGAGGCCCGTGCGGACGCCGTCAACGGTGGTGCCGTCGAGCGGGAGAGCGAGGAGCTCTTCGACCGTGGCGGGGTTCTTCTCAGCGACGAGCTTGACGCTGTCGTGAGCCATCTTGAGGAATTCCGGGTTCTTCGCGACGAAGTCGGTTTCGGAGTTGACTTCAAGGATCGCGCCGAGCTTGCGGTCATGCGAGACGTAGACGACGACGACGCCTTCGGCGGCGATGCGGGCAGCAGCCTTGCTCGCCTTGTTGCCGAGCTTGACGCGCAGGATCTCCTCAGCCTTGGCCATATCGCCTTCGGCTTCGGTGAGCGCCTTCTTGCACTCCATCATCGGGGCGTCGGTCTTGAGACGCAGCTCCTTAACCTGGGCGGCGGAAATAGCAGCCATGTTCACTAACTCCAATCAGAGGAACAAAAAATCGGTATGGATTCTAAAGAAAATGGGGCCCGAAAAGAGCCCCATTTCCATAAAGCCGGTCAGATGCCGACGGAATACGCGCCTCTCTCAGAAAAGAGGCCCTCCCGTCACATCCGGCGGGGCTTGGCCATCAAAAGCCGAATTAGGCAGCGGGGGTCGCTTCCGGGGCTTCCTCAGCGGCAGCCACTTCGATGAACTCTTCCTCAGCCGGGGCTTCCTCGGCGGAGACGGCACTGTCGGCGCGGCCGGCGATCACGGCGTCGGCGATGCCGGCGGCGTAGATCTGAACAGCCTTCGAGGAGTCATCGTTGCCCGGAATGACATAGTCGATGCCTTCGGGCGAGCAATTCGTATCCACAACGCCGATGACGGGGATGCCGAGCTTGTTGGCTTCCTGAACGGCGATCTTGTGGTAGCCCACGTCGACGATGAAGAGGGCATCGGGGAGACCCGTGAGGTCCTTGATGCCGCCGATCGACTTGTTGAGCTTCTCAACGGAGCGCTGGAAGTCGAGGGCTTCCTTCTTCGTCAGCTTGGCGGCGGTGCCGTCCTCGAGCTGCTCTTCCATTTCCTTGAGGCGCTTGATGGTGCCGCGAACCGTCTTGAAGTTCGTGAGCGTGCCGCCGAGCCAGCGCTGGTCGACCCAGCTGCAGCCGGCGCGCTGAGCTTCCTGAGCGATGATTTCGCGACCGCCGCGCTTCGTGTCGACGAAGAGGATGCGGCCGCCCTGGCTCGCGAGCTGACGGGCGAACTTGCAGGCTTCATCAAACATCACAACCGTCTTTTCGAGGTTGATGATGTGAATCTTGTTGCGGGAGCCGAAAATGTACTGAGCCATCTTCGGGTTCCAGAAACGGGTCTGATGACCGAAGTGGCAACCCGCTTCGAGCATTTCACGCATGCTGACCATTTGATTTCTCCAAGGTTTTGTCAGTCTGACACGGCCTGCAGGAACCAATTCTTCTTCTCGGAATCAAAGGCACCTCGGGCGCAGACCGCGCGCAATGTACATACCCGGGCCGACCATGGACACCGGGCGGAATAGCTCCGGCCTCAGGAGAAAAAAATCCCGAGGCCGGAACAAGGCGCGCATTTTACGTGCGCGCGAATTTGATTTCAACCGGAAAACGGATCTTTTTGAATTGGGCTTCCGATCGGAACGTTTTCATTACTTCAGAGGCTTCGCGGAACGGACGTCGAGCTTCGTGCGGTTCCAGTCGCGGTCGATTTCGGCGCGGATTTCCATCGGGGCGTCTTTCTTCACCATCGACCAGTCGCGGTCGTGATCAAGTTCGGCGGTGATGGCTGTGCCGGCTTCATCCTCGAATTCGTACTTGTCGCCCCTCAGGTGCTGCGTGAACTTGCCGCGAAGCACGACAACCTGATCGTCGGCGCCGTTTTCAAGCACCCACTGAACGGTTGTGACCTTGTTATTGCCGAAACCCTGCGGGGCGCGGGCCTCAGCGGAAGCCGGAGCGTCGAAGCCCGTGGGACCGGCAGCCTGAACGGCGGGAGCAGCGGCGATAGCGAGCGCGGCGATCGAAGCAAGAGCGGCAAGGCGAAAATTGGTGCGGCGGGTCATGATTTTCTCTCCCGGCTCCCTGTCATCGGGGGAGCCTCATTTATTTAAACTGCCGGATTTCATTGGAAGAAATTTTCCATCTCCCTGTGACTTCCGGTCGGGAAGCGCTGCGGCGTCCCTGGATGTTGACAACTTTATGCGGCGCAGATTAGCGAATCGTTAGACCTTCGTTAGCGAATCCTTAGAAACATATCGTTGCAGCAGCTTTCTTCCGGACGCCTTTACCGAGGAGTTCCGGTCCTCGCGCCGCGCCACCTCATTAGAATGTGGGACACCTTTCAAGCGCAGGGATTCCTTCAGCGCTTGGCGCTCCGGAGAAGCTTCCCGAGCGAAGGCGTCGAAATGCCTTTGCCGCTCTTCGGCCTTCTCCCCCGAGCCGGATTTCATTTCCTCAGACTTTCATTACCAGCAGACATCATGGCGATTTCCATCAAAACGCCCGAGGACATTGCGGGGCTCCGCATTGCCGGCCGTCTTGCGGCCGAGCTCCTCGACTATCTCACGCCGTTCGTGAAGCCCGGCGTCTCCACCGGCGAACTTGACCGCCTCGCATACGACTACACGGTGAACGTGCAGAAGTGCATTCCGGCGTGCCTCGGCTACACGCCTCCCGGAATGACGCCCTATCCGGCGACGACCTGCATTTCGATCAATCACGTCGTCTGCCACGGCATCCCGAGCGACAAGAAGATCCTCAAGTCGGGCGACATCGTCAACATCGACGTCACGAGCATCAAGAACGGCTACCACGGCGACACCTCGAGAATGTTCATCGTCGGGAAACCCACCATTGCCGGCAAGCGCCTGGTCGACCTCGCCTTCAATACGATGTGGGCGGGCATCGACGCCGTGCGCCCGGGCGGATGCTTCAACGACATCGGCGTTGCCTGTCAGCGCTATGCCGATCAGAACGGCATCTCCGTCGTGCGCGACTACGGCGGCCACGGGATCGGAAAGGGCTTCCATGAAGAGCCTCACGTCAATCACTTCCCCGTCCATCATCAGACGCCCGTCTTCGAGCCCGGCATGGTCTTCACGGTCGAACCCATGGTGAATGCCGGACGCTACGGCGTCACCATGCTCGGCGACGGCTGGACGGTGGTCACGAAGGACCATTCGCTTTCCGCGCAGTGGGAGCACATGGTGCTTGTGACGGAAACCGGCTACGACGTCCTCACGGTGAGCAAGGGCACGCAGGCGCCTCCCGCCTTCGTGAAGGGCTGGAAGCTTCCTGAAAATCTCTGAGAACGCTCCCTCACCCTTTAGTCTTAGAAAAGGCGGTCCGTCCGCCGGCAGCTTGCGCCGGCTTTAAGGATCGCCTTTTCTTGTCCTCGTTTCTTTCTGCGGAGTCCCGGCCACCATGGAAATCAGCCCGGAAAAGTTGAGCGCCGTCGTCGGGCGCTTTAAGGAAGACCGCGCGCGCATTGCCGACGCCTGGCACGAAACGCACGACACGGGAGCGTGCCTCAATGCGCACAGCGCCGCGCTCGACCGCGCCGTCCTCGCGCTCGGAAGCCTCACGGAATTCCCCTCCGACGGGCTTGCGCTCGCCGCCGTAGGCGGCTACGGCCGGAGAGAACTTTTCCCTCACTCCGACATCGATCTCCTTGTTCTCCTTTCAGACGACCGCGGCGAGGACGAAGAGACGAAGGCAAAGATTTCCGCCTTTCTCGCCGCGCTCTGGGAGCTCGGCCTCACCGTGGGCGCGGCCGTAAGAACGGAAAAGGAATTCACGGCGGAAGCCGCTGAAGACGTCTCGATTGCGACCACCTATCTGGAAAGCCTCTTCCTCTGGGGCGAAAGGACGCTTTACGACGCATCACGCGACGACTTCTTCGCGAGCCTCGACGCCCGGGCGTTCTTTCGCGACAAGATGCTCGAGCTCCGCCGCAGGCATCAGAAATACGAAGACACCCCCTACGCGCTCGAACCCAACCTCAAGGAGTCGCCCGGGGGCCTGAGAGACCTCCAGGTCTTTCTCTGGTGCGCCCGCGCGGCAGGTCTCGCAGACAGCCTTCAGGGCATGAAGGACGCGGACCTCATCACTGAGCGCGAGATGCATACGATCGAGGAGTGCTTCCGCTTTCTCGCGAAGCTCAGGATCGAGCTCCATCTCCTAACGAACCGCGACGAGAACCGCCTCCTCTTCGACGTTCAGGAAGCGCTTGCCGCCCGGCTCGGCTATAAGGCGACGGGCCTCATGCGGGCATCCGAAGCCCTCATGAAGCGCTACTACTGGAATGCGAAGTCGGTCGTGCAGATGTCGATTATCCAACTCCAGACGATCTCGGACCGTCTCGTCGGCGGCTCTGCCCTCGCCACCCCCGTGCGCCTCAGCACCGACTTCCTCGCGCTCGGCGACGAAATGGACATCGCCGGAGACGACGTCTACGAAAAGGACCCGAAGGCGATTCTCAGAACCTTCCTCGTCTTTGCGCTCCACCCCGAACTCACCCGTTTTTCGACGAGGCTCCTGCGTGCCCTCTGGCACGCCACCCCGAAGATCGGCGTCGCCTACCGAGAGAATCCGGAAAACCAGAAGACCTTCCTCGACATCATCAAGCTTGAAAAAGGCGCCGACGATGCGCTCGCCATGATGAATGCCTGGGGGATTCTCTCCCGCATGCTCCCCGCTTTCCGGCATGTCGTCGGCCAGATGCAGCACGACCTCTACCACATCTTCACGGTCGACCAGCACACGATTCTCGTCGTCAAGAACCTCTGCCGCTTCCGCCGCTCCGAACACGCCCACGAGTACCCGCTCTGCACGCAGCTCATGACGGCGCTTCCCGACTCGTGGAGGCTCCTCATTGCCGGGCTCTTTCACGATATCGGTAAGGGCCTCGGAGGCGGCCACGAAATCATCGGCGCCGAAAAGGCGGAGCTTTTCTGCCGCCGCTTCGGGCTCTCTGAGGAAGATACCAGCTTCATCACCTTCCTCGTGCGGGAACACCTCGTCATGAGCCGCGTCGCGCAGAAGGAAGACATTTCCGACCCGGAGGTGGTCGAGCGCTTCATCCGCCTCGTTGGGACGAAGGAGCGGCTCGACGCCCTATACCTCCTCACCGTCGCCGACATCCGCGCGACCTCGCCCAAGGTGTGGACGCCCTGGAAGGCGGCGCTCCTCGAGAACCTCTACCATGCCGCACTCGACCGGATCGTCGGCACAGGGGGCGAAGTCACGCTCGCCGACGTCGCCGAAAGGCGGCGCAGGGAAGCGATCGAACTCCTCCACGGGCGCGTCTCCGACGAGGCCCGCAGCCGCCTCTGGCGCGAACTCGACCTCGTCTACTTCATGCGCCATACGAGCGAAGAGATCGCCTGGCACACCGAGATGCTCGCGCTCCACGTCATGGACCCGACTCCCATCGTGCGCGTGAAGCGGAATGCCACGACCGAAAGCCTCACGATTCTCCTCTACCTGCGGGACAGAAAGGACCTCTTCCTCAGGTCCGTCGCCTGGTTCGGGAAGAATTCTCTCTCGGTCGTCGACGCCCGCGTTCACACCACGCGTCACGGCTGGGCGCTCGATACCTTCCTCGTTGCCGACGCCTTCGGGCGGTTCGACACGCCTGAGAAGCTCGCGCAGATGGAAAAGAGTCTCGCCGCCGCATTGATCGACGAGAAGCCGCTCCCGCCCGCGCCGAAGGCACGGCTCTCGCGCCGCTCGAGGCACTTCCCCACGCGTCCGAGCGTCAACATTCATCCGGACGAATCGCACCGCGCCTTCATTCTGAATCTCGTCGGCACGGACAGAATCGGACTCCTTTATGCGATCTCGCAGGTGCTTGCCAAATACAGCGTCAACCTGCAGACCGCAAAGATTGCGACGCTCGGCGAACGCGCCGAGGACGTCTTCCTCATCGACGGGGCGGCGCTTCATGAAGACAGCCTCCTTCTTGCCTTTGAAGCGGAGCTCATTGAAGCGCTCCTCCCGCAGAAGGGTTGACGAAAGCGCCTTCAGCGCCAGCCCAAAAGAAAGGCCGGAACTCCCGCAGAGCAACTCCGGCCTTTTCTACATTACTATCCTCCATTTGTTCTGCGACACCAAGAAAAGGCAGACGTTCAGTGATGAGGAACTTGCCAATCAATATTTCCTTTTAGTCGACAATTGACGGCAAATAGCCTTCTTTTAGTAGAGAACCTCGGTTAGCTCATGAAACCCTCTATTCTTTGCCCGCCAGACCTTTACGGAGAGGAAAAAATACGCCCACAATCACGCCCGGTATTTTTTCTACTTTCCTGTCGTGCGTCCGCATCCGCACACGCATTTTCTGGAGTACTAAGAACATGTCTCTGAAGACCAAAGCCGTCTTTGCAGCCGCTTTCTTCTCTGCCGCCCTCGCCGCCGGCATCGCCAGCGCCGCGACCTACACGGTCGGCACGGGTGCGACCTACCGACCCTTCGAATACGAAACGCCCAATAAGGAACTCGTCGGCTTCGACGTGGACCTCATGAAGGAAATCGCCAAGGCGGGCGGCTTCGAAGTTGAATTCATCAACACGCCGTGGGACGGCATCTTCGCCGGCCTCAACAACGGCGACCGCGACATCATCATGTCGGGCATCACGATCACGGATAAGCGCAAGCAGGCCGTCGACTTCTCGCATCCCTACTTCCTCGCCCACCAGCTCATCCTCACGAATTCGAACCTCAAGATTTCGAGCCTGAAGGACCTGAAGGGCAAGCTCATTGCCGTGGTCAATGCGTCCGCCGGCGACATTGCCGCCTCGCAGGAATTCGGCAAGGCCTCGACCAACATCCGCCGCTTCGACAACACGCCTCTCGCGCTTGAAGAGCTCGCCAACGGCGGCGTCGACGCGATGATCGGCGACGTGGGCGTTCTGCAATGGTACGTGAAGCAGAACCCCGAGAAGAAGTTCAACCAGTGCCGCGATCCGGGCTTTGCCGAACAGTACTTCGGCATCGGCGTGAGAAAGGGCAACACGAAGGTTCTGAACGACGTGAACAACGGCCTCGAAAAGGCCATTTCCTCTGGCGCCTACAACAAGGTCTATCAGAAGTGGTTCGGCACGGATGCTCCGAAGCTTCCCCGCTGATTCCCTTAATCTGATGCTTGGAAGGGAAGGCTTCTGAAGCCGCCGGTGCATTGAGAAGCGGCTCATCTCCTTCCCTCCCGTCCAAAAGCTTTTTCCAAACCACGTCGGCGTCCTGATAAAAGGGGCGCCGGCGCGTTTCTATAAACGGACCCTCAATGTTTGGTTTTCATTCCGACGTCATCGTTGAATACTGGCCGCTCTTCGTGCACGGCGCCTGGATGACCGTTCAGATCACCGTGATCTGCGTCTTCCTCGGCATGATTCTCGGCACGCTCCTCGGCATGGGGCGCCTCGCCTCGGCGCGCTACGAACCCGCAAAGTCGTTCCTTCATTTCGGCGTGCGCTGGCCGATCGCGGTCTACGTGAGCTTCTTTCGCGGCACCCCGCTCTTCGTGCAGATCTTCCTCATGCACTTCGCGGTGCTCCCGATCTTCATTCATCCGGTCGACGGCCTCCTGATCGACGGGGCCCTTGCGCGTGAAATCCGCGCCAACTACGGCGCCATGCTCGCCGGCATCTGCGCGATCACTTTGAATTCCGGCGCCTACATGTGCGAAATCTTCCGCGCCGGCATCCAGTCCCTCGACAAGGGGCAGATGGAGTCCGCCCGCTCGCTCGGCATGACCTACTTCCAGGCGATGCGCAAGATCATCCTGCCGCAGGCCTTCCGCCGGATGCTCCCGGCGCTCGGCAACAACGCGATCGCCATTCTGAAGGATTCGTCCCTCGTCTCTGCGATCGGCCTCGCCGAACTCGCCTATGCCGCCCGCACGGTGGCAGGCGCCTCCGCCCGCTACTGGGAGCCCTACATCACGATTTCCTGCGTCTACTGGGTGATGACGCTTCTTCTCGCCTGGGGCATCCGCCGCCTTGAAGCCAGGCTCGGTCGCGGCGACAACGGTCTTGGGAGCACGTCATGAGTGAAGAAAACAAAAACGCAATCGTCGAGATCAGGAACCTGAAGAAGGCATTCGGCGATCACGTGGTTTTGGACGGCATCAACCTTTCCGTTCGTCCGGGCGAAAAGGTCGTGGTTCTCGGCCCCTCCGGGTCGGGCAAGTCCACGATGCTCCGCTGCATCAACGAGCTCGAGGTTCCGACCTCGGGCAAGATCTTCGTGAACGGCGTCGAAGTGACGAATCCGAAGACGAATCTCAACAAGGTGCGCGAACATCTCGGCATGGTCTTCCAGCGCTTCAACCTCTGGCCCCACAAGACGGTCGTTGAAAACGTGATGCTCGCGCAGCAGATCGTTCTCAAGGTTGCCGAGGAACCCGCCCGCAGAAAAGCCCTTGAGCTTCTGAGGAGCGTCGGCCTCCTTGAAAAGGCGAACGACTATCCGGCGAGCCTCTCGGGCGGCCAGCAGCAGCGCGTCGCAATTGCCCGCGCGCTCGCGATGGAGCCCAAGGTAATGCTCTTTGACGAACCCACCTCGGCGCTCGACCCCGAACTTGTGGGCGAAGTTCTCTCCGTCATGAAGCGCTTGGCCGACTCCGGCATGACGATGATCGTCGTCACGCACGAAATCGGATTCGCGCGTGAAGTCGCCGACCGCGTGGTCTTCATGGACGGCGGCCGCATCGTCGAAGAGGGCGCCCCCGAAGAAATCCTCGTTGCGCCGAAGGAAGAGCGCACGAAATCATTCCTCGCGCGCGTTCTTTGATAAAGTCTATTTAATAAATCAATATTTTCTATCAGCCCGCGGAAATGCCTCTTCGGCTCCGCGGGCTTTTCTTCGCCGGGATCTTCCGCAAGGCTCGTATACATTGGGGCGGCGCCGGCCTCCGGCCGCTTTTCCTCAGAAAAGGCTTGAATTCAGTAGTCTTTGCTTTCGTTTTCTCTACCCATCTCATCCGAAGGACTGATGACTTATGGCTTCCCTTCGCTTAGAGTAAGGAATACCAAAAATCGAGGGCTTCCCACTAGGGAAGTACCCTATGAACCCGACCGACAGAGGATTTCTTCGCCTGCCATGACCACCGGCCGCATTCATTCTTACGAAACATTCGGATCCGTCGACGGACCAGGAGTGCGGTTCGTCGTCTTCGTACAAGGCTGCCGCATGCGCTGTGTCTACTGCCACAATCCGGATACCTGGCGCATTCAGACAGGACAAATCGTGACGCCCGACGAAGTTCTCGAGCGGGCGCTCCGCTACCGTCCCTACTGGGGCGAAAAGGGCGGCATTACCGTGAGCGGCGGGGAGCCCTTGCTGCAGATTGAATTCGTGACGGAGCTTTTTGAGAAAGCGAAGCGCGCGGGCGTCTCAACCACGATCGACACGAGCGGGCTGCCCTTTACGCGCGACCCTGAAAATCTCGCCAGGTTCGAGCGCCTGATGGCCGTCACCGACCTCGTGCTTCTCGATATCAAGCACATCCGCCCCGACGCCCACAAAAAGCTCACGGGATTCACGAACGAAACCATTCTCGACTTCGCGCGCTATCTCTCGGAAAAGAAGAAGCCCGTCTGGATCCGGCACGTGCTCGTGCCCGACTGGACGGACGAGGATGAGACTCTGAAGGCCCTCTCCGGCTTCATTCAGACGCTCGACAACGTCGAGCGCGTCGAGGTTCTTCCCTTTCACAGCTTTGCCGAACCCAAGTGGGAGGCGCTCGGCATTCCCTGCCGCACGAAGGGCCTCCCTCCCCCGTCGAAGGAACGCATCCTCAATGCCGAGCGCATTCTCGGATGCAAGGCAAGCAGCCTTTGACCGCCTGTACCGATTTCCCCAGTTTTTTAATTTCTCTTTTTAATTCATAGGAGTTCCACCATGACTGAAGCCTGGCGCACTTTTACGGGCACGCACTGGAAGCGCGACATAAACGTCCGCGACTTCATTCAGAACAACTACACGCCTTATGCGGGCGGAAGCGACTTCCTCGCCGGCCCCACGGAAGCAACGCAAAAGCTCTGGGGACGACTCTCCGAACTCCAGAAGGAAGAACGCGCCAAGGGCGGCGTCCTCGACATGGAGACCGAAATCGTCTCCTCGATCACGGCCTACCCGGCGGCCTACATTGATCCGGAGCTCAAGGAACTCGAGAAGGTAGTGGGCATCCAGACCGACAAGCCCCTGAAGCGCGCCTTCATGCCCTACGGCGGCATCCGCATGGCTCAGGAAGCCTGCCGCACCTACGGGTACGAACCCAACGCGAAGTTCGATCAGATCTTCAACGAATACCGCAAGACGCACAATCAGGGCGTCTACGACGCCTATACGCCCGAAATGCGTGCGGCGCGAAAGAACAAGATCATCACGGGGCTTCCCGACACTTACGGGCGCGGCCGCATCGTGGGCGACTACCGCCGCGTCGCGCTCTACGGCATCGACCATCTGATCGCCGAAAAGAAGCGCGATCTGAAGAACTGCGGCTGCGGGATGATGAGCGACGAAGTCATCCGCCTGCGCGAGGAAATCAGCGAACAGATCCGCGCCCTCATGGCGATGAAGGAGCTCGCGAAGAGCTACGGCTTCGACATCTCGAAGCCCGCGGTGAACGCCCGAGAAGCCGTGCAGTGGCTCTACTTCGGCTACCTTGCCGCCATCCGCACGCAGAACGGCGCCGCGATGTCGGTGGGCCGCATCTCGACCTTCCTTGACATCTACCTCGAGCGCGACCTGAAGGAAGGAACGCTCACGGAAACCGAAGCCCAGGAGCTCATCGACCACCTCGTCATGAAGTTCCGCATGGTGAAGTTCGCCCGCATTCCGGAATACAACCAGCTCTTCTCGGGCGACCCGGTCTGGGCGACGCTTGAGATGGCGGGCATCGGCATTGACGGACGTCCGATGGTGACGAAGACGGACTTCCGGTTCCTTCACACCCTCGAGAACATGGATCCGGCGCCCGAACCCAACCTCACGGTGCTCTACACCAAGGCCCTTCCCGAAGCCTTCCGCCGCTACGCCGCGAAGATCTCGTGCCTCACGTCGAGCGTCCAGTACGAGAACGACGACGTCATGCGTCCGGTCTGGGGCGACGACTACTCGATCTGCTGCTGCGTCTCGGCGACGGAAACCGGCAAGGAAATGCAGTTCTTCGGCGCCCGAGCGAACCTCGCCAAGTGCATGCTCTACGCCATCAACGGCGGCGTCGACGAAAAGTCGGGCGCTCAGGTGGGTCCGGCCTATCGTCCGATCACGTCGGAATTCCTCGACTACGACGAGGTCATGGCGCGCTTCGACCCGATGATGGAGTGGCTTGCCGGCATTTACGTGAATACGCTCAATCTCATTCACTACATGCACGACAAGTACTTCTACGAAGCCGCCGAGCTTGCGCTCATCGATACCGACGTCCGCCGCACGTTCGCGACGGGCATCGCCGGCTTCTCGCACGTGGTCGACTCCCTCTGCGCCATCAAGTACGCGAAGGTGAAGGCCATCCGGAACGACAAGGGCGTTGCTGTCGACTTCGAGGTCGAGGGCGACTTCCCGCGCTACGGCAACGACGACGAGCGCGCGGATGAACTCGCCGTGTGGCTTCTCAGAACCTTCATTGAAAAGGTCCGCCACTATCCGACCTACCGCCATTCCGAACCCACGACCTCGATCCTCACGATCACGTCGAACGTGGTCTACGGCAAGGCCACCGGGTCGCTCCCTGACGGCAGAAAGGCGGGCGAGCCGCTCTCGCCCGGCGCGAACCCGAGCTACGGCGCGGAAAAGAACGGCCTTCTGGCGTCGCTCAATTCCGTCGCGAAGCTCCCCTACGAGTACGCGCTCGACGGCATCTCCAACACCCAGACGATCAGCCCCGACGCGCTCGGTCACTCGCTTGACGAACGCGCCGAAAACCTGGTCTCCGTGATGGACGGCTACTTTGCCCAGGGCGCGCACCATCTGAACGTCAATGTCTTCGGCACCGACAAGCTGATCGATGCGATGGAGCATCCCGAAAAGCCCGAATACGCGAACTTCACGATCCGCGTCTCGGGCTACGCGGTGAAGTTCATCGACCTCACGCGCGAGCAGCAGCTCGACGTGATTGCGCGCACCTGCCACCGCAAAATGTAATCAACGCCTTCCTTTGATTGGATTACGCAACTTTTTGACGTAATTGGAGCGGGCCGGAATCCTTCCGGCCCGTTATTCTTTTGTATCTGGACTATAGGTAGAGCGGGTTTTTAGGCTTTCCGGGACACTTGAGGTCATTCCCAATCAGGAGGATCTC
>CAKQON010000008.1 GCA_934255515.1 uncultured Sutterella sp.
CGCCGTATACGGAACCGTACGTACGGTGGTGTGGGAGGACGGCATGGGAACTAATCCCATGCCTCCTACCCGATTCAGCCTTCACGCATGGGTTTTGCAGCAGACAGTCAGAAGAGTTCGCCGAAAAGCTCCTTCTTCTTCTTTTCATCCTTCACTTCGCCTTCGGTGGCGGGAAGCACGTTCGAAACCTTCTTGTCGATATCGAGAAGCCTTTCAGAAACGGCATCACGCTGCGCGGCCTGCTCTTCCTTAAGCTGATCGCGCAGGAGCGCAAGCTCGCGGTCCTGCTGGTCGCCGCGCTCCTTCATGAATTTATTGAGCTCCTCGGTCTTGGCAACCATCAGGGCTTCGAGCTGATCCATGCGCGCACGCATGTCCTTGCCGAGCTCCGTAATGCGGCTCTTGTCGGCATCCTCCGCCGCCTGGCGGGCGATGCGGGCTTCCTTATGCGCCTGGCGAATTTCCATCACAACGCTCGCCTGCTGCCAGATCGTATAGATCATGAGGAGCGCAATGATGGCGGCGAAGGCCACCACGACAATGATGCCGAGCGGCGCGGTGATTTCGGTATAGACGAGATTGACCGTCGTTTCCTGCGAAAGCGCCGACCAGTTGATGATCAGAAACACGGCAAGAAGCACGAGGATGAGCATCATGCCGAGAGTGCGAAGCTTCACGTTGAACTCCATTGAATTTGGGCAAAAAACGGGCGTCATACGGCAGAGCCCGGCGCCTTCCTATAATAACTCGCAAGGCATTCTGCCCGATTCCCGCCAATTCTGAAATTTGTGTGAGCCCTAAGCCATGAAGACCGATCCTCGTTTCCCGCGCCTGCATATCGTCGACCATCCGCTCATCCAGCATAAGCTCTCTCTCATGCGCGACAAGCGCACGAGCACGCGCGACTTCCGCGAGCTCCTCTCCGAGCTCGCGCTCCTCATGGGTTATGAGCTCACGCGCGATTTCCCTGTTGCGCTCGAAGAGGTTGAAACGCCTGTTGCCCACTGCTGGACCCCGATGCTTACCGGCAAGAAGTGCGTGATTGTTCCGGTTCTGCGTGCCGGCCTCGGCATGTCGGATGCGCTTCTCACGCTGATGCCCTCCGCGCGCGTGGGACACATCGGCCTCTACCGCGATGAGAATCATCGCCCGGTTGAATACCTCGTGAAGCTCCCCGCGCAGCTCGAGAGTCGCACCTTCATTGTTGTCGACCCGATGGTCGCTACCGGCTACTCCGCCGCCCATGCCGTGGACGTCCTTAAAAAGCGCGGCGTGCCGGGCGAAAGCATCCGCTTCATGGCGCTTGTCGCGGCACCTGAAGGCGTCGAGGTTTTCTCGAAGCTCCATCCGGATGTGGATCTCTATGTGGCGGCCCTTGACGAACGCCTCAATGAGAACGCCTACATCGTTCCGGGACTCGGCGACGCCGGCGACCGCATTTTCGGCACGAAGTAATTCAGGAGCCTGAAATTTGCCAGAACGCCTTCCCTCACGGGAGGGCGTTTTTTTATGACTCTCCTTGCCTGAAGCACTTTATTTTTTAAACATCAAAATTAAGTAGTAACCCTAATTATTGCGTTTCCATAAGGTTTAAATAAGACATTTTATACGTAAATACACTTATTTTATGGACGAGAAGAAAGATACATGCCGTTTCGTTCTGCAATATCTATTGACGAAAATCAAATAGAGCGGGGCGCCGACAGCTCATCATTCGGTCAAAGAGATCCGAATCCCATGTCCGGACAATGCTCCAGGACATTTCCCCTTTTTCCAACTTCTAGGACCATTCGAAAATGGCGACTGATAAAGAAAAATATTCCCATACGCCGACCGCTACGGACAATGTCTGGGGCGTGGGCCTCAAGGATGCCAAGCGCCAGAGCAAGTGCACTGCCCGCCTCGACGTGGCGCAGTCCGTCACCGGCCTCATCCTCGGCATCTTCCTCTTCTGCCACATGGCCTTCACGGGTTCCGTGAACTTCGGCAAGGACCTCTTCGCCAACCTGATCGCCACCTCCGGCGGCGTCTGGCTCGACGGCGCCGACCATGCCTGGATGCACGTCGTCTTCGTCGGCTTCATCTTCCTCTGCGTGATCGTTCACATGTTCTGCGCGTTGCGTCGCTTCCCGACCTCCTACAAGCAGCTCCATGACATCCGCTCGCACGTCAAGCTCGTTCATCACGAAGACACGACCCTCTGGTGGGTTCAGCTCATCACGGCCTTCTGCCTCTTCTTCCTCGTGTTCCCGCACCTGATGAGCATGCTCGTCAATCCGCACGGCTTTGACCCCAACCTCATCGGCGTCCACACCTATCACAACGGCCTCCTCTACACGTTCATCTTCCTCGTCTGCACGGAACTGCACGGCATGATCGGCCTCTATCGTCTTGCTGTTAAGTGGGACATCTTCGCGAAGAACCCCGAAACGAAGATCATGGACCAGCGCGCCGGCAGCGACCGCACCGGTCTTCGCAAGGGCATGCTGATCGTTGCTCTCCTCATGATCGTCGGCGGCTCCATCACGATGTGGACCAACTACTCGATCGGTGCTGAGCAGATCGCCAACAACGCTGAAACGCAGCGTTATGAGTTCTCCGAAGGCGCCAGCTGGTACAACCACGCCAAGTAATCCTTCGCAAAGAACAGCTCGTCGTTCTCCTTTCGTCTCCTCTCAGAAGGAGGAGACGAGACGATGCAGAAACAAAAGCTCCCGTAAGTCGTTCAGGCTTGACGGGAGCTTTTTTATGGGCTTTCAGGGCCTCAGGCCGCTTTAACAGGCTTCACCGCCCGCTCAAGCCACCGGCGGCAGCGGTCGGAAACGCGGGGCATCAGGAACGCGAGCCGCGCCTCATTAAAGCGGTTGAGATCGTCTGCAAGGTCACCAAAGGGCTCAGGGAGCGTTCGCGTATCAATCGGCATCATCGTGAGCGCATCGAACCTGAGGAATCTGCCGAATTCCGTTTCAATGTCCTTTTGGCAGACCATCAGATTCTCGACGCGGATCCCCCAGCGTCCGGCCCGGTAGAGTCCCGGTTCGTCCGAGAGCACATTCCCGGGAGCGAGCGGAATCGCCCGGGCGCGCGGCGAAATGGTGACCGGTCCTTCGTGGACATTGAGCACATAGCCGACGCCGTGCCCCGTACCGTGACCGAAGTCGAGGCCCTCCGACCAGAGGTCGATTCTCGCCGCCAGGTCAATGCCGGCGCCCGTCGACCCTTCAGGGAAGCGGAGCCTCAGAAGCCTCAGCATCGCACGGGTCACAAGACCGCAGTCGCGCTTCATTTCCACTGTCGGCGTGCCGACGGGCGTCATGCGCGTAATGTCGGTCGTGCCGCATTCATATTGGCCGCCCGAGTCAATAAGGAGAAGCCCGCTGCCTTCAAGGAGCGCCCCGCCTTCTGCCGGCGTCGCATAGTGCGGAAAGGCAGCATTCGGTCCAAAGGCGGCGATGGTGGGGAAGCTTTCCTCAAAGAATTCCCCGTCCTTTGCGCGCCAGGCATGGAGCATCCGGGCGCAATCCGCTTCCGTTACCCGTTCGCCCTTCGTCAGGCACTCATCGAGCTCGGCGTAGAACTCTGCGAGCGCCACGGCATCGCGTTCATGCGCTTCGCGAATAGCTGCAATTTCTTCCGGACTCTTCATGCATTTGAGCATCATCACGGGTGAAGCTCCGCAGACGCGGCGGTCCTCGGGAATCAATCCGAAAAGCGCTGCATTCGTCCGTTCCGGATCCACGAGGAGCCGCAGTTCCTTCGCCCAGCGCCCAAGCACTTCGGGGAGTTTCTCCGGCGAAGCAAGCGAGATGCCGTCTGCGAGGAGCCGCGCCTCAGCGCCGGGAAGGAGCCTCCCGGGATCGAGGAAAAGCACGGCGTCTTCTTCGCTGACAAGCAGGTTCGCGAGGAAGACCGGGTTGCAGGGCACGTCGTCGCCCCTCAGATTCGTGGTCCAGGCGACGTCATCAAGGAGCGTGAAAAGCGCCGCAGAAGCGCCTGCTTCACGGATGCGCACTCTCACGGCAGAGAGCTTCTCCTCCCTCGACCTTCCCGGGCGCTTCATTTCCCTCACGGGAGAGAGACGCGGGAGCGGCCGCTCAGGCCAGAGCACCTTCCAGTCGGGGAAGCAGCTTCTCAGCTCCATCCCTTCATGGGCGAGCTTGCCGGAGAGCTTCTCAGCAAAGTCTGCCGAGAGGAGCTCCATGTCTGCGCCGACGGCATTCCCGGGAACAACGTGTTCTGCGAACCACCCGGCAATCATCTCAACCGGCTCGCGGGTGAGCTTGAGAAGCGATATTTCTCCGGGGAGCTGAACCCCGGCCTGCTCCCAATAGCGGCTGTCGGCAAGAAGCGCTGCCGCACCTTCGGCAACGAGAAGCGTGCCGGCGCTTCCCGTGAAGCCTGAGAGGGCCTGCCGGAGCTTCCAGTCATCCGGAACATACTCGGAAAGATGAGGATCCGCCGTCGGAACAATCACGCCTGCGAGACCAAGACGGCTCATCTCTTCTCGGCAGCGTTGCAGGCGCTCGAGCGCCTCCTTCGTTGAATTCATAGGCACTCCAAAAATAAAAAGCTTTCAGGCGATCAGAAAAGCTTGCGGATCATAACGGTGACGGGGAACCCCACGTGCTGCTCGCTCTCGCTGTCTTCGCCGATATCGAGCGATACGACGCGCCAGCCGGCATCGCGCAATTCGTCAAGCGTGGCGGAGACGCCGAGATCCGCACAGGCGAGAGGCGTTTCCTTCATGCGGGAAAGCACCGTCACCGGGCGTTCCGTTACGCAGGTCGCCTCTGAATGATAGGGCGCGTCCAGAAGGGGATCGCGCGAGACGGCAGTGCTGTGCACGCCGCGCGAAGTCGTTCCTCCGCCCGTTCCCACGGGCGCGGCGCAGCCTGAAAGAAGGGCTGCGCCCGCAAGGGCGAGAAGAAGCGCATTCACTTTAAAATTTGTCATGGCGTCACGCGGGAAAAGCAGAAGTTTTCCGATTCTAAGCGAACAGCTATTCGTTGCGCGGCTTGCGCGGCGGACGGGCCCCGAACTTTTTCTTAAAGTTTCCGGATTTACGGAATTTGCCAAACTTTTTTTCCCCGCCGTCATGCTTCATGCCGTCGAGGGGTGGCGTGCTCCCGTAAACCGTCCGCATGCCGGTGCGGTCGAAGTCTTCAGAGGGCGTCGTCTGCGCGAAGGAAAGCGTCGTCGGCTGGTCATTCCCCCAGCCGCCCGAGCTCTGCCAGGGAAGCCCGGAGGGCTTCTTCGGCTGACGCGGACGATAGTGAATGGAGTTGCCGAAGTTGTCGTCGTCCTCGAACCCATCGTCCGCCGGGAATCCCTGAGCGGACTTCGGCTTTGCGAAGCGCGGCGTCTTCTTCTTTTTGAAGAAGTCCCTGCGGCGTCGACTGCCGCCGTCTTCCTTTTTCTCCACGACGGCAGGAAGCGGAGATTCTCCGTCTGGAGCAGCATCGGTGAAGGATTCCTGGGGACGAGCTTCGGAAGGAAGCGCCTCCATGGGAAGATCTTCCTTTTCCGAGGGGCCGCGGCGCTTCTTGAAGGGCGTGCGGAGATTCGGGCCGCCGGGCTTTCTGAACTTCTCACGGCGCTTCCTCGGCGCTCTTTCGCCATCTTCCTGAGGGGTCGGAAAATCGTCAGCCGCCAGAGGCACCGTCAGCGCCTCATCCCGGAACTCATCACGCTCGGGCTGAGCCGGCACGTCCTTCACGAGGCGAGTCCTGCGCTTTTGGTTCTGGGGCTTCCTCAGCCGGGTTGCGTTCTGATTCCTGCGGTTGTCCTTAAAGTCCTTCGTGCCGCGGCCGAACTTCTTCTGCCCCGGACGCTTTGAGCCGGGCTGAACGGGAAGAATGCCTTCCATCTCAGGCATGGGCTCTTCCCGGCGGCGTTTCGACTGACGAATGGTGCCGCGCTTGCCGACCATCTGGTGGGTAAGCTTTTCGCCGCCCTTCATAGCCCGGCGCATGCGGTCCTGCGCGGCGCGCAGCTCCACCGTATTGGAAGAAAGCGGCTCGGTAATGGTCACCGTAGGCTCATGCGCTTCGCTCGGCCGATAGTCGGAACGAATCGTAAGCGTGCGCCGATGAGGCTGCGGCACTTCCTCAGAGACGTGCCCGGCCTCATCGTCATCTCCGTCATCCTCGTCGTACCCGTCGTCTGCGTCGTCTGCAGAACCATAATCTTCATCATCGAAGTCGTCTTCATCTCCGAAGTCTGAATCGAGCGACTCATCAGCCTCTTCTTCGTAGAAGTCGTCCTCAGATTCTTCAGACTCTTCGTCCTCTTCGACGTCTGAATATTCGCCAAATTCGTCTTCCTCCCCAGGGAAAGCATCCTCTTCCCAGTCGGCTGAATCCTCATCCTCGGCCTCTTCCCATTCGAAGTCGTCATCCTCTTCTGTCTCTTCGATGGCTTCAGGTACTTGAGGTTCTTCGGCTTCCTCTGTTTCTTCAGGGATTCCGACAGCTTCGGATTCTTCGGGTTCCCCGGAAGCCTCATTATCAAGAGGTTCTGCCGCGGGAAGCGCTTCCTGCGGCGCCGTCTCCTCTGAAGCTGCGGACGGTTCTTCCCTCTCCTCAGCCGCCACCGGCTCCACAGAAAGAACGGTCTCTTCCTGCGGTGCGGCAGACTCATCTGCGGAAGCTTCCGCCGGCGCCTGGACTTCTGCACGCGGCTTATTGCCGGCGCCGATGTCCGAGAGCGCAAGAATTTGCCTGACCGTTACCCCGGGCTTGACTTCATACGAGCCCGGCGATACCGCAAGCCCGGGCGCTTCGGGAGATGCTGAAGCAGGAGCCGCTACGGCTTCCTTCTTCTTGGGCGTCTTTCCGGCTTTTGCAAGCGCCTCTCCGAAGGCCGAGAGGAAGGCTGCCCCGGGATGCGACTCCCTCGGCCGGCACACTTCATAAGCAGCGTCGGGAATTTCAGGGAGCACGATATCGGCTTCAGGCGCCACGGCCGGCTCTTCCACGGGAGACGCGTTGAGGCGCTCCCAGACGATGTCGAGGCGCTCCTCGCTCGAAAGGCTCAGGAGAGCGTCTCTGCGCTTAGCGCAGTCTTCCTCCGTCTCCATCAGACCATCAGGGAAGCCGGAGCTTTTCTTCTGTCGAAGAACAAAGCGCAGGTCTGCAGCAAGCTGAGCGCGAAGCGAGACAAAGAGGTCGACATCCTCGCGGTGGATGTAGGTGCGGACTTCGCCGGGATGATCCCGCAGCACGGCAAACGCCGCAATGCGTTCATAAACTGCGGGGGACCCCTGCAGATTCATGACGAAGACGTATTCGAAGGTTCCCGGAGGGATGTATCTGAGATCCTCGGGCGTTGCAACCAGGACGCGGCTCTTGGTTCCCCGGGCTAAAGACCTTGAGACGCCGGGCCAGCCTTCCGAGAGAAGCTTGTTGTTGATGATGCGCAGATCCAGCTGACCGAGCGCCTGTTCAAATTCAGTCGCTCTGGCGCGAAGCGGAACGACGACCAGAATCCGGGAGCCCTCTGGGAGCTTCGACATGTCGGTCCAGAAAATGCAGTATTTGGTTGCCCTCGGAACCAGGTCGAAGCGCTCGAAAATTTCGGGCGGCTGGTATCGGGCGCCGAGGTGAAAAACTCTGCAGCCGGGGACAATGTCCGCTGCGGCCTTGACAATGCCGGCGCTCCAGAAGTTGGAGAGAATGCCGAGCGATTTGAGCGATTCGGGGGGAAGTTTTCCGAGGAGCGCCTTCAGCCGCGCCAATTCATCCGCGTTGACGGCAAAGTGCTCGAAATACGCCACGATGACGCGCTCAACGCTGTCGAGCCGAAGACCGAAATCATCTCCGACGCGCTCAAGGAATCTCGGGGGACCGGCGACGAAATCAACGCCCACTAATGCACGGCGCCTGCGGTTGAAGTCTTCCCCCGGACGTGCGGGGAAGGTATTGACGCGCGACGGATAGACCATCGCATCCATGCGCCAGCAAAGGCGCGCGGCAACGTCGAGTCCCGGCGTAATGATGAGGGTGCGCGGAGCGCGTCCGCGCTCGAGGCCGGAATCATTCTCGGGATTCAGATACTCGGCAAGCGCGAGAAGAGCGGCCGTCGTTTTGCCGCTTCCGCCATGAGCGCAGATCAGATGCGGGTGACCCGCGCGGAATTCGCGCAGAAGCAGAGCCTGAGCCGGCAAAAGCGCAGACCAGTTCCATTTCTTAAGCTTCTGCTGAAAAAAATCAGCCAGATGGAATTTCGAGAGGTTCACGATGTTTCCAACTTTGAGCCCTCGCCGGCTGAAAGCCCTTTCGCTCACTCAATGAAAGTGAGTCGGACGAGGGCCGTCCGGGAGGCATGCAGTCCGAATGCACACGGAATTACCGCTGCGCCGGATACGGCATGAAGTCAATGAATTCTTTAAAAGCCCTCCGTCAGAGCGGCTTACCGCTCCTGCGGGTATTCCGCCCTTCAGGCGTGCGGAAAAGGAAACGCTTCTGGCTTTCCGGGCAATGTATTTTTGGCGCGCAGTGGAGATGCTTCGCGCGCACTTTGGGATGAATGAGGCAATCGGTGAGGATTTCTCGATGCTCTCGGGGACCTTGTTTCTGTCCCTGCCCGTTGCAAAACGCCTGACAATATCAGGACGTCCGAACACGGGGCTGCCGCATCAATCCTCTGGTGAAGATGCCGTCCGGGATTTTAGCAAATCTGCATTCTTTTCCCGAGCTCTCTTCAGGTCATCCTGCGAACAGGCAAAATGAAGGCTGGAGCGGCGAACTTCTCTCCGCTCGTTTTATTTCTCAGCGAAGGAGCCTCAGAAATGCCTCTCAAGGATCTCATCATCGAAGACATCGTCGTAGGCACCGGTCCCGCAGTCAAATCGGGCGACCCCGTGAGCGTGCACTACACGGGCCGCCTCGAGGACGGCACGGTCTTCGACTCAAGCGAAGGCAGAGACCCGCTTGACTTCACCTGCGGCATCGGCCTCGTGATCCCGGGCTGGGATCAGGGCCTCATCGGCCTCAAAAAAGGCGGCAAGCGCCGCCTTTCCATCCCGGCCCGTCTTGCCTACGGCGAAATGGGCTATCCGGGCGTCATTCCGCCCAACGCCGACCTTTATTTCGACGTCGAGCTGATCGGCATCGGGTGATTGAGCGCCGGCGCCGGAACGCCGTAGCCTGCGAGGAGTTCCGCCGCCTCGCAGACGGGAAGCCCCATGATGCCGGTGTAGCTCCCCGAGACTGATCGCACGAAAAGGCTAGCAAGTCCCTGAATGCCGTAGCCGCCCGCCTTGTCGTAGGGTTCATCGGTCATCACGTAGCGCCCGATTTCCTCTTCCGATATCGGGCGCATCGCGACGCTTGAAAGCACCACCAGAGTCCGGTAGTCCTCGCGCGAGCGGCCGACGGCAACGGCCGTTCGCACTTCATGAGTTCGTCCGGAAAGCGCCCGCATGAAGCGGGCAGCCTCCTCGCGGTCCCGGGGCTTGCCGAGGATTCTTCCGTCAAGGCTCACCACCGTATCGGCTGCGAGAACCGGGGCATCCATGCGGGGATCACCAAGCTCATTTCTCGCTGCAATCCCGTCCATCAGCTTCGTTACCGCGGTTCGAAGCACGTAGTCTGCAGGCGTTTCCCCGGGGAGCTCTTCCTCATCGCCTGCGAACCAGCCTCTCGGCTCGGACGGATCCGAAAGCACCTGAGGCTCCCAGCCGTAGGCCCGGAGAAGCTCCCGCCTGCGCGGGCTCTTGCTTGCAAGGTAGATGAAGTTCTGCATGGCTCCGCCTCTTCCGGAAAAAATCAGGCGCGGTGGTAGGGATGGCCCGCGCCGATCGACCAGACGCGGTAAAGCTGTTCGGCAAGAAATACCCGGGCGAGCGCATGAGGCATCGTCATTGCGGAGAGCCGCATGAGGCGCTTCGCCTTTTCCTTCACTTCGGGCGCAAGTCCGTCAGGGCCGCCGATGACGAAGACAACGCGCGAGGATTCGCTCATCCATTCATTGAGCGCCCGCGCGAACTCCGTCGTGGTGAAGTCCTTCCCGTGTTCATCGAGTACGACGACATAGTCGTCCTCTTCGAGCGCCTCAAGAATGCGCCCCCCTTCAAGCTGCATGAGCTTTGCGGGCGTCTGACCCGCGCGGGGCTCCGTGCGGATTTCCTTCAATTCAACCCGCCACGAACGCGGAAAGCGCCCGAGATAGCCGCGCACAGCATCCTGCGCCCAGTCGGAAATATGCTGTCCGACTGCAAGAATCAGAACGCGCATGCCGTATTAAGCCTGCTTTTCAGCACGGTGCGGCATCAGATGCGGAGCGCATTCGGACTTCTGCGCCTCAATGAAGACTTCCTTGCCGCCCCAGATTTCCTCGAGGTTGTAGTAGTCGCGCACATTAGGCTGAAGCACGTGAACAACCACCGTTCCAAGGTCGACGAGGACCCATTCTCCGGTATCCCCGCCCTCAATGCCGAGGACTTCGCCGCCCGCTTCCTTCACGGCGCTTGAGACCGCGTAGGCAAGCGCGCGGGTCTGGCGGTTCGAGGAGCCTGACGCAATGATGACGCGCTCGAACTGGTCGGTAAGCTTTTCGGTATTAAAAATCTTGATGTCGCGCGCTTTGACGTCTTCGAGCGCCTCGATGGCGGTGGCGACAAGCTGGTTGAGTTCCATAGGTTCTCTTTAAAAATAAGAAAAAACGGCATGCCGGAAGCCGGCGCACCGGTAAAAAAAATCTTCAGCGCGCGCCGTAAAGCGACGCCGAGCGAATGTGGGCGGCAACCTCAAGCGGAAGCCACCCGTCAACCATCTTCATTGCTTCGGCAAAGGGATAAGCACGGATGACACGGCGGATTTCCGTCGCGCTCGCCTCATGAGGCGCCATGTCGAAAAAAGCGATTCTGCCTGCAGGCGCTTCGGTGAGTTCTTCCGCACGGGTCATCCGGTCTTTCGCCCATGCGGCGACCTCAGCAGAAGCCTCAAGCGCCTCGCCTCCCCGCCGGCAGACGGCGAGATCGGCATATTGGGCCAGTTCCTGCCAGTTCTTCCAGGTGTGAAGGTTCTTCCACTGGTCGCCGCCGAGAATGAGCACGAGCGGAATCGAGGGGCCGAGCCGCTTTCTCAGCGTCCTCAGCGTCACCCGGGTATAGGTGGGGCCGAGCCGCATGAGTTCGAGCGTTTCGATTCGAAAGCCCGCCATTTTATCCAAAGCGAGCTCCAGCATGGCGAGACGCACCTCGGCCGGAGAAACGAGATCCTTCTGCCAGGGATTCCCGGCAGGCAGGAAATCCACTCGCACCAGCTGAAGCGCATCCTTCGCCGCTCTTGCCAGAGCGAGATGTCCCTCATGAACGGGGTCGAAAGTGCCGCCGAGAAGACCGATTCCGCGGGGTATCACGATCCAATGCTCCCTTAGGGGTTGCGCGTGAACGAGGCGAACCCGCGATCAACGCGGCCGTCCTTGAATTTGAGCCCGACCCAGTTGAGTTCGAGCTCCTCGAGGCCCCGGGCATTCTTGAGGAAGCGCTGGCTGAACCAGAATTTCCACCCGAACCCGTCTTCGTGGGAAGGCTTTCCGATATGTTCGGCAACTTCCTTTTCCGTCATGCCGAGCCCGGCGAGGCCCAAGCGAACCGGAAGATTGCGTGCTTCAAGCCTGCCGCAGGTGCGCGGCACTTCACGCTCATCCTTTACCCATTCAATCTGAGCCTCGGTAATTTCGCTCGACGCCGTCGCGATCAGCCAGACGATCATCGGCCGGCCGCCTTCGGTGCCGGCAAAGCAGGCGAAGTCGCGCTCAAAATAGCCCGCTCCTTCGCGCAGTCTTGCCGCATGAAAGCGCTCCGCCGCATCCCTGAGGCCGGCGCTTCCCAGAAAGAAAGGCTCCCGGCCGAACCGAACGAACTCGCCGACCGGTTCAGTAAACGTCGCCGGCGCATCGAGCGTGGTCGACGGATAGCCGAAGGGCGACGCCGTTTCGGCTCCGGCGGGGGCCGCTGCAAAAAAAGCAGCAATAAGAGCGGACGTGAAGAATGGCTTGATCATTTCTCAGAAAGCAGGCATGAGAGACACCTACCATATCATTTCCCGCCCGCTCCGAGGCGTATGGAGTTGTTAACGGTTAGCGGCCGATTGCACGCCAGCCGATGTCTGAGCGCATCTGCATGCCGTCGAAGTGCACGCCGCGGGCGAGCTCATAGGCCGTCTTCTGCGCTTCGGCAAGGGGAGAACCGAGACCGACGGCGCACAAAACGCGGCCGCCGGAAACGATCGTGCGCCCTTCAGCATCCGTCTTCGTGCCGGCGTGGAAAACGCGGGCATCGGGACCATTTTCTGGAAGACGGTCAATGACCGCACCTTTTTCTGGACGCTGCGGATAGCCGCGCGCAGCAATCACGACGCCGAGCGCGCTTCTCGAATCCCACTCGATCGAGGCCTCATTGAGCTTTCCGGCAATGGCGGCTTCAACCACCTTCGCGAAGTCGCTCTTGATGCGCATCATGATGGGTTGCGTTTCCGGGTCGCCCATGCGGCAGTTGAATTCGAGCGTGCACACGTCAGCCGAGCCGTCCGCGCGGCGCTTGATCATGAGGCCGGCATACAGGAAGCCCGTGTAGCGCACGCCTTCCTTCGCCATGCCTTCCACCGTCGGGCGGATGATCTCGCGCATCACCTGATCATGAATGTCGGGCGTCACGACGGGAGCCGGAGAATAGGCGCCCATGCCGCCGGTGTTGGGACCCTGATCGGCGTCGAGAAGACGCTTGTGGTCCTGGCTCGTCGCGAGAGGGAGGATATGTTCGCCGTCCACCATGACGATGAAGGAAGCTTCCTCGCCGTCGAGGAAGTCCTCAATGACGACGCGCGCGCCGGCAGAGCCGAAGGCATGGCCCTCAAGCATGGAATCGATCGCGGCGTAGGCTTCGTCGAGCGTCATGGCGACGACGACGCCCTTGCCGGCAGCAAGGCCGTCGGCCTTGATGACGATCGGAGCGCCCTTCTTTTCCACGTAGGCGCGGGCCGCCTTCGGGTCCGTGAAGGTCTCATAGTCCGCAGTCGGAATGCCGTGCCGCTTCATGAAGGCCTTGGCAAAATCCTTCGAGCTTTCGAGCTGCGCGGCCGCTTTTTCCGGCCCGAAAATGCCGAGACCGGCAGCTCGGAAAGCATCGACGACGCCGGCGGCGAGAGGCGCCTCGGGGCCGACAACCGTAAAGGCAACGCCTTCCTTCTTCACGAATTCAATGAGTTCCTCGTTGCCGGAAAGGGCAACGTTTTCGAGCTTGTCGGTAAGTGCAGTGCCTGCGTTGCCGGGCGCCACAAAAACCTTTTCCACGCCGGCGCCCTGAGAAAGACGCCAGGCCAGAGCATGTTCGCGGCCGCCACTGCCGATGACGAGAAGCTTCATTGCAAAATTCTCCAGAATTTCAATTGGGAAGAACCGGCAAAGGAAAACGCCGGCCTCAGAGGATATTTTCCCCGCTATCCGGGTTTAATGCACCGGGACGGGACTATCTTTTTATTGGAAAAAGGCCGGAATGCTTAACTTCATTCCGGCCTTTTTTTGAAGGCGTTCAGAAAGCCTTCCGGGAATTAACGATCCCGGGAGTTCTCCGTCCACCCAAGCGGGCATTACGCTTCCTCAGGGAGCTCGAAATCAGCCGAGGTGTAGACCTGCTGAACGTCGTCGAGCTCTTCGAGGGCGTCGATCAGGCGCTGCATGCGGGCAGCTTCCTCGCCTTCGAGGTGCGTTTCGTTGAGGGGCTTCCAAGTGATTTCAGCGACTTCTGGCTGCATGCCGGCCGCTTCAAAGGCCTTCTGCACGGCATCAAACTGTTCCGGAGCGCAGGTGACTTCGATCGAGCCGTCATCCGGATCCGTGAGGACGTCGTCGGCGCCGGCTTCAAGGGCGACTTCCATCGCCTGATCTTCGGTCACGGAACCCGGGGCGAAGAAGAAGTCGCCCACGTGCTTGAACTGGAAGGAAACCGAACCTTCGGTGCCGAGATTACCGCCGTTCTTCGAAAGAATGTGACGGACATCGGCAACGGTACGAACGCGGTTGTCGGTCGTGCAGTCGATGATGAGCGCAGCCCCGCCGACGCCATAGCCTTCATAGCGGACGTCTTCGTAGGAGACGCCTTCGAGCTGGCCCGTGCCCTTCAGAATGGCGTTCTGGATCGTGTCCTTAGGCACATTGCCCGCGCGCGCCTTGATGAGCGCAAGACGCAGACGGGAGTTCGACTCCGGTTCGCCGCCGCCCATGCGGGCAGCAACGATGATTTCGCGGACGAGCTTCGTCCAAAGATTGGAGCGCTTGGCGTCCTGACGGCCTTTGCGGTGCTGAATATTGGCCCACTTGGAATGACCCGACATTATGTATCAACCTCTTTACAGGGAATGGGTAGAGCGCTGGGCCTCGGCTGCGGTCGCGCGAGGAGAGGCCTTGCCGCCCGCTGGCATTGCTTTCGGGAAAAGCCCGGACGGCGCAAAACTTGGACTTCCGGATGAGCAGATAAAACGAGCGTCAAATCCGGAGAGAGGCGTATTTTAGAGCATCCAGATGCTTCATACCCGAGTTTTCACCGAGAGATATGCGTCAGGACCTGGAGTGAGCCTGTTGGAATCTCCCGGAGTCCGCCGAGCTCATGATCGGCTGTGCAATTCTGGGCCCGCGGCTTTAGTGCGCGCAAGCATTGCCGTTGATTCCTCATTTCTTGGTAGAACGCTTCTAAACGCTCTACCTCCAGCAACTTTGCTTCTTTCCGGGAATGGCACTCCAAAACTCCTGAGAAACAAAGTGTTCAGGCATCCAAAGCCTCAATGCATCCTTTACCGCGGATCAATTTTTCAGAGCGGCTTTGCACGGAATACCTTCTATTGAGGTATTTAATTAGTAGTATTTTTGGCAGAACTAAACTGGGTATTGAAGCACCGATTTAAATCCATAATTTCTCTAGGAATATCATCATGACGCAGTTGTCTAAATTTAGCGACGCTGATTTCTGCGCTGCGATCTTTGATCATGTCCGCAGCATGAGCAAGGATCATGAAGGCGTGACCCGCCAGGGTTACGGACCTCTTGAAACCCAGGCGCTGGATTATCTCGAAGGCATCGGCCGCGAACTTAATCTTGAAATTTCCAAGGACGCTGCGGGCAACGTCTGGATGACGCTCCCCGGCCGAGACCGCACGCTCCCGGCTGTGGTCTCGGGCAGCCATGCCGACTCCGTTCCTCAGGGCGGGAACTATGACGGGCTCGCCGGCATCGTGGCGGCGCTCTCCGTTGCGCTCCGCATGCGGCGCGAAGGCGTCACGCCGCTTCGCGACTACTGCGTTCTCATGATGCGCTGCGAGGAAAGCTCCTTCTTCGGGAAGGCCTATGTCGGCTCTCTCGGTATGATGGGACGCCTCAAGGAATCCGACCTTGCGCTCAAGCACCGCACGTCGGGAGAAACGCTCGGCGAATGCATCGCCTCCTGCGGGCTCGACCCGAAGGCGCTCACAACGGGGAAGCCCGTCATCGACACGAACAGGATCGCCGCCTTCTTCGAACTTCATATCGAGCAGGGACCGACCCTCACGAGTCAGAAGGATGCCCGCACGGGCATCGTTACCGGCATCCGCGGCAACATCCGTCATAAGGAAATAAAGGTTGTCGGCGAAACGGCACATTCGGGCGCTGTCGACAAGCAGTACCGTCACGACGCGGTCATGGCTGCGGCGCGCCTCATTTCCCGCATGGACGACAAGTGGGACGAATATCTGAAGCGCGGCGAGGATCTCGTCTTCACCGTAGGCGTCATCAAGACGGCGCCGACCGCCGCAATTTCCGTCATTCCGGGTCTGGTCACCTTCACGGTCGACATGAGAAGCCTCTCGGAAGCTACGTGCCGCGCCTTCCACGACGATCTCGTTGCTGAAGCCCGGAAGCTCGCAGCCGAACGCGGCGTCCGGTTCGAATTTGATGCGCCGCTTTTTACAGCGCCCGCACACGTGAACGAAGCGCTGGCCAACCGCCTCTGGGAAAGCGCCCAACGCGCTCACCTTCCCGTCATGCGGCTTCCCTCGGGCGCCGGCCACGATTCGGCCATGCTCGGCAACTGCGGCATTCCTGTCGCCATGATCTTCGTTGCCAATCAGAACGGCTCGCACAATCCCCATGAAGCTATGGAGCTTTCCGACTTCATGAAGGGCGCGGATCTTCTCTGGCACACCGTAATGGACTTTGACGCCGCCTGATTCATTTGGACGCCCGGATGCAGCTTTCTCCCAAGCGCTGCGTCCGGACAAGGACTCTAACCATGGAACATCGGAAACCCAGCGTAGTTGTCGTGGACGACTATCCGCTCTTCCGCAAGGGCATTGCTGATGCGCTCACCACCAATGCCAACTTCCAGATTCTCGGTCTCACCGGGGACGAGAAGACGGCGCTCTCTCTCATCGGCCTCAAGCCCGACATCGTCATCATCGACCTTGACGCCAAGGGCTTTCAGCCCCTCAATCTGCTGCGCCTCATCAAGTACCGGCAGCCATCCTGCCGCGCAGTCATGCTGATGAGCTCGCCCAACAGCTCCTCCAACCTCATGCAGGCCATTCGCCTTGATGCCAACGGCTACCTTCTGCGCAACATCCCGATCGACGAGTTTGTCGATCAGATGAAAATTGTTGCCCAGGGCGGCATGGCGGCTTCTGAAAAAATTACCTCAGCCCTTGCTGAGCACCTTCGTTCCGGCACGATTGAGGAGTCGGAAACGAACGTCACGCAGCTTCTTACCAAGCGCGAATTCGAAGTGCTCTGCTGCGTCGCCTCGGGGCTCTCCAACCGCGAGATCGCTCAGTACCTCGAAATCACGGACGGTACGGTAAAAGTACACGTGAAGCATCTCCTCAAGAAGCTTCACTTCCGCTCCCGTGTTGAAGCCGCCGTCTGGGCGTCGGAACGCGACTACCGCATTCCGGAAGAAAAGCTCGCCAAGATCGGGCTCAGCGGTTCTCCTAAAAACTTCCGGCGCATGTAACGTCACCCAAGGGTGCCAAATTGAATGCCCGGGCGTCTTTCGTCAGACGCCCGGGCATTTTTCTGCGCCGTCTTTGGGAAACGGCATTCTCCAAACAGCGAACGGGGACCCTTCCCTAAAGAAGGATCCCCGTTTTATTGCTTCAGTGCTGATCCGGGAAAAGCTCCCGGATCAGTCGGCTTGCATCAAAGCGTCCTCACAGTCGTTATGTGTCTTTAGATGTAGCCGTAGAGCTTGCCGAGCACCCAGCCCATACCCGTGGCGGTGAGAACACCGATCAGGCCCGGGAGGATGAAGGAGTGGTTGATCACGAAGCGGCCGATGTGGGTGGTACCCGAGCGGTCAAACTGGAGAGCAGCCAGGTCGGACGGATAGGTCGGCAGGATGTAGTAGCCGTAGCAGGCGGACGAGAAGGCAACCACGAGTCCCGGAGGCGTACCAACCTGAAGGGCGACCGGCACGATCGTCGCAACAGCAGCAGCCTGAGAGTTCACGAGCTTCGACACAAGGAGAAGCACGAGAGCGTAGGTCCACGGAGCTTCCTTAACCCAGTCAACCAGGATCACCTTAAGGTCAGCAAGGTGAGCCATGAACATCGTATCGGCCATCCAGGCAACGCCGTACACAGCAACGATCGCGACACAGCCGGCATGGAACACCGAACCCTTCGAGATCATGGAGGCGCGGACGCCGCAGAACATGACCATCAGAGCGCCGGCGGTCAGCATGCACATCTGAATCAGCTGAGTCATGCCGAGGGCCTTCTTGCCGACCATCGGACGGAGGCTGGGCTCAGAACCGAGGAGAGCAACGAAAGCGATCGTGAGGAGGAAGATCCAGAGGGAAGCCCAGGCGGTCTTCGGGAAAACCTTGCCGACGAGGGTCGTGTTTTCGCCGTAGACGTACTTTCTCTGTTCCGGATCGGAAATGAGCTTCTGGAAAGCTTCATCCTTGTCGAGGTCCTTGCCGCGGAAGGACGAATAGGTCGCTTCAGCGAAGAGGCCGACGATAGCAGCCGGGATCACGATCGAGAAGAGCTGAACGAAGCCGAAGGGCTTGCCGCCGACTTCATAGCCGTCGAGCAGAGCGATCATCGAGACCGCAGCCACAGCGGCCGGCGAGCAGATCACGCCCATCTGAGCAGCAATCGTCGAAGCAGCCATCGGGCGCTCCGGACGAATGTTGTTCTTAATGGCAACGTCGTAAATAATCGGGAGCATCGTGTAAACGACGTGACCGGTACCGCAGAGGATCGTCAGGAACCAGCAGAGGTACGGAGCGACGTACACGACAGCGCGGGGGTGACGGCGCAGAACGCGTTCAGCGATCTGAAGGAGGCAGTCAAGGCCGCCGGCAGCCTGAAGGCTGGCGGAGCCGCAGACCACGGCCAGAATCGTAAGAATCACGTCGACCGGCGGCTTGCCCATAGGAATGTGGAAGCCGAAAATCAGCACCATCAGGCCGATACCGCCGATGAGGCCGAGGGCCATACCTCCCTTTCGGGCGCCGTAGAACAAGCAGATCAAAACTATGATCAGCTGTAGCCAAAAGTCATATCCGAGCATGTCTTTTCTCTCTTTAGAGTGAGGACGATGGCATTATCGGCCCCGAATCTCAAAAAAGAGGTAGAAAACTACTCTACTTTTGACTAAGTACAAAAATTTACAAATAGGCGGATAAGGGTTTACATTTCCTCTGCTCCATCCCGCGCTTATCAACATCGATCTCATACGCCCGCTCCCAGCAAAGCTTCGGAGCGTTGCAGCCTCTTCCGGAATTGTTTCAGAGACCTCTTTTTCCGCCTCATTTCTCTTTACAAAACTCCCTCCGGAGAGCCCCGCGTCCCTGCTCTCAGTAGTACCTCCAAAAAAATACGAGTTTTCACGGAACCCGCTGTTTCAGAGGAGTTGCGAAGATCCATGCAAGCGCTAAGTCTCTGCGCTTAGCATTCAAAAAGTCGGCATGCGCGCATTCTTTTCTCATGACCAGCGCGCTCCCTCCGGTACCCTATTTGTCCCTCTGCCATGCAACGAACTCTCTCCTGCTGCTCCCTCCTACTTGCTGCCGTCCTGACACTCTCCGGCTGCGGAGAGGCGAAGAAAGCCGCGGCTCCCAGGCAGCCGCTTCCCGTAACCACCGTTACGGTTCAATCGAAAGATGAGGTGCACTGGCTTGAAACCATCGGCCAGGCAGAGGCCGGCGCCGCAATCAATGTGACGCCTCAGGCGGGCGGCCGGATTCTCCGGGTGAACTATAAGGAAGGCGACTTCGTCAAAGCCGGACAGGTTCTTTTCGAGATCGATCCGTCAAGCCTCAGCGCGCAACTCGCTTCCTCGGAAGCGTCCCGGCGGCAGCTCGAGGACGAACTGAAGCAGGCCGACCGCGAATACCGCCGCAATGGGGAGCTCCTCAAAAGCGGTGCGGGAAGCCAGAAGGCTTTTGACGACGCCAAAAGCCTGAGGAGCCAGAAGCAGGCCGCGCTCGCGCAGGCGAAGGCCAATGAGGAAGAAGCCCGCATCAGCCTCTCCTGGACCCAGGTGCGCGCTCCCGTTCAGGGCTATGCCTCGAAGGCGCTCTTCAATCCCGGCGCCGTCGTCATCAAGGATAGTTCCGTACTCGCCTCCATCACACAGAAGGACGACATCCGCGTTCTCTTTGCTCCGTCGGACCGCGATCTCGCGGGCGCCGACATCACGAATGAAACGCGCGTTAGGGTCTTCCGCACGGATGGAAAGGAAATTCCCGCGACGCTCGACTACATCGCGCAGACCTACGGCGCCGATACCGGCACCCGCACACTGCGCGTCAGGGTGCCTTCTGACGCCGGGATCCTGCCCGGCGAATTCGTCCGCATCCGCTATCAGACAACGATCGACCGCAATGCCTGGCGCGTTCCGCAGCGTGCCGTCAAGCAGCTTCCTGACGGCAACTATGCGCTCTTCGTTCTGAAGGACGGCAAGGCCATCCAGACGGCGGTTGATGTAGGGCTCTGGGAAGGCAAGGACTGGATCATCCGTAAGGGACTCGCGGACGGAGAAAAGGTGATCACCGACCAGCTCATCAAGCTCCAGAACGGCACTCCCGTGACCGAGAGAGCTCCGGCCGCTCAGCCCGAAAATGCTAAGAATTAAGGCGCTCACATGCTCAGTCAGTTCTGCATCCGGCGCCCGATCTTCGCCACCGTCCTCTCGCTCTTCATCGTCCTCGCGGGCCTTGTTGCATTAAGAGTTCTTCCGCTCTCGCAGTACCCCAACATCACGCCGCCCTCGGTTCGCATTTCGGCCACCTACGACGGCGCCGACGCCGAAACGATTGCGCGCACCGTCGCCGCCCCGATTGAGGACCAGCTATCCGGCATTGAAGGGCTTCTCTACTACACGACAAGCATCCGCTCGAACGGCGACATGTCGATCATGTGCGTCTTTGAGGTCGGCACCGACCCCAACGACGCGATGCTTGAAATCAACAACCGCGTCCGAACGGCTGAAAGGCGTCTGCCCTCGAGCGTGCGCGACCAGGGCGTTTCCGTGCGAAAGCGCTCCGACGACGAGCTCCTCATGATGGCGCTCTATTCGCCCGACAAGTCCATGTCGGCGTCGGAAATGGCGGACTACGCAACCCTCAACATCGTTGATGAACTCAAGCGCCTGCCTGGCATCGGCGACGTGAACGTCTTCGGCAACGTTCAGTCCGCCATGCGCATCTGGCTTGATCCGGAACGCATGACCGAGCTCGGCGTCACGACGAAGGATGTCGACGATGCGGTTTCCGCGCAGAACGCCCAGCGCGCAGTCGGCCGCATCGGCACATCGCCGACGCTCCCCGATCAGCAGCTCTATTACAAGATTTCAACGCCGGGGCAGCTTCTCACGCCTGAGGAATTCGGCGAAATCGCCATTAAGAGCGACTCCGCTCACGGGCTCGTGCGCCTGAGAGACATCGCCACCACCGAGACCGGCAAGCGAAGCTATGAATTCCGCGTCGACATGAACGGCCAGCCCGGCGTCAATGTCGGCGTTTATCTGCAGACGGGCGCCAACGCCATGTCGGCAGCCGCTGAAGTCAAGGCGCGGATTACCGAACTCTCTCAGGAATTCCCGCAGGGCAAGCTCGCCTACGTGATCACAAACGACACCACCGTCTTCGTCGGCGCATCCCTCAATGAGGTCTACCACACGCTTGCCGAGGCCGGCCTTCTCGTTCTCGTCGTGGTCTTCCTCTTCCTTCAGAGCTGGCGCGCCACGCTGATCCCCATGCTCGCAGTTCCGGTGTCGCTCATCGGCACCATGGCCGGCCTCTGGCTTTTCGGCTTTTCGCTCAATACGCTCACGCTCTTTGCGATGACGCTCTCCATCGGCATCGTGGTCGACGACGCCATCGTGGTGCTCGAGAACGTCGAACGCCTGATGCGTACAGAAAAGCTCTCGCCCTTCGACGCCTCCATCAAGGCGATGCAGGAGGTTTCCGGCGCGCTCGTCGCCATCGTGCTCGTTCTCTCCGCGGTCTTCATCCCGGTGGCATTCCTGGGCGGCATTGCCGGCGAACTCTATCGACAATTTGCGGTGACGGTTTCCGTCTCCGTCGTGATTTCGGGCTTCGTCGCGCTGACCCTCACGCCCGCGCTCTGCGCGATTCTTCTTAAAGACACGAACGAGAAGCCGCTTGCCTTCTTCGTCTGGTTCAATAAAGGGCTCGCACGCTTCACCGTGCACTTTCTGCAGCTTGTCCGCCTCGCCCTCAAACACCGCATTCTTTCCGCGATCCTTCTCGTCCTCACCTGCGCAGGCGCCTGGCAGCTTCTCGAGCGCACGCCGACATCGTTCGTGCCGCGCGAGGACCAGGGCATCGTGCGCATGGCGATTCAGCTGCCTGAGGGTTCTGCCTTCCCGCGGACTGAAGAGGTTGCGGAAGGATTCCTTGCGAAGATTCAGAAGCTTCCCGGCGTAAGCAACGTCGTCACGATGATGGGCTTTGACACCCTCGGGAGCGATATCCGCGCGAATGCCGCGACCTTCATTCTCCAGCTCAAGAACTGGAGCGAACGGACGATGACGGCGGACGACTATCAGCAGGAGCTCTCCAAATGGCTCCGCGAAAGTCCCGATGCCCGCGGCGTCGCGGTGCTGCCGGCGGCGATTCCCGGACTGGGTTCCTCGAACGGCTTCTCGGGCTATGTGACGGCCCACGGTTCAGACAATCCGCTCCTTCTTCAGGAAGTTACGGACGGCTTCATCGAAGAGCTCTCCAAGCGCCCAGAACTGACCGGCCTCAGAAGCTCCCTCGTTGCCGACAGTCCGCAGCTCATGCTTCATGTCGACCGCGACCGCGCCTATGCGCTCGGCGTGGACGTCGACGACGTCTACAACACGATCTCGGCGCTTCTTGCCTCGGACTACATCAACGACTTCACGCGAAACGGCAAGACGTACCGCGTGGTCATGCAGGCAGATGCCCAATTCCGGTCGCTGCCTTCCGACATCGGCCGCGCAAGCGTTCGCTCCTCTTCCGGGAAAATGGTGCCGATCTCGACCATGATCTCGCTCGAGCGCGTTTCTGCGGCGGAATCGCTCGCCCGCATGAACGGCTACCTCGGCGCTCCGATTATGGGTGCTGCCGTGCAGGGCCTTAGTTCGGGCGACGCCATCCGGATCGTTGAGGAAACTGCCCGCGAATACCTCCCCCCGGGGTACCAGGTCGAATGGACCGGCCAGGCCTTCCACGAAAAGCGCATCGGCGCCTCCTCCGCGACGGCCTTCGGCTTCGGTCTTCTTGTGATGTTTCTCATTCTTGCGGCACTCTACGAAAGGTGGTCGCTCCCGATTGCCGTCGTGCTCGCGGTTCCCTATGCGTTCCTCGGCGCCATGACGGCCATCTGGCTGAGAGGCACGGCGAACGACATCTATTTCCAGATCGGCCTCCTCGTTCTCATCGGCCTTACGGCAAAGAACGCCATTCTGATCGTCGAATTTGCCGCCCAGAAGATGGAAGAGGAAGGCAAGGGCCCCTTTGAAGCAGCAATTGAAGCCGCTGGCCTCCGTCTGCGCCCGATCCTGATGACCTCGCTTGCCTTCATCCTGGGCGTCCTCCCCATGGTCACCGCCACGGGTGCGGGCGCGGCCGCGCGTCACTCGATGGGCACCGGCGTCTGCGGCGGCATGCTTGCCGCAACCTTCATTTCAACCATCTTCGTGCCGGTCTTCTTTACCTGGTTTGCCAGGAAGAGAAAGAAAGCCGTCAGTGCTCAAAACTGATTGACCGCAGGCCGAAAAAAAGCCCGGACATCCATTGCGGAGCGTCCGGGCTTCTTTTTTGAGAACTCAGAGTCTTACTTCTTCTGGAAGAAGTTCTTCACTTTGTCGAAGAACCCCTGAGACTTCGGATTGTGCTTGTCGCCGCCTTCCTTGAGGGAAGCGTCGAAATCGCGCAGCATCTTCTTCTGCTTGTCGGAAAGGTTGACCGGCGTCTCGATCTCGATGTGGAGATAAAGGTCGCCAGGCTGATGCGTGCGCAGATTCGAAATGCCCTTGCCGCGCAGACGGAAGGTCTTGCCGCTCTGCGTGCCTTCAGGCAGCGTGATGCGGCTTTCACCGTCAAGCGTCGGCACCGTCACTTCGCCGCCCAAGGCAGCCGTCACGAACGAAATCGGGAGCTGCATGTGCAGGTCGTCGCCGTCGCGCTCGAAGATGTCGCTCGGACGCACGCGGATCTCAATGAAGAGGTCGCCCGCGGGCCCGCCGTTGACGCCGGGCTCGCCCTTGCCGCTCATGCGGATGCGCTGACCGTCGTTGATGCCGGCGGGGATGTTGACCTCGACCACCTTGGCAGAGCGCTTGAAGCCCGTGCCGCTGCAGTCGGGGCAGGGATCGGCAATCACCTCGCCCGTGCCGTGGCACTGCGGGCAGGTCTGCTGAACCTGGAAGAGGCCGTTGCTCATGCGGACGACGCCTGCGCCGTGGCAGGTCGGGCAGGTCTTCTTCGACGTGCCCGGACGGCATCCGGTGCCGTGGCAGCTCGTGCATTCATCCCAGGCAGGAACGCGGATGTCCATCTTGCGCCCGTGAGCAGCATCCTCAAAGCTCACCTCCAGGGTGTAGCTCACGTCGTTGCCGCGCATCGGCTGCGGCCCCTGGGGACCGGCGCCGCGACCGCGACCGCCTCCGAAGAGGTCGGAGAAGATGTCGCCGAAGGCGCTCTGGAAGTCGCCGGAATTCATTCCGCTGAAGCCGCCGAACCCGCCCTGACCGAAGCCGCCCGCGCCGGCGCCCGCCGCGCTCGGATCAACCCCGGCCTTGCCGAAGCGGTCGTAGGCAGCACGCTTTTGCTCGTCGGACAGAATCGCATAGGCTTCGCCGATCTGCTTGAACTTTTCTTCAGCAGCCTTGTCGCCCGGATTGCGGTCCGGGTGATATTTCATGGCAAGACGCCGATAGGCCTTCTTGATGTCGTCCTGGGAGGCTCCGCGATCTACGCCGAGCACCTCGTAATAGTTCTCTTCCGCCATGTCGATGTCGTTGATTTCAAAAAGCTGAGAAAGGGCCGGCTGGTAGAACTAGCCGACCCTTCTCGTAATGGAAGCGCCTTTGCTGCGCCTGGAGTTCCGTTTACGCCCCCGGAGGCATCTCCGGGGACCTGGCGGAACGGGCCGAACCTGAAGGATTACTTCTTCACGTCCGTGAAGTCGGCGTCAACGACATCGTCGTCCTTCTTGCCGGCTTCAGCGCCCTGCTGCTGTTGCGGCTGAGCCTGAGAGGCAGCCTGGGCAGCCTTGTTCATCTTTTCGCCGATCTTCTGCGCGGCGGTCATCAGACGTTCAACAGCCTGATCAATGGCGGCCTTGTCCTCGCCCTTGACCTTCTCTTCAACGTCCTTGATGGCGCTCTCGCAGGCAGCGCGGTCTTCGCTTTCAACCTTGTCGCCGAACTCTTTCAGGGTCTTCTGAACCTGAGCGATGGCGGCATCGGCCGTGTTGCGGGACTGAGCGAGCTCGAAGCGGCGGTGATCCTCTTCCTTGTTCGCTTCAGCATCAGACACCATGCGCTTGATCTCTTCCTCAGAGAGGCCGGAGCTCGCCTTGATGGTGATGTTGTTTTCCTTGCCCGTAGCCTTGTCCTTGGCGGACACGTGCAGGATGCCGTTGGCATCGATATCGAAGGTCACTTCGATCTGCGGGAGTCCGCGCGGAGACGGCGGAATGCCTTCGAGGTTGAACTCGCCGAGGAGCTTGTTCGACGCGGCCATTTCATGCTCGCCCTGATAGACCTTAATGGTCACGGCAGGCTGATTGTCTTCCGCGGTCGAGAAGACCTGCGAGTGCTTCGTCGGAATCGTCGTGTTGCGCTTGATCATCGCGGTCATCACGCCGCCCAGGGTTTCAATGCCGAGGGTAAGCGGAGTCACGTCGAGAAGGAGCACGTCGCGGCGTTCGCCCGTCAGAACCGAACCCTGAATGGCTGCGCCGATGGCAACCGCTTCATCGGGGTTCACGTCCTTGCGGGGTTCCTTGCCGAAGAATTCGCGGACGACTTCCTGAACACGCGGCATGCGGCTCATGCCGCCCACGAGGATGACGTCGGTGATGTCGGACTTAGAAGCCTTCGCATCATTGAGCGCCTTCGAAACAGGGGCGATCGTGCGCTGGACGAGGTCCTCAACGAGGCTCTCGAACTTCGCGCGGGTGATACTCATGTTGAGGTGCTTCGGACCCGTGGCATCGGCCGTGATGTAGGGAAGGTTGATCTCCGTTTCCTGACGGCTCGAGAGTTCGATCTTCGCCTTTTCAGCAGCATCCTTCAGGCGCTGCAGGGCGAGGACGTCCTTGCTCAGATCAGCGCCGGTGTCCTTGCGGAACTCATTGATGATGTAGTCGACGAGGCGCTGGTCGAAGTCTTCGCCGCCCAAGAACGTATCGCCGTTCGTGGAGAGCACTTCGAACTGCTTGTCGCCGTCGATGTTCGCGATATCAATGATCGAAATATCGAACGTGCCGCCGCCCAGGTCATACACAGCAATCTTGCGATCGGCCGTGCCGCCCTTATCCATGCCGAAGGCAAGCGCCGCGGCAGTCGGTTCATTGATGATGCGCTTGACGTCGAGGCCCGCAATCCGACCGGCATCCTTCGTCGCCTGACGCTGGCTGTCGTTGAAGTAGGCGGGCACCGTAATGACGGCTTCCGTAACCGGCTCGCCGAGATAATCCTCAGCGGTCTTCTTCATCTTGCGAAGCACTTCAGCAGAAACCTGCTGCGGAGCGAGCTTCTTGCCGGCAACTTCAACCCACGCATCACCATTGTCCGCACGGACAATGCTGAACGGCGCAAGCTTCAGATCCTTCTGGACTTCCGCATCATCAAAACGACGACCGATCAGACGCTTCACGGCGAAGAGCGTGTTCTTCGGATTCGTGACGGCCTGACGCTTTGCGGGAGCGCCGACGAGAATCTCACCGTTTTCCATGTACGCAACGATCGAAGGCGTTGTGCGGGCGCCTTCACTGTTCTCGATGACCTTGACGTGATCGCCTTCCATGATGGCGACCGCGGAGTTCGTCGTACCAAGGTCTATACCGATGATCTTTGCCATGTTTAGTGGTTCCTTATGGATTGCCCGGTCCCCGACGCGCCCGACTATGAAGCGCGCTCAGGAACCAAGCGCTTGTGAAATCTTTCCGGAAGGCCTTCCTCCTCGCGGGGGAATTGCCTTCGTTCTTTCGCTCTTTAATGCCTATATGGGGCCGGTCCATTCTTTTTCAAGGGCCTGTTTGCAAAAAAACTTTTCACGGTTTGCGGATCGAACCGGGAGGCATGCACAAAAGAAAAAGCCCTGCAGGAATTCCTTCCCGGCAGGGCATTTTTCAGAACACTTGCCGCTCCGTTACTGAGCAACGCTCACCATGGCAGGACGCAGCACGCGGTCGCCGATGCACCAGCCGCGCTGGAAGACCTGAACAACGTCGCCCGACTTCATGCCTTCAGGAGCCGGCACCATCGTGATTGCCTGATGGTGATGCGGATCAAAGGGAACGCCCTTCGGATCGATCGGCTTCATGTCGGAAACGTCGAGCACATGCAGGAACTGGCGATAAGTCGCCTCCATGCCTTCGCGATAGGGGCTGTCGGGCTGACCGTCCGTGGCCTCGAGGGCCTTTTCAAGGCTGTCGACAACGGGAAGCAGGTTCTTCGCGAACTTCTCAATCGCGAACTTGCGCGTCTTGATGAGTTCCTCGTTCGAGCGGCGGCGGGTGTTTTCAAGTTCCGCCATCGCACGCACGTAGAGGTCGTAGTGTTCGAGAACCTTGGCTTCGGAGAGCTTGAGCGCGGCCTGAAGCTCCTCGACCGTGGGCTTCTTCGCTTCGGCAGGCTTCGCTTCAGCCTCTGCACCGCAGGCGCATTTCGTCTGAGGCTCCGCATCATGGCAGCCGCAGCCGCCTTGACCGCACGAGCAGCCGGTTTCGTTCTCTTTCTTGGCAGATTCGTTCTGAGCTTCAGTCATTTCGGTTTTCCTGTAGAAAGCGTCCGGATGGGGGCGCCCCGGCGCTCCCTCTGTTCAGGAAGCGCGGACATTGCCGCCCGTCCGGCAGATCTGGTTTTCCTCATATATGGGGACGGCGGGGCCCTTTTTCAAGACCGCGGAAACCTGAGGGAAACGCCGAGATGAAGAGCTTTCTTAAATCCAGCCCGAGAGCTCGCGCCGGGCAATGGCCGCATAAGCGTTGACGGCCTCGTCGCTCTCATTGAGGGCGGGAATGTAGTGGAAGACCCCGTTCGGGTTCGCTCTGAGATAGGCGCCGCGAAGCTCGTACCCGATTTCCTCGATCGTTTCAAGGCAGTCGGCGGCAAATCCGGGGCAAACCACGTCGATGCGGGGAAGCCCTTTACGAGCAAGCTTTTCCACAAAGGGGAGCGTATAGGGCTGAAGCCACTCGTCGCGGCCGAAGCGGCTCTGAAAGCTCACCGCCCATTCGTCCCCGCACAGATTGAGCCGTGCGGCAAGCGCCGCTGCCGTTTCATGGCACTGCGCTTCGTAGACGTC
Organism: uncultured Sutterella sp.; assembly: GCA_934255515.1. Taxonomy (GTDB): domain Bacteria; phylum Pseudomonadota; class Gammaproteobacteria; order Burkholderiales; family Burkholderiaceae_F; genus Sutterella. The sequence goes on from CAKQON010000008.1 coordinate 28,010, forward strand.
GCCGAGCGCTGTGCTCCTGGCCGGTATCCCATGAAAGCTCATGAGGAGGCGCCCGCCCGCATCCATCGGGCGTCCGGCCTTTTCCCAGAAGCGCCCGATGTGAAGCGCCAGGGCTTCGATGTAGTCGGGCTCGAGGTGATATTCGCGCACCGTGCGGAGTGCGGGAATATTTCTCATGGAAAGCGCCGTTTCGAAGACTTCGTCGAGGCACGCCGCTGAAGTCTGCGCGGCATACTGCGCGAAGAGCGGCATCACGAGAATGCGCTCAATCCCTTCCTTTTCGACGAGCCGGCGTATGCAGTCCTCCACCGCAGGCTTCCCGTAGCGCATCGCCCAGACCACGCGCACGCCGTCGCCGAGCCTCTGCTGGAGCTTCCGGGCAGTCTTCTTCGTATGGACGATGAGCGGAGAACCTTCCTCCGTCCAGACGCCCTGATAACGCTTTGCGGACTTCGCCGGCCGAACGCGAAGGATGATGCCGTGAAGAATCGGCCACCACTTCCACTTCGGAAGCTCGATCACGCGGCTGTCAGACAGAAATTCCGCCAGATACTCCCGCACAGCGCCTGCTTCGGGAGCCTCGGGCGAGCCGGTATTGATGAGAAGAAGCGCAGTCTTCGGACGCTGAGGGGTAAGGGCGGAGTCTTCCATAGGATGCCTGAGGCGCTCGTAGGGCGGCGCCGGACTCTGGCGTCCGGCTCTGCCACCCTGAAATTAAAACTTCAGAAAGCTTTTGACTCGCGGGACCGCACGGGATCCGTAGCAAAAGCGAATGCGCCTCGAATTTTCCGCCATCGACCTTAAGGTCGCCTTGTGGGCTTCAGAGTGCTCGAGCAAGCGCTTCCTGACGCACGCGGCGATGACGCCACATCCAGAGGATGGCGCCGCCCAGAAGGCTCATCCAGAATTTCCCGAGCACCTGACCGAAGAGATAGTCAAGCGACCCGAAGGCGAGCGTGAGGAAAATCATGCTGTCGACAACGGATCCCACAAGACCGGAAACGATCACGGCCGTCGAGGGGAGCTTCTTTCTCATGGGCGTATAGACCGCAAAGTCGGCGAGCTCAGAAAAAAGGAAGGCAGCGGTGGAGCCGAGCACGACGGAGGGTTCGGCAAGGAAGGCTGAAAGGAAGGCGCCCGCGATGATCGCGGCAATGGTCCAGCGATTCCCGAGAAGATTCTGCACGGCATCGCGAAGCACCAGTGCAAGGCCCGCGAGCATCACGGCCGAAGGCGACCAAACGCCGGGCCAGACAGGAATCAGGCAGGGGCCTGACGGATCGCAGACAAGACCCACGTTCATCACCACCCAGTTGCCGAGCGGAATGGTGAGAATAAAGAGAATCAGGGTGATGAGGCCGTACTGAAAGTGCCGGCTGGGAAACGCCCGGGGGCTCATAGCCATAGCTTTGCTCCTTGAGGACGCGCCTTCCGGCAGATATCCGGCGCACGTCCAAAAAGAATTAAGGGCGGCACCCGAAAGACTGCAGGCTTTAGCAGCCGGTGCCGAAGAACTTCATCACGCGGCGCGGGAGGTATTCGAGTTCGCCCGGGAATCTTCCGCCTTCGGGGAAGCCCACGTGCCCGCCTTCCTTCGGAAATTCACCCAATACGGACGAGCTCATCTCTGCGACCGTGGGAAGCGCCCAGGCAGGCAGAAACGGGTCATTTTGCGCATTGAGAAGAAGGAGCGGAACTCTCACCCCCGGCAGATACTGCTTTGCAGAGCATTTCTGCCAGTAGTCCATGGCCGATTTGAAGCCGTGAACCGGAGCCGTGTAGATGTCATCGAAATCATACAGAGTTCGGCAGCGTCTGATGACCTCAATGTCAAAGAGATCTGGATAAATACGCGCTTTTTCCTCAAGCTTGAGCTTGAGGGTCTTCAGGAACATGTCCGCATAGAGCGTGTTGACGCCCTTGCTGATGCGCTCGCTCCCGGCAACCAGATCAATCGGGGCGCAGATCGAAACGGCGCCTTCAACGAGACCGACGGCATCCTCCCCGAGATCTCCCAGGCACTTTGAGAGCTGATTGCCGCCGAGGGACACGCCCACGGCGTACATCTTCGCCAGGGGGAAGCGCCCGTGAACGGTTTTGAGCACCCAGCTGTTGTCTGCCGTGTCGCCCGCGAAATAAGCGCGGGGAAGCCTGTTCATGAGTCCGCCGCAGGTGCGGAAGTGCGCCACCACGCCGCGCCAGCCGATCCGCACGCATTCGTGCATGAGGGCTTCAGCGTAGTGGCTGTCGCTTCCGCCCTCAAGTCCGTGAAAATGCACGAGGACGGGCGCAACCGGATCAATCGGCTCGGGCTCCGCCCAGTCCCAGGCAACGATGTCGTCGTCGGGGGTAGTGACGATTTCCCGTCGATAGGTCACCTTCGGACGCGCCGTGATGCGCGCCGGAATGACGGTCTGCAGGTGGCCTCCCGGGCACCAGGACGGAGCACTGTAATCGGACTCGGAAATAGGCATGACGAGGTAGAAGCAAAAATCGTGAACGGACGTTCAGAAAGCATTTTCGATTTTAGCCCGCTACCGTCTGTTTGCTTCTCCCTGACACAATCTGTTGCGGTTGGCGCATCCCGCGGAATGCCTACTGCCGCTGCGGTCCGCCATTGCCGAAGACTTCCCGCCAGAGGGTTTTGACGGCTTCGCGCTCCTCTTCGACCATGTCGAGAGGAACCCTCGCGGGGACGCCTTCGCCGGCATTAAGCCTGATCTCGTGCTGCAGCGTCCGGTAGCGGCGGTAGGCGAGAACCGCCCTCGCCGCGGACGCTTCATCAATAAGCCCAAGCCTCGCGCACATTTCAAGAAGCAGGATGTTGCCGAAGTTGTTGACGAGCTCCGGAAATTCAGCGCTCCAGCCGAGCACGAGGTACTGCACGATGAATTCAACGTCCACCATGCCGCCTCGGTCGTGCTTCAGATCGAAAAGACCGCTTGAATTCGGATGACCCTCGAGCATCTTCGCCCGCATGGCGCTTACCTCTACCTTGAGCGCGTCGCGGTTGCGGGGTTCCCTGAGAATTGCCACGCGCTCCGCCTCAAACTTGCGGCCGAGGTCCGGGTCGCCCGCGACAAAACGGGCGCGCGTCAGCGCCTGATGCTCCCAGAGCCAGGCGCCGTTGCCGTCCACATTGCGCTGATAGCGCGAAAACATGTCGAAGGAAGAAACGGCGAGTCCGTTCTCGCCATTGGGCCTCAGTCTCAAATCGACGTCGAAAAGCTTCCCGGACGATGTCTGCACGGTGAGTGCGCTCATCATCCGGCGCACGAGGCGGCTGTATAGCGCATCCGACTCCGGATCGGGATCGTCGCAGAGGAAGACGAGATCGAGGTCGCTCTGGTACCCGAGTTCCTTCCCCCCGAGCTTCCCGTAGCCGATCACGGCAAATTTCGGCGGCTCCTCGGGGTGCTTCGGCAAACTCGCCCATGCGAGATTGAGCACTTCCGCAATCACAGCATCAGCGAGTGCGGAAAGCTGGTCGGCAAGGCGCTCCACGGCGAACCGTCCGTCAAGATCCGCCACCAGCAGGCGGAACACTGCGCCGTGGTGCGCGTCGCGCAGGTAATTCATCTGCCGCTCCTGGTCGCCTTCGGCGGACATGAGCTGCTCATGGAGAATCTCCCGCCAGCCGCTCCAGTCGACCGGGGTGAAGTCGTCCATTTCCGAACTTCTCGAATCGACGAGCTCATCGAGCACAATGGGATGACGCACGACGTAGTCTGCGCTCCAGCGGCTTGCCGCAAGCACGCGGCCGACGCGGGCTGCTGCGGAAGGATACTGGTAAAGGAGCGCCGCATAGGTCGAGCGGCCGGCGATCGCCTCAAGGAGACGCAGGTAGCGCGAAAGCTCCTCGGCGCTCGAAATCACGCGGGTGCCGGACCGTTCAATCCATTCGGGGCACTTTTCGACGACGAACTGCACGAGCCGCCGCATGCGCGTGCGCGCCTCTTCGGAAAGGACGAGCGCGCGCCGGCCGCTTACAAGCGAAAGAATGCGCGAGGCGAGCTCGCCGCTTGAATCGCCGTAACCCAGATCGCCAAGCAGCTTCTCAAGCATTTCGGGCGCTCTCGGAGACCCGTCCGCCCAGCCTGTCGGCCAGCGATCCGCATCCTTAGCTTCCGATTTTTCAGCATTCACCTGGAAAACGCCGTCGAAAGTCTTCACTACATACTCGCGCACGCGCTCGATTTTCGACCAGAGCTCAGAGGGTTCCATGCCGAGGAGGCCGGCCGCGCGCTCGAGCGTCTCTCCCTCGCGCGGCAGCCACTGCGTCTGCTGATCGTCGACGTACTGCAGCGCATGCTCTACATCGCGCAGGAATACGTAGTACCCGGAAAGCGTATCTGCGGCCTCCGCCGAGAGGGCGCCCGCACGGGCGAGCGCCTCGATCATCGGGAGCGTTGAGCGGCCGCGCAGCGTCGCATCGCGCCCGCCGCGGATCACCTGAAGCGTCTGAACAATAAATTCGATTTCCCGGATTCCTCCGCGTCCAAGCTTGACGTTGCAGCCTTCCCGCGAACGCGCAAGCTCCCTGCGGTCCGTTTCCGCGCGCACGAGTTCATGCAGCTTCGTAAGCGAGCTGATGGCGCTGAAGTCCAGATATTTGCGAAATACGAAAGGCTGGACCAGAGAGCGGATGTAGCGCGATTCCGTCTCAAACTGCTCGGGCGTAGAAAATACCGGACCACTCACGATCCGGCCCTTCAGCCATGCAAAGCGCTCCCAGTCGCGCCCCTGCGTGTAAAGATATTCCTCGAGCATGTCGGCCGAGCAGACGATCGGACCGGCGTCGCCGTTGGGCCTCAGGCGCATGTCGACGCGGAAAACAAACCCGGGGCCTTCCGGGTCATTCAAGGCCGGAATGATCCGGCGCGCGAGCCGCGCATAAAACTCGTCGACCGTCACGGACCGGCGGGCATTGAGGAATTCCGCCGTCGGCCGAGTTTCGCCTTCGTCGCCGTAAAGAAAAATCAGGTCGATGTCGGAAGAGACGTTGAGCTCCCGGCCGCCGAGCTTGCCCATGCCGACAACGAGCAGATCCTGCGGAACGCCTTCAGCATTCATCGGCACGCCCCAGCGCTCGGCAAGCTCGCGCCCGTGAACGCGCACCACGGCCTGAATGGATTCCTCCGCAAAGATGGTCATCGTGTCGACCACCTCATGGAAGCCGCAGGCGCCCGTGGCGTTTCGCCCGATGAGGGTAAGCATGATGTCGCGGCGAAGCTTTCTGAGCGCGAGCGAGAGCTGCTCGCTGTCTGCCGCCCGGAGAATCTCCCCGCGGATACGTTCGCGCGACCAGGGCTCTGCAGCCAGTGCTTCAAACCGGGCAAGCTTCTCCGCTTCGTCGTCGCCCGGCACCAAGGCCTTGAGCGAACGCGATGCAAAGAGCGAAAGTTCAGCAGCTTCCCTCAACGTCGGCCTCGTCATATTTGTCTCCTTCTGGCAAGAAGCGCGTGTATCTGCAATTCTACGTTTCGATTTGACAAACCTTGCAGGCGCGGCGCCGTGCTAACGTTTCGAGTGGCACTTCCCTCAACCCTGAAGCGATTCTGCTGTGCGCCCCGAATCCCCCTATTGCGAAGCTCAGACCGGGCATTCTTCCTCCCTGAGAAAATGGCTCGGGAGAGCGGGCTGGTTTTTGCTCGCGATTTGGTTCATCGCCGGATCGGCAATCGTTTTCTCGCGCTGGTTCTTCACGTCGCAATTCCCGAAGCACCTCAGCCAATATGAGGCGATGCTCGGCGAAGCAACCGGCATTGACGTGAAGGCGGGTCGTCTGCAGACCGGCTTCACGTTGCTGCGCCCCGTCATCACGCTCGAGGATGTCGCGCTCTCGCGCAGAAGCGGGCCGGTGTCGCTCCATCTGCCGAAAGTGCAGGCCGAACTTGCCTGGAGCTCCATCTGGCATCTGGAGCCCCGCTTTCAGACGCTCATCATCTCCGCGCCTACATTCAATGTAAGACGGTTGAATGAAAAGACTTACGATATCGGCGGCTTTACGCTCGACATTGGCGGCGCAGCAGAACCCGCTCCCTCCGGCGAAGCATCCCGCAAGACCGATATTCCGGCCCTCAAATGGCTGCTGAGCCAGGGACGGATTCTGATTAAGAACGGAACCTTCCGCTATACGGACGAAACGCTGCCGGAGCCGCTGCCGGTTGCCGTCAACCGCGCGAACATTGCTTTTGAGCAGCGGCTTTTCGACTACCGGGCGTCGCTTTCGGGCATTCTCCAAACGGACGGCATTGCAAGACCCTTTGATCTGCGCGCCCGGCTTGAAAAGAACATCTTCTCGGAGAAGGCTGATCCCTTCACCTGGAAGGGTGAGGCTTATGCGGACTTTGCGCGCGTCGACTTCGCGCGCATTATGCAGCGCATCGGCTTCGCAAATGTCGTGCGCACAGGATCGGGGGCCGCGCGCACGTGGATCAGCTTCGATTCCGGCCGCATCACGCGGCTCCTCTCCGACATCAACCTTTCCCTGGTTCGCGCTCAGATTGCACCGGAGCTCGAAAAACTCAACCTCTCGGGTCTTTCGGGCCGCATCGAATTCTCTGAAGATGAAGGCGGCATGCACTTTCGCGCCGATCGTCTTGTCTTTCAGCACGGCCTCAACGGCTCGCGCTTCGGACCGGCCACGATTACCGCCGACTGCGCGAAGAACGTTGCCGACGACGTGAGTTCATGCAATTTCATGGCATCTGAAGTCTCCATCGGAACGCTCGCCAAAATTGCCTCATCGCTTCCGCTGCCTCACGATGCGCTCGACTTTCTCTCCGAGCGTCCGATCTCCGGCATCCTCCAGGAAGCGAGCGCCTCATTTCACAGCGACTATAAAAATCCGAGCAACTGGAGCTTCGCGGGGGTATTCCGCGGCATCACGGTTCCTCCGGGAGAGGACAGGCTCCCAGGCATACGGAACCTTTCCGGCTCCGTCCGCACTGATACGCCGGGCGAATTCGACATCACGCTCGACATGCATTACGGCGCGCTTTATTTCCCCGGCGTCTTCAGGAATCCGCAGCTCAACGTGACGAGCCTTACGGGTCGGGTGAAGGCATCCATTCACTCGGAGGTCAATCTGACCTTTGAAGACATTAAGGTCGCCAACGACGATCTTGCCGCGCGGGCGGAGGGATCCTGGAAAAATTCGGGCGGCGCGGGGTCAATCGACATTTCGGGTTCGGTCGAGCGCGGCATCGGCACCTCCGTCATCAAGTATCTTCCCAACGTCATCGGCGATCCGGCGCTCGACTACGTCGAGGCTGCGATCATGGGAGGCCGCATTACGGGCGGCAGATTCGTCGTCCGCGGGCCCTTGAATGCCTTCCCCTGGGACGGCTGGAATCCGGCAGAGGGTGAGTTCCGGATTGAAGGTGATGTCGCAGAAGGCTCCATGGACTTCATGCCGACGCGCGAAAGGACGAAGGACGGCAAAGCCTGGGTCCGGGGCGGAGAATTCCCGGTGCTCACCCGCGTCGGCGCGCATCTTGCCTTTGTCGGCAACCGGATGACCATCACAGGAAATTCCGCGAAGTGCGGAGCGCTCTCGGCAACAGACGTCAAGGTTGAAATCCCGTCCTTTGTTTCCAATCCTCCGCTCCTTACGGTTGACGGGAAAATCACGGGTGACCTCGGCGAAGCGCTCGGCTACCTCGGGAGAGCCGGATTCCTCGCCGATCTGATCGGAAAGCCCTTTGAGAAATCCCGCGGAAGCGGCGCAACTGAAGCTGTCCTTTCGCTTCGGGTTCCGCTCGGAAACGGCACTACCGAATATTCGGTCGACGCCGCGCTCTCTCAAGGGACCTTCGCTTATCAGCCGTTCCTCCCGGAAGTGAAGAACCTTTCCGGAAAACTCTCCGTATCCTCGAAAGGCATTTCAACGCCCCAGGTCTTCCGCGGCAGCACAGCCGCCGGCCCCGTCACGGCATCGGCGCAGTCGGACAAAAACGGCGTCACGCTTGACATTCATTCAGAAGCGATCCCTGAGGATCTCCAGAGGCTCGCAGATGCCGGCTGGGTCACTCCCTGGTTCGGCGCGCTCTCCGGAAAAACTGAAGTCCGCACCCGAGCCACGATTCCCTGGGATTCAAAAAAGCCTCTCAGAATTGAAGGCGAGTCTGCCCTTGAAGGACTCGCGAGCGAACTTCCCGACCCTCTCGGAAAATCGGCTCATACAAAAATCCCCGCCAAATTCACCTATGAGCACGACGGGACTCATGCCTCGCTTTCGATCTCGGCGTCGCCCCTCATTAATCTGAATTTCGGCTGGCAGGGAGACAAGCTCTTGCGCGGCTACATCGGACTCGGCGCCCCCATGAGAAGCGTCGCTTCGGGTCTCGAAGCCGCAATCCGCGCCGAAAAGCTCGACCTCACGCGCTGGACCGAGCTTTGGGAAAAGCTGCAGAAAGCACCGGCTGCACCGCTGAAGAAAGCTTCAGCGGCGGGCAGCATCCCCGACATTTCCAAGCTCGACTTCTATGCGGGGAACGTCACCTGGAAGGACCAGTCGCTCGGCACCATTGACGGCGTCTGGAGGCAGCTTCCCGGCCTCTGGCATTTGCGGGTTCACGGCGACATGGCGATGGGCCAGGCCGAATATGCCTATGAGACGACAAATGCCGCGCCGAGGCTCACCCTCAAGCTCAACAGCCTCCGCCTTCCGGAAATCGCTGAAGACAAAACGGCGTCCGTTCCGACCGGCACCGGAACGCTGCCGCTCTCGGCCGCAGTCCCCTCGAAAAACAATTCCGGCATTGCTGGGGCGCTCGAAAAAATGCCTCTTCTGCCCGATCTGCGCATCATGATCGATGAACTTGTCTACGGCAGAAGAAATGTCGGAAAGCTCGAGGTCTCCGCGGACAACCGGGTTGCTCCTGATGGCGGGCGCGACTGGACGCTCAACGCGCTCACAATCCGCAATGCGGGCGGCACGCTTACGAGTTCCGGCCGCTGGCACCGCGTGAGCATGGACGACCCGGGGCGCTCGACGCTTAATTCCGTCATTGATGTCAAGGACGCCGGAAATGTTCTTTCGAGCCTCGACATCAAGGGCGTTCTTCGGGAAGCTCCCGGCGAAGCAAAGCTCAATCTTTCCTGGATCGGCCGCCCGAGCGGCTTCAATCTTCAGACGCTCTCAGGCGAGGTATCCGCTCATACGGGTGCCGGGCAGCTCCTTCAGGTCGAGCCCGGTGCCGGGCGGCTTCTCTCGCTCCTTTCGATGCAGCACCTTCTCAAGCGGCTCACGCTCGACTTCCGCGACGTCATTTCCCAGGGCTTCCGCTTCGATTCCTTCTCAACGAGCTCCGAAATCGAGAACGGCGTCATTCACGTGAAGCGCACCACTGTCGCCGGAAGCGCGGCAACGGTGGTGACGTCGGGCGACGTCGATCTCGTCAACAATATCCTCGACCTGAAGGCGCTCGTTCTTCCGAGCATCAATGCCGAAGGCGCATCGCTCGCGCTCGCTATTGCCAACCCCGCCGTCGGCCTTGGCACGCTCCTCGCGCAATGGGTGCTGAAGGACCAGATATCAAACTTTCTCTCCACGGAATATGAGGTCAAAGGGTCGATCGACGACCCGACGATCGAGAAGATTCCCTTTGCGCAGCGTCAGGCGGGATCCGGCACGCAGCGACGGAATCCCTGAAACATCATGTCAGACTCTCCGGCCATTCTTGCGCTCACGCGACGCATCGCCTCGGGCGCGCCCGTATTTCTCTTTTTTTCAGGGAGCTGGTGCGGCGCCTGCCGCGCCACGAAGCCACTTTTCCTTGAAGCCGCCCGAATCCATGCCGGCGAAGCCGAATTCTCCGTCGCCGACATCGAGGAGGCAAACTATCTCGCCGCCGACTGCGGCGTTTCCTCGCTTCCCGCCATCGTCTTCTTCAGAGACGGCGAAGATATGGACATGCTCGCAGGACGCTTCTCCAGAGGAGAGCTCGAGGCTTTCATTTCCCGCATGCTTCTCTGATCGGCGCTCAAGCTCAAAAGCCGCCTTACTCCGGCAAACCCGCGCAGACTGCAGGATAATGTCTGAATTCACTCATTCAGACGGAAAAGAAGTGTTCAGTCCCTTCAAGCTGATGACTCCGATCGTGTGGCTTACGCGCCTTCTCGTTGGCGCTTATCCGCACTGGCAGGGCTGCGCCCCATCGCCGAAGCAGCGCATCTACTTCGCCAACCACACGAGCCACCTCGATACCATCGTGATCTGGGCTTCTCTCCCCCCGGCGCTTCGCCGGCACGTGCGCCCGGTCGCGGCTAAAGACTATTGGGAAAAAGGGCTCCTCAGGCGCCGCATCGCGCTCGATGAACTCCACTGCGTGCTGATCGACCGCCGCCGCACCGAGCACTCGAACCCGCTCGATCCGCTGCGCGAAGCCCTGCGTCAGGGAGACTCCCTCATCATCTTCCCTGAAGGCACCCGGCGGCCCCAGCCGCTGCCAAGCCCCTTCAAATCCGGCATCTGGCACCTGATGACCGAATTCCCGAATGTCGAATTCATCCCGGTCTACATTGAGAACCTGCACCGCGCCATGCCGAAGGGCGTCCTGATTCCCGTACCCACCGTCTGCTCGGTGCGATTCGGGGCTCCGGTCGAGCATTCGCCGCAGGATCTCAAGGAAGATTTTCTCAACCGCGCGCGCGACGCCGTTATTGAACTGTCAAAAGCATGAGACTCGGATTCACCATTCAGGAGGCGTACACCTTCCTCTTCTTCGGACTGGTGCTGCTCGCGGCGCTCGGCACCTTCTATGTTTCCTGGGCGCTCGACCGGGCGACAGAACCCGAACGCCAGCAGAGACTGCGCGCCGTGAGCTCGCGCCTGCGCATGGCCTGGTGGCTGATCGTCGTCTTTACGATCGCCTTCCTTCTCGGGCAGCCCGCGCTTCTCGTCTTCTTCGCCTTCATCAGCTTCTTCCTGCTGAGGGAATTCATCGCCATTACGCCGACAAAGCCCACGGACCACTACGCGCTCGTGGTTGCTTTCTATCTGGCGATTCCGCTTCAGTACCTCGCGATCGGGTTCGATCAGCCCGAGATCTACACGCTCTTCATCCCGGTCTACCTCTTCCTGGTGCTGCCGGTGATCATGGCGTTCTCACGCGACACGGACCGCTACCTCGAGCGCGTCGCCAAGGTTCAGTGGGGCCTCATGCTCTGCATCTTCTGCCTCTCGCATGCGCCGGCAATCGCCATGCTTGACCTGACGCGCTACGGCTCCTCTGGTCCGCTTCTCATGCTCTTTTTCCTGCTCGTAATCTTCGTTTCCGACCTCACGAGCTCGATTGCGAGCTCCATGCTCGGCGGCAGAACGCTTCGCTTCAACATGAACCGCACGGTCGTCGGCAACGTGATCGGCGGCTTGGGCGGCATCATCGCGAGCGCCCTCATGTTCTGGATCACGCCCTTCCGCTTCTGGCAGGCGCTCCTCATGGCGCTTGCCGTCGTGATCGCGGGCGTTCTCGGCGACATGGTCTTCAACTGCGTCCGCCGCAGCATGGGCGGAGAACGGCTTGCCGGCGAAGGAGACATCTACATCACGCGCGGGCTCCTCGCCCGCCTCGCGCCCATCACCTTTGCCGCGCCCGTCTTCTATCACCTGACGACGATCTTCTTTATTACCTATAAGGACGTCTTCTAAGAGACCCGCAGGACGCAAAAAAGCCCGCTTCAGGGAATTCCCGGAGGCGGGCTTCTTTTTTGCCCCGGGAGCCGATCGTGCGGCTCCTCAGGGTTCAAAGACCATCAGCGGCGACGCTGCTGGCCCTGGGGCGCCGGAGCGCGGCCCTCAATATGACGGAAGGTAATGCGGCCCTTCGTGAGGTCATACGGCGAGAGCTCAAGCGAGACGCGGTCGCCGGCGAGAATGCGGATGTGGTGCTTGCGCATCTTGCCGTTGGTGTAAGCGATGAGTTCGTGACCGTTGTCGAGCTTCACTCGGTAGCGGGCGTCCGGGAGCACTTCCAGGACCTGACCCGACATCTCAATGAGATCTTCCTTTGCCATATGAATCCATGTGTATGGGGAAACGTAAATCCCGGCATCCTGCGTCTGAATCTCCCCCTCCGGGAGAGCCCGCCCGTGCCGGACGTGCTTCTGCACTCCTGCCATTCAAAAATGAATGAGTAATGCGCCAAGCAACTTCTTTGAAGCGCAGGATTTTACACCTACCATTTGCAAATCTGCGATTCTTGGGCGAATTTTTCACTTCCTTCCGTCCAGAAATCTTCCGCGCGCCGAAAAGGCAGTAATCCTCCTTAAGAACTAGAAAATCGCCGCGGGGTAATATTCTTTTCGTACCCCTCGGGCTTCGAGGCTTTTTCCGACGCCCCGGAGCGCACGATTCGGTCAGCTTTCCGGCCGCACCATGCAATTCCAAGCGCCTCACCAGGAAGCCTGGCGGCACACCCTCAGAAGATTTGGCGGGTACGGGTCTTGCCTCTGCACCCCATGAGCTCGACTCCTGCACCATTGTCTTTTCAGCGAAAGCAATTTATCGGAGCAAAGGAATAATCCTATGAAGTCAGTCCTCGTTCTTTACCACAGCAATTCCGGCCACACCGCCCGCATTGCGCGCCGCATCTGGGAAACGGTCATTGCCGAAGGCAATCAGGCTGATCTGATGTGCGTCATGGAAGCGGATCGCGAAGGGATTGACTGGAACAAATACGATCTCGTGATTGTCGGCGCTCCGGTTTTCTACGGCAAGTTCAGCCGTCAGCTCGTGGCCTTCGTCAATCGCTTCAAGTCCGTTCTGGATGCCAAGGCGACGAGCTTCTTCTCGGTCTCTGTCGTCGCCCGCACGCCTGCCAAGTGCACGCCTGAAGGCAACGTCTATACGCGCAAGTTCCTCCAGGGCAATCCCTGGAAGCCGAAAGATGCACACTGCTTCGCCGGTAAGGTCGACTACCCGAACTGGGGCTGGCTCGACACCAAGATGATCCAGATGATCATGAAGATGACGAAGGGCCCGACGGAGCCGACCGCTATCATCGACTACACCGACTGGAAGGATGTCGAGGACTACGCCCGTCACTGCCTGACGCTTGAAGCCTGAGAATCCTCTGGCGCAGAACGCCCTTGAGGCGGTATCCCCGCAAATGCCGGTTTTCTGATTCGGGTTATCCCCGAAGAGAAGGCCGGCATTTTGCATTCTGACGGAGAGTTTTTGTCTCGACAATCGACTACACTGCGCTCCACCCTGATTTTTCTAAAAATTGCTCATGTCCGATTTCCTTTGGTACGGCGCCTATCCAGCCGGCATTCCTCACACCATTGATCCTGACAGCATCGCCAACATCCCGGCGATCCTCGATGCTGCGGCAAAGAAGTTCCCGAAGCGCACGGGCTACACGAACCTCGGCGCCAACCTGAGCTACGCCGATGCGGAAAAGCGCTCCAAGGAATTTGCGGCCTATCTGCAGTCGCTCCCGGAACTGAAGCCAGGCGACCGCGTCGCCGTCATGATGCCCAATCTCCTGCAGTACGTTGTTGCCGTTTTCGGCATCCTGCGCGCGGGCATGACGGTCGTGAACATCAACCCGCTCTATACGGCGCGCGAGGTTCACCATTCGCTCAAGGACTCCGGCGCCAAGGCGATCGTCATCATCGAAAACTTCGCCCGCACGCTCGAGCAGGCCGTCCCGGGAACGAGCTGCACGCGCTTCGTTCTGACGGGCGCCGGCGACATGCTTTCCTTCCCCAAGCGCGAGATCGTCAACTTCATGATCCGCCATGTGAAGAAGATGGTCCCGGCCTATACGCTTCCCGGAGCGGTGAACTTTCGCGATGCGCTTTCAATAGGCCGTTCCGCCGGCTTCAGGCCCGTCGACGTGAAGTCCTCCGACCTCGCCTTCCTTCAATACACCGGAGGCACGACGGGGGTCGCCAAGGGAGCGGAGCTCACGCACCGCAACATGATCGCCAACGTCCTTCAGGTGAGCACCTGGATTTCGCAACGCTTCCATGAAGGCGAGGAAACGGTGCTCACGGCGCTGCCGCTCTACCACGTCTTCTCGCTCACGGCGACCATGGTCTTCACGCACTGGGCCGCCGAGATGGTGCTCATCACGAACCCGCGCAATCTCGATTCCCTTGCCGGCGAATGCGTGAAGCACGACGTTTCCGTCATCATCGGCGTCAATACACTTTTTGCCGCGCTGCTGCGCAATCCGGTCTTCAAGCGCGCGAAGCTGAAGCGCCTCAAGCTCACCTGCGGCGGTGGCGCTCAGGTGCAGAAAGTCGTTGCCGAAGAGTGGCTCGTCCAGACCCAGTGCCCGATTCTCGAAGCCTACGGCCTCACGGAATGCAGCCCGGCCGTCTGCGGGAACATCCCGGGTGCGCCCTGGGACGGCTCTGTCGGCGTGCCGATTCCGTCCACTGAAGTCTCGATCCGCGGCGACGGATTCCGTGATCTCGGATTCTGCCCGGAGGGCGAGGATCCCACGCCCTACACCGGCGAAATCTGCGTGAAGGGCCCGCAGGTGATGCGCGGCTACTGGAAGAAGCCTGAGGAAACCGCCGGCGTCATTCGCGACGGGTGGCTCAGAACCGGCGACGTTGGTCATATGGACCATCGCGGCGTCGTCTACATCACCGACCGCAAAAAGGACATGATCATTGTTTCTGGCTTCAATGTTTATCCGAACGAAGTCGAGAACGTCATCGCCGCCATGCCGGGCGTTCTGGAAGTGGGCGTCACCGGCGTCTCGTCGCCGAAATCCGGCGAAACGGTGAAGGCCGTCATCGTGAAGAAGGATCCGGCGCTCACGGAAGAAGACGTGAAGAACTGGTGCCGCAAGGAACTCACGCGCTACAAGGTTCCTCACGTGATCGTCTTTGTCGAGAGCCTCCCGAAAACGCCTGTCGGGAAGATTCTCCGCCGCGAATTAAAGGATCTCTGATCCTTTAGACGCTGAAGCTCTCAGAGAAACGGCCGTGCGCCTCAGAAAGAGGCGCACGGCCGTTTAGCTTTAGCGGGTGAATAAGTCTCTCCGCTCAAAGTCCATCAAGGGCCTCTGAGCGGATGCAGATTACTTGCGCACAGGAAGAACCGGCTTCTCGCCGCAGGCGCCCGTGAGGGCGGCTGCCGTGAGGAAGACCAGCTGAGGACCGAGCTGCGTGTCGACCTTCTCGAAATACTCCGTCACGGAGTGCGCATTCACGCCGCGGCCGCCCGAGCAGAGGCAGGTCGAGGGAATGCCGAGGCTCATCGGCGCATTCGCGTCGGTCGAGGAGCACATGTACTTGGTGAGCTCAATGCCGAGCACCTTCTGCGCGGAGCGGGCCGTCTGAAGGACTGGGCAGTCGTCCGGACGCATGCCGGCAGGACGGTTGCCGATCTGGGTCTTTGTGAGCTTGAGCTTCAGGCTCTCGTCCGTAATGCCCCAGAAGTCGTTTTCTTCCTGAACGGCTTCCTCAAAGGCCTTGAGCACGCGGGCTTCGAGCTTGAGGAGCTCCTCGTTGCTCACCGAGCGCATGTCGACCTCAACCTCGCAGTGCGCGGCGATGGTGTTGACGGTCGTGCCGCCCTTGATCGTGCCGATGGTGTAGGTGGTCTTCGGATCAGCCGGGACCTTGAAGCAACCGACCTTGGCGCCGGCGCGGCAGATCGCGTGAATTGCCGACGGGCAGCGTCCGAATTCCGCATAGGAGTGACCGCCCTTGCCGTCGACGGAAAGACGCCAGCGGTGCGAACCGGTAGCGCCGTTGAGGACGCGGCCCACATCGGTTGAGTCGATGGCGATGAAGCCGTCGATATGACGCGTGCCGTCGAAAAGGGCCTTGGAGCCGCGGATGTCGCCGTTGCCTTCCTCGCCCACCGTACCGACGAAAAGAATGTCGCCTTCGGTCTCGATTTTCTGGTCGTTGAACATGCGCAGAATCTGCAGGAGCGCACGGAGGCCCGAGCAGTTGTCGCCGATGCCGGGAGCGCGGTAGATATTGCCCTCGCGGCGAACCTTGACGTCGGTGCCCGCCGGGAAGACCGTATCCATATGCGCGCCGAGGGCGAGCACGGGGCCATTGCCCTTGCCGGGACGACGGCCGACTACGTTGCCGATCGGATCGGTCACGACATCCGTGAGGCCGTAGGCGCGCATGAGTTCAGCCACGCGCCTGGCGCGGACTTCCTCATGGAACGTCGGCGCTTCGATCTCGCAAAGCTCAATCTGCTCCTCCATGGCGCGGTCGACCTCGCGGGCGGCCTGCTCCATGGCAGCCTTTACTTCCGGCTTCTCCGCAAGCTTCTTCACCTGAGCGAGCACTTCTTCCGAAAGGGGCGGAATGTTCTGAGTCATTGACATCTCCTCCTTCAACTATTTAAGAAGAAAGCCTGACAATCAGGCTTCCTTCGGGCTATTGTTTACAGCGGCTTCAATGCGGACTCTCTTCCCGAGAGCCTCCACGCATTCGCCTCCGCGGAGCTTACGCCCGCGTCGGCTTTCCGGCTCGCCGTCGACGCGAACCTTGCCCTCCTGAACAAGCACCTTGGCTTCGCCTCCGGTAGAGGCGATCCCGGCAACCTTCAGAAGAGCATCGAGGGTGATGTATTCACCGCGCAGCGCAAACGGCGCTTCTTTTTCCTGTGTCATAAACCTTTCTTTTGCTGAAATAGTCGCATCCTCTTATCTCACGTCAAGGAAGCTACGACAGCAGTTTCTTGAAACCGTGACAGAATGCCAACTCTTAATTATCCAAGAATGCAGGACCCGAAAAAACCTTAATGGGAAAAACCCTCGAAGGGCCCTGCGGGATTCATTTTCATGCTTTCCTCCATTGCGATCGTTCTCGGGTACCAGGTCGTCGGCGAACTGATCAGCCGCCTCACGGGCATCCCAGTTCCGGGGCCGGTTATCGGCATGGTGCTCATGCTGCTTTCCTTCCTTATCAAGGACAACTTGATCGGGATCGTACGCCCGACCGCGGGCGTGCTACTCGCCAACCTTTCGCTTCTTTTCGTGCCGGCCGGCGTCGGCATCATGCGCCACGGCCAGCGCTTCCTCGATGAGGGCGTCGGCATCATGGTGACGCTCGTTCTTTCGACCGTCATCGCCATGCTCGTAACGGCCTACGTCATCATCGCCGTCGAAAAGTGGATGAAGATCAAGGATGAGGATTAACTGACATGGAAGATCTCTTCCTCAACGCCTTCGCTCACCTCGAAAAGAACCCGGCGTTCTGGCTCTGCCTCACGCTTGCGCTCTACGTTTTCGGCCAGCTTGTTTTCCGCGCTGCGAAATTCAATCCCTTCGCGAGCCCTATCATCATTGCGGTCGCGATCCTCATCACGCTTCTTGTCGTCACGGGCATCCCCTACGACACCTACTTCGCCGGCGCGGGATTCATTCACTTTCTCCTCGGACCGGCAACGGTTGTGCTTGCAGTGCCAATTTATGAACAGCGCTCCAAGCTCGCCCGCCTCTGGCTCCCGCTCTCGCTCGGCCTTCTTGCCGGCTGCACGGCGGCCATCGTTTCCGTGATTCTCATCGGCAGCGCCCTCGGCGTCTCGTCGGCAACGCTAATGTCTCTCGTGCCGAAATCGGTCACGACTCCGATCGCCATGGGCATTTCGGAGAGCATCGGCGGCCTGCCCGACCTCACCGCAGCACTCGTCGTGCTTACCGGCATGACGGGCTCGATCATCGGTCGTCCGCTCTTCAAGCTCCTCAGAATCCGCTCCGAACCGGTCTGCGGCTGCGCGCTCGGCCTCTCCGCCCACGGCATGGGCACCGGCGCCGCGTTCCTGATCGGTCAGAAGGCGGGCGCCTTTGCCGGCCTCGCGATGGGCGTTTCGGGCATCATTTCCGCCTTCCTCGCTCCGCTTCTTGCGTTCCCGATCATGCATCTGCTCGGCCGGTAACAGGCGGGGCGACTCGCCTTTCCGGAAAGCCGCTGTGTTCGACTCTGAACTGCAGCGGCTTTTCTTTGCCCGTTAAAAGTATTTCGAGAGCGCCTCCACTGCCTCCCGGGCAGTGCGCCAGCTGCTTCTTCCTGCAGACTGTCCGAGATAGACCGCCTCGAGCTCCTCGCGGCCCTGCCTGCGGGCGGCTTCCGTTAAGGGCCCCATCAATGCCTCCGGAGCCGGCCAGGCGGGAAGCCTCGGCTCATAATCCTGAAGCGCATCAAGGAGCGGCGACCGGAGCGCCCGCACCAGCCGCCCGGTATAGAGCCTTGTGAGCGTAAGGTGCGCCGCCGTCGTCCAGATGAGCACATTTCTGACATAGGGACTTGCAAGCGACTCGCGGGTCGAAAGAAAGGCCGTGCCCGCCATAACGCCGCTCGCACCCGCGAGAAGCGCCCCGCAGGCCTGCGTCCCCTCAGAGATGCCGCCGGCAGCAATTACAGGAAGCCGCGTTGCACGCGCCGCAGCCGGCACAAGGCTCATGAGGCCGGTGAGCACTTCGTCGGAATCCTCAAAATTGGATCTCGGGCCGGCCGCTTCCGCACCCTGACAGATAATTGCATCCGTTTTTGCAGCTCGGAGCACCTTGGCTTCGCGAAGCGTGGTAGCCGTGCCGATATTCATGATCCGGGCGTCGAAAAGCGCCTCAGCTTCGGGCTCGCGAAAGCCCCCTGAGGTTGAAATGACGGCAGCGGGCTTCGCGGCAAGAATCGCCTTAAAGCACTCGTCGAAGGTTTCATGCTCGCGCGACGACGCGAAATCGTAGAACGCTTCTCCCTCGGGCGAGAGCGGATCGGGAAGCCGGAGGCCCTTCAGAACTTCCGCAAGGCCTTCTGCGAGCTCGCGGAGATCCTGAGGACGATGCGTGACTTTCGGGGGTATGCGGATCTGGATGGCGAAGGGCTTATCCGTCAGGCTTCGGATTATCTCTGCCGTCTTTTCGATCTCAGAGGCCGTCATGCCGCCCGTCGGAAGCACGCCGAGTCCCCCGGCAGCGCTCACGGCGGCGACCAGTTCCGGCCCGGCCGTCCCCGTCATCGGTGCAGAAAGCACTGCGCGCTCGATGCCGAGGCGCTCCGCAAGCGCCTTTGCCCGCTGCTGCGCCTCTTCAAGAATGCCGATCGATTCCGACGTACTCGTCATTTGTCCCTCGTTAAAATCAGCGCCGGTTGAAACTTTTTTGCCGGCACCCGAATTCTATGGTGCTCTCTCTTTTCAATGTCTAAAGAAAAAGTCGTCGTCGGCCTCTCCGGAGGCGTGGATTCCTCCGTCAGCGCCTGGCTCCTCAAGGAGCAAGGCTACGCAGTCATCGGTCTCTTCATGAAAAACTGGGAGGATGATGACGACAGCGAATACTGCTCCTCGCGTCAGGATTTCATTGATGCGACGGCTGTGGCCGACGTGATCGGCATCGATATCGAAGCCGTCAACTTCGCGCGCGAATATAAGGAACGCGTTTTTTCCGACTTCCTTCGCGAATATTCTGCCGGCCGCACTCCGAATCCGGATATTCTCTGCAACTCCGAGATCAAGTTCCGGGCGTTTCTCGACCATGCCATGCGCATGGGCGCAGACTGGATCGCCACGGGCCACTATGCGCGCGTCAGGCGCGAGAACGGCATGACGGAGCTTCTCCGGGGCGTCGATCCGGGAAAGGATCAGAGCTACTTCCTCCACCGCCTCTCACAGGAGCAGATTCGCCGCGTGCTCTTTCCCGTAGGCGGCATGCTGAAGACTGAAGTGCGCCGGATTGCCGACGAGATTGGCCTACCCAATGCGAAGAAGAAGGACTCAACCGGAATCTGCTTCATCGGCGAACGTCCCTTCCGGGAGTTTCTCAACCGCTATCTCCCAACCAAGCCCGGTCCCATCAAGACGCCCGACGGGAAGATCGTGGGCGAACACATCGGCCTCTCCTTCTATACGCTCGGCCAGCGAAAAGGCATCGGCGTGGGCGGCCAGCAGGATTCCACGGGAGAACCGTGGTTCGTCGCCGCGAAGGACCTCAAGACCAATACGCTCTGGATCTGCCAGGGGCACGATCATCCCTGGCTTCTTTCTCACGAGCTCACTGCCGTACACCCGAGCTGGATTTCAGGCGTCGTTCCGGATCCGTCGGTTCCCGTTACGGTGAAGACCCGCTATCGCCAGAAGGACGGCCCCTGCCGGCTGGGCTCTGTCACGCCGGACGCGTTTGAACTTCTATTTGACGAACCCCAGTGGGCGGCTACGCCCGGGCAGAGCGCTGTGCTCTACCAGGGCGACGTCTGTCTCGGCGGCGGCTTCATCGATGTAGTGGAACGTTGAGCCGGAAGAATAATCGAAAGTCCATCATCGGGTAGAGGGCCCCTTTGCAGGGTGCCCCACCCACACCGCATGGCCCCGTGATTGGGCCTCTTCGAACATGCCGTTCGGCATCCGGCGGTTTCCAAACATGAATGCAGGTTGCTATCTCATCTCAAGCAGAGAGTACAGCTTTTTACGTCGAAAGAAGTCGATCGGGTATGCCTTGTGCATGGTTTGCGTCCCTGACATCCTCCAGGCGCCTGCCCCGACATCGGCGGCTTTTCTGGCTTCAGCAGTGGGGATCCCCAGCTTGATCAGTGCCGCCAATCGGCGTTTCGGCTTTTTCCAT
>CAKQON010000009.1 GCA_934255515.1 uncultured Sutterella sp.
GCGATTCGGGAAACTCAGTTATGGGATGGAGCTACTTCCCTATAGGTATCGTTTGCCCGGTAATTTCCGAAGAGCCATTTTTTTACGTTAGTCGTCCGTTTAACGACCTGGGTCAGCGCTCAAATACGTCTTCAAACGTCTTGCCCTGAGCCTTAGCCTGATCCCAGCGCCAGAGAACGCGCAGACGCTCAATGGCGCGGTCCCGCATAAGCTTGCGGTTCATTGTGGGGTTGAAAAGAAGCGAGCCTCTCAGCCCCTCAAGGTAGGAGCGTACCGAGACGATCCGGACCTCCATTTCCTCGTCCGTTACGTCAATATGGCAGTTCGGATCATGGCGAATGACGTCAATCACGTGTTCGCAAACACGGCGATTGGCCGCAACGCAGATATCGAGCACCCGGGGGTTCACCAGTGCTTCACTCGCAATGAAGATCGAGAGTCTCATCGACTCTGGATCCATGTAGGCATCCACAAGCACAGAAATCTGCCTCAGCACGCGCTCTTCATGCGTTTCGTCGGGAATCTCCTCCGTCGATCGGGTGACGGTCGAAAGGAAGCGAGACGTCTGGCGTTCAACAAGCACTTCCACAATTTCTTCTTTATTCTTGAAGTAATTGTAGATATTTCCCAGGCTATTCCCGCTCTCGCGGGCAATATCTCGAAGCTTCAGCTGATGGAGTCCCGCCGCGAAGACGCAGCGCTCGGCAGCATCAACGATTTCCTCGCAATGCTGCTGGACCGCATCAGATGATTCTTTTGCCGCTCTCACTCGGACACCTTGCCGTCAACCGCTTTCGGCTGAGCGATCCGAGTGCCGCCGCCGAGGACCTTGTAAAGCGTCACCATGCTGGAGGCCCGGGCGAGTTCCGCCGCAATCAGCTGCTGATCAGCCGACACCTTGGCGCGCTGCGCATCCAGCACTTCCGTGTAGGCAGCCGCTCCGTGCTTGTAGCGGGAGTTGGAGAGCTCATAGGCGCGCCCGGCAGCTTCTGCGTAGTCGCGGCGGGCCGCAAGCTCGCGCTCAACCGTGCCTTCCGTAGCGAGTGCATCAGCGACTTCGCGGAAAGCCGTTTGAATCGACTTTTCATAGGTTGCCGCGGCAATCTGCTGCGACGCTTCCGCAGCACGCAGATTAGCGAGGTTGGCGCCGCCCGTGAAGATCGGAAGAGAAATGCTCGGAGCGAAATTCCAGATGCCCGTGCCCTTGGCAAAAAGGTCGCTCAAATGCATCGCGCCGCCGGTGGAACCCGTAGCAGCAGTGAGCGAAATGCTCGGGAAGAAGGCAGCCCGGGCCACGCCGATATTGGCATTGGCAGAAATCATGCCGCGCTCGGCGCTCATGATATCGGGGCGGTTGAGCAGCACTTCGCTCGGCACGCCTTCAGGCATGGAAGCAGGCAAAGTGCTGTCGAGAACCAATGTTCCCGGCAGGAGCGCCTCGTCGACCTTGGCGCCAACGAGAAGCTCCAGAGCATTGCGGTCCTGCGCAACCGCTCGGACGTACGAAGCAATCTGCGCGCGGGCGGCAGCCACAGTGGTGCGCGCCTGCTCATAGTCAAGCTGACTTGCTGCACCGTACTTATAGCTCTCTTCGACGAGACGGAAGCTTTCTTCCTGACTCTTAAGCGTCTCCTCCTGGAGCGTCAACTGAGCGCGATCGGCCGAAAGCGTAAGCCACGCCATGGCGACCTCAGCGATGAGCGAACCCTGAGCGGTACGCTGCGCATCCTCGCTCTGCAGGTAGCTCTGCAGCGCCTGTTCGGTGAGATTGCGCACGCGCCCGAAGAAATCAAGCTCATAGCTCGCCATTGCAAGCTGTGCAGTGTACGAGTGGGTCGTAGACATGCCCCCGCGCACATCAGACGCCGTGTTGGATGCACGCGCCGCAACCGTCGGGAAAAGTTCAGCCCGCTGCACGCCGTAAAGCGCGCGAGCCTTTTCAACATTGAGCGCGCTTATTCTCAGATCGCGGTTATTCGCGAGTGCGAGCTCAATCACCTTGTGCAGGCGTTCGTCGCGAATGAAGTCCTGCCACTCAGGGAGCGACTCGCGCTTCATTTCACTCGTTTTGTAAGACTCGCCCATCGGCCATTGGTCAGCGACAGGAGCAGCCGGACGTTCATAGTCGGGAGCCAGATTGACGCAACCCGAGAGAATCATGGCAGCCGCCAGCGGAAGAATCGGCAGAATTTTTTTCATATTTTGCTGCTGTCCTGAAGGACAGATTCCATCATTGAAAATGAGTTCGGTCTTCTGAGGCGTCTTCTCCCTCGATAATCTTGGAGAAAACGCCTCTAACGAAGGCCTTGTCAGACTGCGGCGGTTTCAGCTGCTGCCTTTGCAGCAGGCTTCCCGGGCTTGCCGGAAATCCTGTGCGAAATGCGGCTGATGAAGACAAAGAAGGCCGGAACGAATGCCACGCAAAGCACCGTACCCGTAATCATGCCCCCAAGCACGCCCACGCCAATGGCGTTCTGAGCGCCTGAACCGGCGCCGTGCGCAACCGTAAGCGGCAGCACGCCAAGACCGAAAGCGAGCGACGTCATCAGAATCGGACGCAGACGGAGCTCAACTGCATGCAGAGCCGAATGCACAACATCCTCGCCTTGCTCGAGCAGATCCTTCGCGAACTCGACGATCAAAATGGCGTTTTTACTCACCAGTCCCATCGTCGTCAGCATGCCCACCTTGAAGTAGACGTCATTGTTCATGTCGAGGATCCACGTGAGACCCAGAGCGCCCACGATGCCGCAGGGAATGACGAGGAGGACCGCGATCGGCACGGACCAGCTTTCATACAACGCAGCAAGGCAGAGGAACACCACGAGAAGCGAAATGGCATAAAGCGCCGCTTCCTGCGAACCCGCCTGACGTTCCTGATACGAAACGCCGTTCCACGAAATCGTGTATCCCTCCGGGAAGGTCTTCTGCGCGATTTCCTCAACGGCCTTCATCGCATCGCCAGAGGAAACGCCCTTGGCGGGGCTGCCCTGAATGTTGATGGAAGAAAGTCCATTGAAGCGCTCGAGGTTCGGGCTGCCGTAATCCCAGGACATCGTCATGAATGCCGAGAACGGAACCATTTCGCCCTTATCGTTGCGCACATGCCAGCGCTTCAGATCATCAGGGTGCATGCGGGCAGCCTGATTGCCCTGAACCCAGACCTGCTTCACGCGGCCGCGATCCAGGAAGTCGTTGACGTAGGAACCGGCAAGAGCCGTAGAAATGGTGGAGTTCACGGCCGAAATATCAAGACCGAGTGCGGAAAGCTTCTCGTAGTCGAGATTCAGCTTCATCTGCGCCGTGTCATCCATGCCGTTGTGGCGAACCATCGTCAGCCGGGGATCCTGATGCGCCGCGGCAAGGAACTTGTTCCTCACTTCCATCAGCTTCTGGTGTCCCTGGCCCTTCTGATCCTGAATGAAGAAGTCGAAGCCATCCGCAACGCCGAGTTCCGGCACAGCCGGGAGCGGGAAGACGAACGTGCTTGCATTCTTGAATTCAGGCGACATCATGAAGGCGCCCATGGCGCGGCCCTGAATGGCCTCCACGCTCTGGGAGGCATTCGGGCGTTCAGCCCAGTCCTTGAGCTTCAGGAAGCCCAACGCCATGTTCTGGCCGGAACCCGCAAAGGAGAAGCCGCGCACGGCAAAGAAGCTGTCGAGCGTCTCCTGTTCCGTCTTCTGCAGGAACCCTTCCACGCGGCGAAGTTCACGGTCCGTACGCTCCATCGTAGCCCCCTGCGGAAGCTGCATCGTGAGGAGCGCCACGCCCTGGTCTTCAGCCGGCATGAACCCGGTCGGAAGCTTGATGAAGCCGATCACCATAGCGGCGACCACAGCGGCGTAGCTGACGACAAGCAGCAGCGGATGATGAATGAAGCCCGCCACGGAGTCGCGAACAGCAATCGTCAGAGCCTCAAAGCCGCGATTGAACCAGCCGAAGAAGCCTCCCTTGCCCATGTGATGCTCATGATCCACCGGCTTGAGAATCTTCGCGCAGAGCGAAGGCGTCAGCGTCAGCGCGATGACAACCGAAAGCGCCATTGCAGAAACAATGGTGATCGAGAACTGGCGGTAAATCACGCCGGTCGAACCGCCGAAGAAGGCCATCGGCACAAACACGGCCGAAAGCACCATGGCAATGCCCACCAGAGCACCGGTAATCTGTCCCATGGACTTCACCGTCGCGTCATAGGGGCTCGAACCGTCCTCGCGCATCACGCGTTCAACGTTCTCCACCACCACAATGGCATCGTCCACCAGAAGACCAATCGCAAGCACCATGGCGAACATGGTGAGCATGTTGATGGAGAAGCCCGTAATGGAGAGCATGCCGAAAGTGCCGAGGAGCACCACCGGCACCGCAATCGTCGGAATGATCGTGGCGCGCCAGTTCTGCAGGAAGAGGAACATCACGAAAACGACGAGGATGATGGCCTCGACGAGCGTCTTCACAACTTCATGAAGCGCAGCGCGCACGAAAGGCGTGGTATCGAACGGAACCACAGCCTCGACGCCCGCCGGCAGCAGGTGCTTGAGCTCTTCAACGCGCTCCATCACCGCAGCCTGAGTCTCAAGCGCATTTGAACCGGAAGCAAGCTTCACGGCAATGCCCGAACTGGGGTAGCCCTGATACGTGCCGAAGGCCGTGTAGGACTGCTGACCGAGCGACACTTCCGCGACATCACGCAGATACACGTTGGCGCCCTCGTCAGTCACCTTCAGCAGAATATTGCGGAACTGCTCCGGCGTCTGCAGCAGGCTGGACGAAGAAATCGTCGCCGTAAATTCCTGCTTGCCGTCAGTAGGCTGACCCGCCAGGCTGCCCGTGGAAACCTGAGCATTCTGCGCAGAGATCGCAGCCGTGATGTCCGAAGGATTGAGCTTATACTTGACGAGCTTGTCCGGATCAAGCCAGACGCGCATTGCATAAGACGAGCCGAAAACCTGCACTTCGCCCACGCCGCTCACGCGCGACAGCGGCTCCTTGATGCTTGACTCAAGGAAGTCGCCAAGGTCGCCCGACGTCATGGACGGATCCTTGCTCATGAAGCCAACAACCATCAGGAAGTTGGCCGACGTCTTTTGAATTTCGACGCCGAGCTGCTGAACCACCTGCGGCAGAGATGTAAGAGCAGTCTGAATCTTATTCTGCACCTGCACCTGCGCCATATCCGGGTTAGTGCCCGCCTCAAAGGTCACGGTGATGCTCACGCGGCCCGCTGAGTCGGAGGTCGAATTCATGTAGAGATAGCCGTCAAGACCCGTAAGGTTCTGCTCAATGATCTGAGTAACGGTGTTCTCAATCGTCTCGGCCGAAGCACCCGGATAGGTTGCAGTGATGCTTACCTGCGGAGGCGCAATCTGCGGATACTGACTCACCGGCAGCGTCTCGATGGAGAGCAGGCCCGCGAGCATGATCACGATTGCAATCACCCAAGAGAAGACCGGGCGATCAATAAAAAAACGCGAAAACATGAATCAGCGTCTCCAGCTTAGAAAAGCGGCTTGCCTTCCGGCGCCGTCTTGGGATCGAACTCCTTCGGAGCAACCGTTGCGCCCGGAGCAGTACGCTGGAAGCCCTCGAACATCACGCGTTCGCCTTCCTTCAGACCCGAAGTAACGAGCCAGTATGTACCCATCGTTTGACCAACCGTAATCGAGCGCTGCTCGACTTTGTTGTCTGTGCCGACAACATAGACATAAGCATTGCCCTTCAGATCACGCATGACCGACTGCATGTGCACGAGAATGCCCTGAGGACGAATGCCTTCCGAAAGGTTCGCGCGCACGAACATGCCCGGCAGCAGCTGACGCTGCGGATTGGGGAACACCGCGCGGAGCTTCACGGTGCCGGTGCCTTCATCAACAATCGCGTCGGTAAAGGTGAGCTTGCCGGTTTCCGAATAGGTTGATCCGTCAGAAAGAATGAGCGACATGGGAGCCGCGCCATCGGCGTCCGTCTTCAGTTCGCCCGCGGCAATTTCCCGCTGAATGCGAAGGAGATCCTCGGCCGTCTGCGTCACATCGACATAGATGGGATCAAGCTGCTGCACGGTTGTCAGCGCCTGGCTTTGATAAGCCGTGAGAAGGGCGCCTTCCGTATATTCAGAACGCGAAACGCGGCCGGAAATCGGAGAACGAACCTTGGTGTAGTCGAGATTGATCTTTGCCGTAAGAACTGCAGCTTCGCCCGACTTCACTGCCGCCTGGGCCGACTTGAGCTGAGCCTGCGCAGCATCGTCAGACTGCTTGGAAACAGCATTGATCTTCACGAGCTCGCGGGAGCGTTTGGCATCAGCCTGCGCCTGTACGAGGGTCGCGCGCGCCTGAGCGAGCGTTGCTTCGGCAGTCTTCAGCTGCGCGTCATAAATGGCAGGATCAATCTGGTAGAGCTGTTCGCCCTCTTTAACTTCCTGACCTTCCTTAAAGAGACGTTTCTGGAGAATGCCGTTTACCTGCGGACGCACCTCGGAAACGTTATACGCACTGGTGCGGCCCGTCAGAACCGTATCAATGCGCACTGCCTGAGGCTTCACTGTGACCACCACCACTTCGGAAGGCGGCCGAGACTGCCCCTGAGCGGCCTGAGCCTGACTGATCAGGCCTTCATGATGGAAATTTGTCAGCAGGAGAGCCGCTCCAAGGGCTGCGCCAACGGCGACATGTATCGCTTTTCGTGTAAACAACATTCTCAATCCAACCTGATTGACATTTCAATATAAAAATTCGGCATCACTCTGAACATTCGTTCAGGAGTGAACGAGGGTTCAGTTTATAGCACAAGACTGAGGCAGAAATTGGCATCCGCAGAACCTTTACTCAGCCTGAGGGATGAGCTTGCAGGTAGAATTGCTTACTTTGAAAGCTATGCTTACATTTTTGCGCCTTGCATTGAGGAGGTGCCGTTTTTTCCTTGATAACGGCCCGAAATCATGTTCGAAGCCATACATTTCCAATATTTTTTGGGCGGTCTGATCTCGCTCATTACGATTACCAACCCGCCTTCCAAAATTCCGCTCTTCATCAGCCTCACCCAGGGGATGAGCGAGGAGAGAAAGCGTCAGCAGGCCAAATGGGCATTTATCTATGCCGCAGCCATCATGCTTGTCTCTCTGGTCGGCGGCAATGTTCTTCTTGCCTTCTTCGGCATTTCATACGGCGCCATGCGTATTGCGGGTGGCCTTGTCGTTGCTGCGATCGGCTATCAGATGCTTTTCGGCGGCAATACCCCGAACAAAGCACCGATCGTGCGCCGCGACAGAGAAGACTATGCATTCTTCCCGATTGCCATGCCGGGCATCGCCGGCCCGGGTACGATCGCCGTCGTCATCGGCTTTTCAACAGAAATCGCTGAGCTTTCCGACTACATCGACATGACGATTGCTTTTGCCTGGACTGCGCTCGCCATCATCTGCGCGACCGCCACGTCATGGTTCGTCATGCGCTATTCGGACGTCATCTCCAACCGGCTCGGACCTTCGGGCACGCTGGTGCTCGGCAAGCTCATGGGATTCCTCCTCATCTGCATCGGCGTGCAGTTCGTCGGATCCGGCATTCGCACGTTTATCGCAGGAAGCTGATCCCGATTTCAGCCGCCTCAAAGAAAAAGCCGCAGGTTTCTCGGCTTTTTCTTTGAGTTCAGGCGGAAGGCTATTCCACCGTTACGCTCTTTGCAAGATTGCGCGGCTTGTCCACATCAGTACCGCGAACAAGCGCTGCATGATAAGCAAGAAGCTGCAGCGGAACGACATGAAGAATGGGAGAAAGCATGCCGTAGTTTTCCGGCAGTCTGATGACATGCATCCTCTCATCAGGAACAATATTCGAGTCGCCATCCGCGAAGACGTAAAGTTCTCCGCCTCTGGCTCTCACCTCAGCCATATTGGACTTGAGTTTTTCAAGCAGCCTGTCGTTGGGCGCAACCGTCACCACAGGCATATTGGCATCCACAAGCGCAAGCGGCCCGTGCTTAAGTTCGCCGGCCGGATAAGCTTCGGCGTGGATGTAGCTGATTTCCTTAAGCTTCAAGGCCCCTTCAAGTGCAATCGGATAGTGCACGCCGCGCCCGAGGAAGAGCGCATGATCCTTGCCGGCAAACCGCTCCGCCCAGTCCATAACCTGAGGTTCAAGCGCCAGAACTGAAGAAAGCGCTGAAGGAATATGACGCAGGCGCTTGAGTTCTCCTGCTTCCGCTTCTTCAGTAAGGCGTCCGTTCATCTTCGCGAGCGTGAGCGCAAGCAGATAAATAGCCGCAAGCTGCGTTGTGAACGCTTTCGTCGAGGCCACCCCGATTTCAATGCCGGCACGCGTGATGTATGCAAGACGGCTTTCCCGAACCATTGCGGAGGTCGAAACATTGCAGATCGTGAGCGTGCGCTTCATGCCAAGGTCATCTCTGGCGTGACGCAGCGCTGCAATCGTATCTGCAGTTTCGCCTGATTGAGATATCGTGATCACGAGCGCATCCGGATCCGGCACGGAAATTCGGTAGCGATATTCACTTGCGATCTCCACATCGCAATGAATGCCCGCCAGTGCCTCAATCCAGTACTTCGCCGTCAGCGCTGCGTAATAAGAGGTACCGCAGGCAAGAAAGAGAAGTCTCGATACGCCGGAAAGCACCTTTTCAGCATCTGCGCCAAAGAGTCTGGGCGTGATGCCTGCAACGCCTTCGAGCGTGTCGGCAATGGCGCGGGGCTGCTCAAAAATCTCCTTCTGCATGTAATGGCGGTAGGGGCCAAGATCCACGGCACCCGAATAAGCCTGCACCACACGAATTTCGCGCTCAACCGGAACAAATTCTCCTGATTCAGTGCGTCTCCATACCTGATGCTGATGCGGCGTAATTTCGCAGACATCGCCTTCAGCCAGGTACATGATCCGATCGGTAACGCCGGCGATAGCCATCGCATCCGAAGCGCCAAGCATCTCATCTTCGCCGATGCCGACAACAAGCGGAGAACCCTGACGAGCGAGGACAATCTTATGAGGCTCATCGCGGCAGATGATCGCGAGCGCATAGCTTCCGCGCAGCTCCAGAACTGCCTTTTTAACCGCCGCCAGAAGATCGCCCTGATAGTGGGAGTAAATCAGGTGCGCAATTACTTCTGTATCGGTCTGACTCGTGAATTCGTATCCCTGATCCTGAAGCCTCGCACGAATGGGCTCGTAATTCTCGATGATGCCGTTATGCACCAGCCCGATGAAATCATGTGAAAAAAGCGGATGAGCATTCCTCACGGCCGGAGCGCCGTGCGTCGCCCAGCGCGTATGCGCGATACCTGTAACGGCGTTGAGACCGGCTTCCTTAGCTTCCTCTGCGAGCTGAGCCACACGTTCCGTCGATCGGCAGCGACGGAGGCCGTCAGGCCCGACAGTGGCAATGCCGCAGGAATCGTACCCGCGGTACTCAAGACGCCGGAGGCCTTCCAACAGCAGCGGGACGATATTGCGGCTGCTCGCAGCAGCGACGATTCCACACATGGTTCCTTTCCTTTATTTCTTGACCGGACGATGCCAGCCTTCAATTGTGACCTGCCTCGACCGGGCAACAGTGAGCTTGCCTTCAGGCACCTTTTTGGTAATGGTGGAACCTGCGCCAATCGTGGCGCCTGCGCCCACTTCAACCGGGGCAACCAGCTCCGTCCCGGACCCGATAAAGGCATCGTCCCCGATGCGCGTGCGGAATTTATTCACGCCGTCGTAATTGCAGGTGATGGTTCCGGCTCCGATATTGACATGTGCGCCGATATCAGCATCGCCGATGTAGGTCAGATGATTGATCTTGGTGCCGATCCCCACCATGGACTTCTTGACTTCAACGAAATTGCCGATATGGTTGCCGCCAATGAGTTCCGCACCAGGACGAAGTCTTGAATAAGGTCCGATTCGGCCGTTCATGCCGATGCGGGCGCCTTCAATGTGACAGAAGGGAAGAATCTCCGTTTCTTCGCCGATTTCAGCATCCCGGATAACGCAGTTTGCCCCGATGCGCACGCCGTCTGCGATTCGAACGCGCCCCTCGAACACGCAGTTGACGTCGATTTCCACATCCTTGCCGCATTCCAGACTTCCGCGAATGTCAATCCGCGAAGGGTCGATCAGCGTCACACCGGCATCAAGAAGGCGGCGGGCCTGTTCTTTCTGCCAGACGCGCTCGAGACTTGCGAGCTGCGCTTTGGAATTCACTCCCTCGACCTCCCAGACATGCCCAGGATGAACCGTTGTGATCCTCAGCCCCTCGTCGGCTGCGAGGCCGATAACATCCGTGAGGTAGTACTCGCCCTGCGCATTCGCAGCCTTGAGCGAAGAGAGCCAGCCGTCAAGCCTTGATGTCGGCAGGCACATGATTCCGGTATTCACTTCGCGGACAAGGCGCTCCTCGGGTGATGCATCCTTTTCCTCGACGATCGCTCGCACGAATCCCTCCTTGTTGCGGAGAATTCGGCCGTAGCCAGTCGGGTTATCCAGCTCAACCGTAAGAAGCACCAGGTCAGACTTTTCTGCCTCACTGGCGATCGCCGCCAGAGTCTCTCTTGAGAGCAGCGGAACGTCGCCCAGACATACCAGCGTTTTCAACTCGTTTCGATCAAGCTGTCCAAGCGCCTGGCGAAGCGCATGCCCGGTACCGAGCTGCGGCGACTGCAGGGCGAAAGCCACATCAGACCTGTCCGCAAGATGCCCCATCACGTTTTCTGCACCATGCCCCACAACAACAACCCGGGGAGATGCGCTCAGACCTTCTGTGGCATCAAGTACATGGTCGATCATGGGACGCCCGGCAATGGGCTGAAGCACTTTCGGAAGCCGGGAATGCATGCGCTTTCCCATGCCTGCAGCAAGAATGACTATGTTCATCTTTTTCACTAAACGCCAGAAGCCGGCCAACAAGACGACCGGAAGATGAACAAAATTGTAGAAGAAGCGGCCCCGCCTCGCGGAGCCGCTTTCATGTCGTTGCAATCAGGCTGTTGCGCTCACCGGCGTGATGGCAGGGAGCCGGCCGTTGCCGATCTCAGCGTCCACCGGTCGCTTCATCATGTTCCGGCGGCGTTCCTCGAGAAATCGCTTGTTGTCAGTAGTCGGCAGAAGCGACCCGACAACCATGCCTGCTGCCGCGGCAATGAAGCCGCCCAACACGTTCGGGAAGACTTCTCCCGCAGACGTCCAGGTGAGGAAGACCCAGACTGCGCTGCCAAAGAGAATCGAAACGTAGCAGCCCTGGCGCGTTGCCTTCTTCCAGTAGAGGCCGCAGACAAGGGGCCAGAATGCGCCTACCACCGGGAACTGATAGGCCATCGCCACCATGTCGTAGATCGGAGCGCCTTCAAGAGCGATCGAATACATCAGCACCAGGATGGCAAAGCAGGCAACCGTAGCGCGCATGGCAAAAAGCATGTTGCGGTCATCGACTCGGGCAAAGTGGCGAAGCACGTTTTCGACGAAGATCGTCGACGGCGCCAGCATGGTTGCCGATGCAGTGGACATCACGGCCGAAAGCACGGCGCCGAAGAAGAGCACACGCAGCCACATCGGCATGTAGTCGCGCACGAGCGTCGGAAGAAGCTGCTGAGGATCCTCGGCAAGCATCTTCTGAGCCGCTTCCGGCATCACCAGCACAGCAGCAACCACGATGAACATCGGCACGAAGGCAAAGAGAATGTAGAAGGAGCCACCGATGATCGGACCGGCGACGGCCGTCTGCACATTCTTAGCCGACATGACGCGCTGGAAAACGTCCTGCTGAGGGATCGAGCCGATCATCATGGTCATGGCAGCCGAAATCCAGAAGAGCCATCCGGAAGGCGTCGGCTCAGGGAGGGCATGGAAGAGATCCTTGTCGCGGGCATATTCGATGACATTGCCGAAGCCGCCAGCCAGATCGGAAGCGAACCAAAGGATCGCAACCAGACCAAGCACGATGATGATCATCTGGACGAAATCCGTCACGGCAACTGACCACATGCCGCCCACCATCGTGTAGGCAAGCACGATGCCGGCACCGATCACCATGCCCGTCGTCATGGATACCGCACCCTCAGTGATCAGATTGATCACGAGACCGAGCGCGGTTACCTGAGCACCGACCCAGCCAAGGTACGAAATCACAATGGCAACAGAGCAGAGGAGCTCCACGCTTCTGCCGTAGCGGTCGCGGTAGTAGTCGCCGAGCGTAAGAATCTTCTGCTTATAGAGCTTCTGCGCGAAGAAGGTACCCACAAGAATCAGGGCCATGCCGGATCCGAAAGGTTCTTCAATCACGCCGGCAATGCCGCTTTCGATGAAACGTCCCGGAAGACCGAGAATGGTTTCCGAACCGAACCAAGTGGCAAATGTAGCGGTAATCACCATCGGCAGCGGAAGGCTGCGTCCGGCAAGTGCAAAATCGCTGGTGCTCTTCACGCGGGTGGAGGCCCACACGCCAATCGCAACGGTTGCGAAAAGATAGAGCAGAACAAAACCAGTCAGCGTCATCCCTTGTATGTCCTTATAAAAACGACGTTGAACGGAAAATCCAAGAAGGATTTGATTTTTGCGCGCATTGTAGGAATCAATGCGCCGATGCGTTCCTTCAGAAAGGCGCGTTTTTCCCGACTAAGCGGCAGCAATCGGACAATGTTTCATCGAGATCAAAAAAAATACGCCGCGCTTCAATGAAAACGCAGCGTATTCAATTAGATAAGAGAGAGGCAAATCGCCTCTCTACTCTAGCTATCAAGTCGTGGGGCCGTTCTGGCGAATAGCGCAGAGCAACCAGCCGCGATCGCCCTCAACAGGCTTCGAAAGAACCCAAGTTTCATCGAGATCTTCCGGTTCGCCATTGATGACAAGACGTCCGGTAAAGCGCACGCTGGCAAAGTACTCCTTGCCTTCCTGAGCAATGCCGAGAAGCTCGTTGTCAAGCTTTTCAACTTCCGTCTTATAGACCTCGCCCTTGCGTTCACGCAGCTGATGCGTAACGGCAGTGAAGATATCGTTGTCGGTGAAGTCCGAAATCTCCATGACGTTGCCGGTATCCCATGCCTTCTGGAGCTTGATGTAGTTCTCACGCGCTGCCTTGAGGAATCCTGCGCGATCGAAATCAGCAGGCGTCACGTCCACCGGATTGGAGTCTGCCGCGGCCGATCCATTGCCCCCCATCAGCTGATCCATGACGCTTCCGGAACGGGGCGCCTGCCCGGAAGGCTGCTGCCAGCTCTGGGGTTCAGGCATTGCTTGCGACTCCATCGGGCGCGAGGGTTCCGCCGGATGCGCAGCTGCGAAAGGATCGGAGGAAGCGCCTCCGGCTGCCGCAGTCTGAGTCTGAGGACGCCGGCGCGAAAGAAGCATGCGCACCACGAAGAAGGCAACGACAGCAAGAAGCAGTACCGTAATGATGCCCGAGAGACCTGCACCGCCGAGACCAAGCATGGAAAGGAGAGCGGTAATGCCAAGCGCTGCTGCGATGCCGCCAAGCACGCGTCCCATCATGGAAGGCTGCTGCACAGGCGGAGTCGTGACGGGGCGCTGAGCCGCTCCCTGTTGCTGACGCTGTTGAGCTGCGGGGGCCGCAGCAGGAGCTGCCGGGGCTTTCTGAGAAAAAGTCGGGGCAGGACGGCCGAGGCTGCCGCCGCCGCCAAACCGCTTGGCTGCATCTGCATCAAAGGACGCGGTTGCAAGAGCGACGCAGACTACGAGAGCTGCTACGAGGTTTTTCATCTTGGTCTTTCCTTTTTGATCTGATCTGCGCAGGAATGCTTTCCTCAAACATCATCGGGCATCCCGGTAATCGAGCTTCTTTCAGTTTTTCTTCCCGATGTGCAATGCACAGATTCCGAATGTCAGATTGTGCCATTTCACGTCAGAAAAACCTGCGTCGGTCATGAGTTTTGCAAAGGCCTGCTGATTCGGATGCATGCGGATGGATTCCGCTAAATACCTGTAGGACGCCGCATCCGAGACGATTTTTCCACCCAGCCAGGGCATGAAATGGAAAGAGTAAAAGTCGTAAAAAGGCTTTAAAAATGCTGAACAACGCGAAAATTCAAGAACCAGGAGCTTGCCGCCTGGACGGAGCACGCGAAGCATTTCTCTAAGAGCCCGATCCTTGTGCGTCATATTTCGGATGCCGAAGGAAACCGTCACGACATCAAAGGAATTTTCATCAAAGGGCAGACGCTCCGCATCGGCAAGCACAACGTTCGAGCGCATGCCGTGTGCTCGCATGCGGTCTCGTCCGCATGCGAGCATTTCGTGATTAATGTCTGTCGCCGTAACGTTTTCATCTCCCGCAAGCCTTGTAAACGCCATGGCAAGATCGCACGTCCCGCTGGCGATATCCAGCACCTTCATGCCGGGCTTGACGGCAGCGCTGGCAATGCAGCGCCGCTTCCAGAGTCTGTGCATGCCGAGACTGAGGAGATCGTTCATCAGATCGTATTTTTTCGCCACGCTGTCGAACACATGGCGTACTCGCTCTTCCTTTTCGGCTTCGTCGATCTGGCTGAAGCCAAAATCAATCTGATGCTTTTCGGAAGCTGAATTGCTCTTCGGCTTTTCTTCCATCTTCTCTGCCTTTTTATCCATGGCTGCAGGTCTTCTTGGGTTTCATTCGGGCAAGAAACGGTGCATTTGCAGAATCAGCCGGGTCTCTCGAAGCACCGACGCTTGCGAGCTCTTCAAGATATGCGCCCCACAGCGCATCATGCTCAACGCGAAGCTTTTCAAAGTAATCCCAGCTATAAATTCCAGTGTCATGCCCGTCGTCGAACATCAGCCTGAGAGCATACTGCCCGACCGGTTCCACACCCCGCAAGCCAACGTTGGCGCAACCGACCTGAAGCACGGCTTCCTCCGGTGAATGTCCCTGAACTTCGGCCGAAGGAGAAAACACTCGCAGAAATTCAAATGGGAAAATCGCTCGCGTACCGTCCTCATAAGCAAGCTCAAGCGTCTTCGTCTTGCTGTGAACAAGCACTTCTACAGGTACTTTCATAGCTAATCCACCACACAAAAAATCCCGCGCCGCATCTGGGAGCGGTACGGGATAACAGGACTTGAGTTTCTCGAAAAAAACTCAAAAAAAATTGGTCCTCGCGTCAGGAGTCGAACCTGAGACACGGCCTTCGGAGGGCCGTATGATATCCATTTCACCACGCGAGGAGGTTTCTGATTATACAGAGCTTCATGCTTCAAGGGGATCAACCTCAAGCGCCCATGTGGTCTTCCCGGGCTTGGGGAGCTTCATCAGTATTGAACTCCACTCAACGAGAAAGCGGTGCAGCGCCATCCGATCCGAACTTTCAACAAGAAGCTGTCCTCTTTCCCTATTCATAAGCCTTACTAAAGGCATAGGCACAGGATCGTATACAAGCACGGAATCGCCGCAAATCTTTTGAGCTGCGTTCGCAGCAGCTTCCAGGAAGCCGAGTGATTGCGAAAGCATGTCGGCTTCTGCCGTCAGAAGCGCCTGACGAATAAAGGGTACGCCCGCACTCTCTCTGCGCTCTCTGAGAGCATCCTCTGCGAATTCCACATAATTCTGATGCGCAAGAGCGGCAAAAAGCGGATCTTCAGGGAAGCGCGTTTGAATCATCACGCGCCCCCGCTCGCCCGTACGACCGGCACGTCCGGCAACCTGCATCAGCGTGGCAAAAAGCTGCTCGCGAGCTCGCGTGGAGGGACTCAATATCTGGGCATCTGGATTAAGTACCAGCACCAGACCTACATTCTGGAAATCATGTCCCTTCGCGACCATCTGAGTGCCGACAAGAATATCCACTTCACCCTGGTGAACTTTTTTAAACGCTTCTTCAGCGGCATGTTTTTTGGATGCACTGTCGCGATCGATGCGCAATACCCGTTTGCCAGGGAAAAGTACCGCGAGATCCTCTTCAATACGTTCTGTTCCGGTACCTCTCGGCAAAATATCCACATTACCGCACTGCGGACAGGCTTCCGGCACTGATCGCCTCCATCCGCAATGATGACAAATCAGCGCATTCTCGCGCTTATGGTAAACCGTAAAGGCGGAACACCTTGCACAAGTACTCACCCATTCGCAGGCAGGACACGACAGCACCGGCGAATACCCTCTGCGGTTGATGAACACCAGTACCTGCCGGCCATCTGCCAGACAGGACTCCATGGCCTCCCGCGAGACCTCGGTAATCATGCTGCGCGCCCCCTTAATCGGCGGAGGCGTTAAAACAACTGCCGGCAATTGCGCATGCTGAGCCGCACGCTTGGTAAGCATGAGAAGCTTATAGGCTCCCGACTGAGCTTTAGCCCAACTTTCGAGCGACGGCGTTGCGGATCCCAGAACGACCGGACACTGAAGCCGGGACGCGCGCCAGACTGCAAGGTCGCGTGCACTGTAGCGCAGTCCGTCCCCGGCTTTATACGAGTGATCATGCTCTTCGTCGACCAGAATGAGTCTGAGATGGCGCATGCTGGCAAAGATAGCCATTCTCGTGCCCACAAGAATTCTTGCCTGCCCTTCATGTGCAGCCAGCCATGCTGCGGCTCTTTCCCTTTCTGTGAATTCTGAATTCAACGCTGCGACAACTTCTGCAGGGAAACGGGCACGAACACGGTCCACCAGTTGCGGCGTCAGATTAATTTCCGGTACAAGCAAAAGGACCTGAGCTTCAGGATCGCCCTTCAGCACGGCGTCCATCAAATGAAGGTACACCTCTGTTTTCCCGGATCCCGTCACGCCAAAAAGAAGGAAAGAAGCGAAGCCTTCCTGTGACAGCACAGCATTAACTGCGGCACTCTGCTCATCATTGAGCGTTGGTGCTGCCGCTTGGGTTTTCAGGCATGCATCGATCTTCGGCATGACATTGCGTATGCCGGCTATGCGTTTTTCCTGCTGCGGGGTAGGAGCCCTCCGAAGCGCAAGCGGTATTGCCGGAAGCGCTGCCTCTCCCCATGAACGTATGTAGTAAGAAGCCGCAAATCGTGCAAGTTGAAGCCATTCAGAACCGAGAGGCGCCGTTATCTTCAAATTCTTCAAAATGCTCTTCAGCCGGCGGGACTCTATATCTGAAGCTGAATGAAGTTCCGCAATGACACCTACAACCCGGCGAGCCCCCAGGGAAACCAGAACCAGATCACCCGCAGCAGCGAGCATATCCTCAGGCACCCTGTAGTCAAGCGGCGGAAGACCGGGTGCATCCACAAGCACGCGTGCAAACTGATCGATTCTGGTCATGGCTCATCGTTTAAAAAACTGACAGAACTTCTGATTTTATTTATGAATCATCACTCAACATGATTTATCCAATAGCGTGGAAAGCACCCCGGACTGTGGATAACTTTGTGGATTGTTCCTTGGCCGGATGCTTTCTTCAGTGCACTCTTTATGAGAAAACTATGAAATAAGGAATGGCTCGCATTTTCCATCCTACTCTCACAGAGAAAGACAAGAACTTAATAAGCCCGCCGAAATTCGACGGGCTTATTCATTTATCGGCATCGCCAGCACAAGATCTGTGCACAACTCGTTGATCAGAACTCAACCGGCAGTGTGATAGCGACGGCTGTATTGATGAACTTCATCAACAAGAATCTGGACGCTTTCCACCGGAGTGAACTGATTAATGCCATGCCCAAGATTAAAGACATGGCCGCCGGCTCCGACAGGGCCAAAAGCATCCAGCACCTTGCGCGCTTCACGGCGAATCGTATTCTCGTCCGCAAAAAGTACAAGCGGATCCATGTTGCCCTGCAGAGCAACACGATCTCCTACAACCTTGCGGGCTCGCGAGAGATTGGTCGTCCAATCAAGACCTAGCGCATCACAGCCCATAGCCGCGCAATCAGCCAGCCACTCACCGCCGCCCTTGGTAAAAACGATTACAGGCACTTTCTCGCCATCAGGGGTCGTACGCGTCAGGCGCTCAACCACTTTCTTCGTTGCTGCCAGAGAGAAGCGCTGGAAATCGCCATCTGCAAGCATGCCGCCCCAGGTGTCGAAAATCTGCACTGTCTGGGCTCCCGCAGCAATCTGAGCATTGAGATAAGCTGCCACCGCATCGGCATTAATGTCGAGCACTCGCTCGAAGAGATCCGGGCGACGGAACATCATCGTTTTGGCGGTCCGGAAATCACGGCTGCCGCGCCCCTCAATCATGTAGCAGGCAAGCGTAAAGGGAGAACCGGAAAAGCCGATAAGCGGAACTCGATTATTGAGTGCTGCACGGATGCTCTGCACTGCCGCCATAACATAACCGAGTTTTTCCTCAGGATCGGGCACATAAAGCTTTTCAACCGCTTCTTCGCTCTGCACGGGATGCGCAAAAACCGGACCCTCACCCTGCACGAACGAAAGACCGAGACCCATCGCATCAGGGACCGTCAGAATGTCCGAAAACAGAATAGCTGCATCCAGGCCATATCGGTCAATCGGCTGCAGCGTCACTTCTGTAGCGTAGTCCGGATTCTGTGCAAGCCCCATAAAGCTGCCGGCCTGAGCTCTTGTGCGGCAGTACTCCGGCAGATATCGACCTGCCTGACGCATCAACCAGAGCGGAGTGAAGTCCGTATGTTCGCGCTTAAGCGCACGCAGGAAGCAGTCATTCTGAGGGATCATTTCTTTTTTCCGTTTATTTGCCGCGCTTTTCGCGCAGTCCTTCGCCAGCGAACAAGAAAAAACCGCGCACATAGGCGCGGAATTTTCTAATTAATGTATCTGTGAGAATAAATTCTCATCAGCGGACAATCAGCACCGGACGATCCGCCTGGCTGAGCACTTTCTGCGTCTCACTGCCCAGCAGCAGTGCGCCGAAAGTACCAAGTCCGCGGCTTGCCATCACGATATAGGAGGCATTGCATCTCGCCGCGCAGGCAAGCACCCCCTGCGCAACCGTTTCAGCATGCTCGGCGATTACCTCGCAGGGAACCTCCGCTTCGGCGGCCTTGCGGGAAATAGCTTCAAGACGCTCCTTGACGACAGGATCCTCGTCCTCAAAGCCACCAGCCGGAGCGGGCGTAAGCACAGCTGTCATGCCGACTACCGAGCCGCCCACCTGTTCAGCAAGTCCGATGGCGGTATCCACCGCTTTGTCGCTTAAATTAGAACCGTCCGTCGTTACGAGGATCTTAACTGCGCTCATACTTAAACCTCCATTCAGTTGAGCTCTAATCCCAGCACACTTCTTTTCGGTCTGCGAGGGACGAGTGTATTGCTACAACAAGACCAAATTTTCAATGCTTGAAACAGCGGTCCCGTTCTAACTACTTATTCAGAATGCTAGCGCTTTGACGGAAAGTATGGGTAAGAAAAAGCGGAGATGCTCGTAAGCAGCTCCGCTTTAAAAGGCGTCGTTGGCTTGAATTGATCAGAGCTTGCTGCGCAGTTTCTTGATAACCGCGAGCTCCGCAGCCAAGGCAGCGATTTCCGCTTCGATGCGGGCAATCTCGATGCTTCCGGTAGCCGTCGCACGGGACGCTTCCGCTGCGGCAAGGGCTTCCTTGGCGCGAGCTTCGTCAAGATCCTTGCTACGGACTGCGGTATCGGCCAGAACGGTGACTCGATCAGGCTGAACCTCCAGAACACCACCCGCCACAAAGATCTGTTCAACTTCAGATTCACCAGGCTTATGCACGCGCAC
The DNA here is from genome assembly GCA_934255515.1 of uncultured Sutterella sp. GTDB lineage: Bacteria > Pseudomonadota > Gammaproteobacteria > Burkholderiales > Burkholderiaceae_F > Sutterella. The sequence goes on from CAKQON010000009.1 coordinate 19,601, forward strand.
AAAACCAGGACGAATCAGAGTGATAAGCGGGAGATGCCCCGGCATGATGCCAAGTTCGCCAGACGTTCCGGGCAGCGACACGAGTTCGGCCTCGCCGGAGAAGATATGTTCTTCGGCGCTGACGACGTCGACTTTAATGGTAGCCATATAGGTTGCTCCGTTTGTCGGGCGCTTGCGGCAACCAGCTTTTCAGCCGGCTGCCGCAAAGCATTACTTGAGGGTCTTCGCCTTCTCGAAGGCTTCGTCAATGGTACCGACCATGTAGAACGCCTGTTCGGGCAGTTCATCACATTCGCCATCAACAATCATCTTGAAGCCGCGGATGGTTTCCTTGAGCGGAACATACTTGCCGGGAGCGCCAGTGAAGACCTCAGCAACGTGGAACGGCTGCGAGAGGAAGTTCTGGATCTTACGAGCGCGCTGCACCACCAGCTTGTCTTCGGGAGCGAGTTCATCCATGCCGAGAATGGCAATGATGTCGCGAAGCTCCTTATAGCGCTGCAGGGTTTCCTGAACGCGACGAGCGGTCGTGTAGTGCTCAACACCGATGATGTTCGGGTCGACCTGACGGGACGTGGAGTCGAGCGGGTCAACAGCCGGATAAATACCGAGAGCAGCAATATCACGCGAAAGAACCACGGTCGCGTCAAGGTGACCGAAGGTCGTAGCCGGGGACGGGTCAGTCAAGTCGTCAGCAGGGACGTACACGGCCTGAATCGACGTAATGGAGCCAGTCTTCGTGGAAGCAATACGCTCCTGAAGCTTGCCCATTTCCTCAGCCAGAGTCGGCTGATAACCCACGGCAGACGGCATACGGCCGAGCAGAGCGGACACTTCCGTACCTGCGAGGGTGTAACGGTAGATGTTGTCGATGAAGAGCAGAATGTCGCGGCCTTCGTCACGGAAGGCTTCTGCCATCGTGAGGCCCGTCAGAGCAACACGAAGACGGTTTCCCGGGGGTTCGTTCATCTGACCGAACACCATGGCGACCTTGTCGAGAACCTTCGACTCGCCCATTTCATGGTAGAAGTCGTTGCCTTCACGAGTACGTTCGCCAACGCCGGCAAACACAGAGTAGCCGCCGTACTGCTTAGCGATGTTGTTGATGAGCTCCATCATGTTGACGGTCTTGCCCACGCCGGCACCGCCGAACAGGCCGACCTTGCCGCCCTTGGCGAACGGGCAAATAAGGTCAATAACCTTAATGCCGGTCTCAAGGAGGTCAACGGACGGAGAAAGGTCGTCAAACTTCGGGGCTTCATTGTGAATCGGACGGATTTCCTCGGCCTCGATCGCACCGCAGTCGTCGATCGGGCGGCCAAGAACGTCCATGATGCGGCCGAGGGTCTTCGGACCAACCGGCACCGAGATTTCGCGGCCGGTGGATTCGACAGACATGCCGCGGCGAAGGCCTTCAGACGAGCCCATCGCAATGGTGCGGACAACACCATCGCCGAGCTGCTGCTCGACCTCAAACACCAGGCCCTGTTCGGCGAGGGAGTTCGCGTCGTCGTTCTTCAGGACGAGCGCTTCGTAAATCTTCGGCATCGCGTCGCGCGGGAATTCAATATCCACGACCGCGCCGATCACCTGAACGATCTGTCCGATACTCATGGGTTTTCCTCAGTTATCGATTTTTTAAATTCGATTAAGAAGACACGGCGGCGGCACCACCGACGATTTCGGTGATTTCCTTCGTAATGCCGGCCTGGCGAGTCTTGTTGTAGACGAGCTGCAGATCGTCGATAAGCTTCTTCGCATTGTCGGAAGCGGCCTTCATAGCGACCATACGGGCGCTTTGCTCAGAGGCCATATTTTCTGCAACCGCCTGGTAAATCAAAGCCTCGACGTAGCGGCGGAGCAGCTCGTCGAGAACGGTTTGGGCGTCAGGCTCGTAGATGTAATCCCACGAGAATTTGCGCTGAGGCTCCTCGGCCGAAAGCTGTTCGTCCGAAAGGGGCAGAAGCTGCTCAACGACCGGGATCTGCTTCATCGCGTTCACAAAGCGGCTGTAGCAGAGATAGACCTTATCGACCTTCCCTTCCTTATACGCTTCAATCTGAACAGCAATGGCTCCAATCAGACGGTCAATCGACGGGCGGTCACCGAGCTGAACCGCTTGGCTCAGCACGGGCACTCCCAAGCGCTGAAGGAAGCCAAGGCCCTTGTTGCCAAGGGCGGAAGCTTCAACCTGAATGCCCTCAGCCGACCATTCACGCATGCGCTGCAGGAGCACACGCTGGATGTTCGTATTGAGAGCACCGGCAAGGCCCTTGTCGGTGGACACAAGAATAATGCCCACCTTCTTGGCGCCTTCATTCTGATTCAGGAACGGATGACGATAGTCCGTCACGTTCGCGCGAGCGAGATGCGAGCAGATTACTCGAATCTTGTCGCCGTACGGGCGGGCAGCGTGCATCCGATCCTGCGCCTTGCGCATTTTCGAGGCCGCAACCATCTCCATCGCTTTGGTGATCTTGCGCGTGTTCTGCACGCTCTTGATCTTGCCGCGAATTTCCTTTGTACTGGGCATGGAATTGGGTCCTCGATTAGACGTTAGACAGCGCCGTTCTTCTTGAACTCGGCGATAGCACCCTTCAGGCGCTCTTCATCTTCCTTGGAGAGAGCCTTATTGGTTTCGATCGAGTCAACGAGATCAGCGTAGTGAGTCTTGAGGTATTCGCGCATAGCACGTTCAACCTTCATGGCGTCACCAACGTTGACATCGTCGTAGTAGCCGTTGTTGACGGCGTACAAAACGAGAGCTTCTTCCCAAACCTGAAGCGGCTGATACTGGGGCTGCTTCATGAGTTCAGTAACCATGCGGCCGCGTTCGAGCTGCTTGCGGGTGACTTCGTCCAGGTCAGAAGCGAACTGAGCGAAAGCCGCGAGAGCGCGGTACTGAGCAAGGGCGAGACGAACACCGCCGCCGAGCTTCTTGATGACCTTGGTCTGAGCCGCACCACCCACGCGGGACACCGAAATGCCCGGGTTGATAGCAGGACGAATACCAGCGTTGAAGAGGTCGGTTTCAAGGAAGATCTGGCCGTCGGTAATCGAAATCACGTTGGTCGGAACGAACGCGGTGACGTCGCCTGCCTGCGTTTCAATGATCGGCAGAGCGGTCATCGAGCCGGTCTTGCCCTTGACGGCACCCTTGGTGAAGCGTTCCACGTACGTGGGATTCACGCGGGCAGCACGTTCGAGCAGACGGCTGTGCAGGTAGAAGACGTCGCCAGGATAAGCTTCACGTCCAGGTGGACGACGCAGCAACAGAGAGATCTGACGATATGCCCAAGCCTGCTTGGTCAAGTCGTCATAAACGATCAGGGAGTCTTCGCCGCGGTCGCGGAAGTATTCGCCCATCGTGGCGCCGGCGTACGGAGCGATGTACTGCATGGCAGCAGACTCGGAAGCCGTAGCAGCAACAACGATGGTGTAGTCCATGGCGCCATTCTCTTCGAGCTTGGCGACAACATTGGCGATGGTAGAGGCCTTCTGACCGATAGCGACGTAAACGCAGATCAGATCCTTACCCTTCTGGTTAATGATCGTGTCAATGGCGACAGCGGTCTTACCCGTCTGACGGTCGCCAATGATCAGCTCACGCTGACCGCGGCCGATCGGCACCATCGAGTCAATGGACTTCAGGCCGGTCTGCACCGGCTGGGAAACGGACTGACGATCGATGACGCCAGGGGCGACCTTTTCGATAACGTCAAATTCCTTGGCTTCAATCGGCCCCTTGCCGTCAATAGGCTGGCCGAGCGCGTTGACAACGCGGCCGATCAGCTCGCGGCCGACCGGAACCGAAAGAATGCGGCCGGTGGTCTTCACCGTGTCGCCTTCGGAAATACCTTCGTAGTCGCCGAGAATAACGGCGCCGACGGAATCGCGTTCGAGGTTCAGAGCGAGGCCATAAACCTCACCCGGGAACTCCAGCATTTCGCCCTGCATCACGTCGCTCAGGCCGTGAATACGAGCAATGCCGTCGGACAGCGAGACCACGGTGCCCTGTGTGCGAAGATCAGCGGAAACGCCGAGGCCTTCGATACGCTTCTTCAGCAGTTCACTGATTTCACTGGGATTGAGTTGCATCTTACAGCTCCGAATTTTATGCGGTAAGCGCCGTCTTCATCTGACTGAGACGCGCGCGGATCGAGGCGTCGAGGAGCTTGTCGCCAACGTGCACGCGCACGCCGCCGATCAATTCCTTCTCGACCGAGACGACCGGGTGAAGCTTCACTCCCGGGAACTTCTTCGCTAGCGCTTCCAGCAGTTCCTTCAGCTCATCATCGGTGAGCGGGAAGGCCGTCTCGATATAGGCGTCAGCGACACCTTCAGAACGGTTCTTCAGGATGCGGAATTGCCGCGCGATTTCAGGCAGCGCATCGATGCGCCCGTTCTGAACCACGACGCGAAGCAGATTCTTGACTTCTGCCGGCTGATCGGCGTCAAGCATACCGTCAAGCACGCCATAAAGCTGATCTTCCGTAAGTCCGGGATCACCCGCGAGCTGATTGACCTGAGGATCACGAGCCACCAGCGCAAGCTGCGCAACGGCGTCAAGTACCCGAGTCATTTCTTCTGCGCTGGCTTTACGCTCCTGGAGGGCCTCCATGAGGCCTTCCGCGTAAGGGCGCGCTATCGTAGAAAGTTCCGCCATAGTTAGAGCTTCGCCTTCAGTTGATCAAGCAGTTGAGCATGAACGTTCTTGTCGACTTCGCGAGCAAGAATCTGTTCAGCACCCTGGACAGCAAGCGCAGCCACCTGATCGCGGAGCTGATCGCGAGCGCGCTGAACCTGCGTGGCAGCTTCAGCCTTAGCGGACTCGATGATGCGGTCGGCTTCAACCGTAGCCTGAGCCTTGGCATCCTCAACGATCGCAAGCGCACGCTTTTCGCCATCGGCAACGATGGTGGAAGCACGGGCGCGAGCGGCCGCTTCAATGGCCTTGCCCTGCTCGGTAGCCACAGCAAGAGCCTTCTCGCCCTTGTTGGCTGCGGCCAAGCCGTCAGCAATCTTCTTCTGCCGCTCTTCAATCGCGTGAATCAGCGGTGGCCAGATGTACTTCATGGTGACCCAAGCACCAAGGAAGAACACGACCATCTGTACAAACAGAGAGGCATTAATGTTCATTGTTGAACCCCGTTAAGTCAGCAGCGCCGCGCATGTCTTTGGGCGGCGCCGCGGACAGCGTCATTGAAAAGAAAGACGTTGGTCGTACGGCTGAGTATTAGCCGACGAAGGGGTTGGCGAAGGCGAACATCATGGCGATACCGACGCCGATCAGGAAGGCCGCGTCGATCAGGCCGGCGAGAAGGAACATCTTCGTCTGGAGCGGCTCCATGAGCTCGGGCTGGCGAGCAGAAGCTTCGAGGTACTTCGCACCCATCAGAGCGATGCCAAGGCAAGCACCGAGAGCGCCGAGGCCGATGATGATACCGCAGGCGATAGCGACTAAAGCGACGTTGGTCATTTTTGAAAGACTCCTAGATCTATAAAAAAGGGAGTTGACAAAGTTGAAGAAAAAAATTGTCTGTTAGTGGCTGCTGTGAGCTTGCCCGATATAGACCAGCGTCAGCATCATGAAAATAAACGCCTGCAACAGAACAATCAGCACATGGAAGAGCCACCAGACCAGGCCGGCGATGACTTGTCCAAGTCCAGCAGCTGCAGCGCCCGGGAGAGCAAAATCAAGCATGAAGCCGCCCAGGAGCGCAATTAGGAAGAATACGAGCTCACCGGCATACATATTGCCGAAGAGTCGCATACCGAGCGAAACAAATTTCGCGCAGTACTCAATGAGGTTCATAAGGAAGTTCACCGGCCAGAGCAGCGGGAACTTGCCGAACGGAGCAGTAAAGAGCTCGACGATAAAGCCGGAGAAGCTCTTAACCTTGATGCCGTAATAGAAAAGAAGGAGCAGAACGCCGAAAGACAGACCGAGCGTACCGTTAAGGTCCGCCGTCGGAAGCGGACGAAGGTGATCAAGACCAAAGAAGCCGGCGATCCACGGGAACAGATCGACCGGGATAAGGTCGATGCAGTTCATCATGGCAACCCAGCAGAACACCGTCAGAGCGAGCGGCGCAATATAAGTGCGGTCGCCATGAACAATATTTTTGGCCTGGTTATCCACCATTTCGACCAGCATCTCAACTGCACACTGCATCTTCCCCGGAACGCCGGAGGTAGCCTTTTTGGCCCCCATGCGAAGCAGGAAGAACACAACCAGGAGCGCAGCAAGCGAAAAGAAGATCGTGTCGTAATTGATGACCGAGAAGTCAACGATCACGTTCTGATGCATTGACTGCAGATGCGCCATGTGATGCTGAATGTACTCAGTAGCGCTAGGGCTCTCGACTGCCATGAGGACCTATCCTTAGTTTTTCTTGAACAACAACACAAAGTAGCTGTTCACCACCGCTATCAATGAGATGAGGAAAGCGGGCCAGTTCAATGCGTCATATTGCTGAGCTACAACGAGCAGCAACACTATAACGCTTAAAATTTTTACAAACTCGCCAAGCAGCATTGCCATAACGCTGGCACCAACGCTGATTTTCATTTTTCTGCCCATGATCAAAAAGAGCATGAGCAGAGTCGACATAAACGCATAGGAGAGCCCCCCGAGCAGAGCAGACAATCCAGCGTCGACATTGAAAAATAGCGCCCCTACGAGGGCTACCAGCACGGCAACAACGTACTGCGCAAGAACGACGCGCATCATATCAGAACAGCCGAACATTCTTACGCATTACAAGCTTGAATTTGAGTCGGACGAAGTTTACTTCTTGAAGCATCTCGCAACAATCTACGAAAGCACTATAGAAAATAACACTTCAGAGATAGATTGCACCATAAAAGGACGTGCAAAGACAAGAAATTTATTTTCGAATGTGATCCACAATCCCTTGGAGCTGATCCAAGTTGGAAAATTCAATCACAATCTTTCCCTTGCCTTTTGTATTGGCCGTAAGCTTTACAACGGCTCCAAGCGTCTCCGCCAGCGCCTCTTCCAGACGTTCGTTATCGCGCGTCTTGATCACTACTTTTTTCTGAGGCTGAGGCCCCTCAAGCAAACGCCGGACAAGATCTTCCGTCTGGCGCACAGAGAGACTGCGGGCAACCACAGTTTTGGCAGTGGTGATTTGATCTGCCCCGGAGAGAGCGAGTAGGGCACGGGCGTGGCCCATCTCCAACTCACCTTTCATGACCATGTCTTTCACTTCATCTGTGAGTGACAACAGACGAAGAAGATTGCTTGTCGCAGGCCGGGAACGGCCAATGGCCTTAGCGGCATCCTCATGCGTAAAGGAAAACTCGCTGATGAGCCGCTGAAGGCCCTGGGCCTCTTCGATCGGATTCAGGTTTTCCCTTTGGATGTTCTCAATCAGCCCAATGACGAGTGCATGCTCATCGTCAACGTTCTGCAGAAGAGCCGGAACCTTTTCGAGCCCAGCGAGTTTTGCCGCACGCAGGCGGCGCTCGCCAGCAAGAACCTCATAATCTCCGTCGTTCAGCGTGCGAACAAGAATAGGGCTGAGAAGCCCCTGTTCCCGAATTGAATCTGCCAATTCGCTGATAGACGCTTCGTCCATGCGTGTACGCGGCTGATAGCGCCCAGGATGAATATGAACGGTCTCAATCTCCAGCAATCGACGCTCGCTTACAGCGTCATCCAGTGCATCAGGACCGACTTCCCCCATGAAAAGGGCATCCAAACCGCGTCCAAGTCCTTTTTCTTTCTTTTTCACTGCATTCCCCCGTTTGCCTTTTTCGCTTCCATGCGGGAGATGATCTCGTCGGCGAATGCTTTATACGCCATGGCGCCTCGGCTGGACCGATCGTAAACCACCCCTGGCTTGCCATAACTTGGAGCTTCCGCGAGCCGAACATTGCGGGGAATGATCGTGTTGAAGACTTTATCCCCGAAATGCTTCTTGAGCTGCTCACTTACCTGTTGCTGGAGCGTAATTCTGGGGTCGAACATCACACGCAGAATGGAGATGATCCGCAGCCCGGGATTCTTTTCGTTATGAACCCTGCGAATCGAGGCAACAAGATCCGTAAGCCCTTCAAGCGCAAAGTATTCGCACTGCATCGGCACGATAACTCCGTTTGCGAAGCAGAGTGCATTAAGCGTGAGCATGGAAAGGCTGGGAGGACAATCAATCAGAATATAGTCATAGCGCTCCATGACCGGTCCAAGCGTCTTCTTCAGCCTCTGATCTCGCTCCCGGATGCTGATGAGCTCGATTTCAGCACCTGAAAGCTCACGATTAGCCGGAAGGACATCAAATCCGCCTGTTTCACTGCGCCGCACAACATCGTCAAACGACTTCAGCCCCAGAAGAAGCTGATAAACAGAACATTCGATTTCCCGCTTATCGATCCCACAACCCATCGTGCCATTGCCCTGTGGATCGAGGTCGACAAGCAGCACCCGACGATCCCGGAGCGCTAGAGCAGCCGCAAGATTGACAGTTGTTGTGGTTTTGCCCACGCCGCCCTTCTGATTGGCAATACAGAAAACTTGAGCCATGAGAAATAAAAATCCCGCGGTCGGTCGCTATCAGGACTCCGGCCGCGGAAAATCACAAAAAGGTTAAAAAACAGCCCTTATTTTATAGAACAAGACTATGACGTCCCGTTTCTATTCACTGCTGACCGAGCTGGAGCCACAGCTCGGAGAAGCCCTGCCAGAAAATCGACACGCCGAGGCAAATCAAAATAAAGGCAAAAATTCTCGCAAGGGCATCTGCGCCTGCAGCGCCAACCGATCGGCTGACGCGATCACTGTATCGGAAGCAAATCCAGATCACGAGGACGGTAGCCAAAATCGCAAGAATCGTTCCCCCTAAATTACTGGCGGTATAAGGGAGTGTGGTGCCTAGAGCCACCGTCACAGCGATGGCCCCCGGCCCCGTTGTAAGCGGCAGTGTAAACGGATAGAACGCCATTGCCTTCAGGCGAGAACGCGGCAGCGCCAGAGGAGGTTCCTTAGAGTCTTCATCATGAGATGGCGCATTTAATGCATTCCAACCGGCTGCGAACAGCACCAACCCGCCTGCACAGCGCAGAACACCGACGGAAATGCCGAAAAATCCCAGAATCAGATGTCCCGCAAAAAGGCACACTACAAGGATAACAAAGGAAAAAATGGCAATACGTCCAGCAACATAAGCCCGATCAGAGTCAGAAAGGTGACTTGACAGCGTCACAAAAAACATCGCGCCGCTGAACGGATTGATCACCGGAACGAGCGTCGTGAATGTATAGATGAAGGCGCTCAACAATGTAGCAGGAAGGAAATCCATTCTTTTTCATCTCTATAAGGACTGAGACAGCACTATCAGATGCCGGGCTTCTTCAAGACCGGGAACATAAATCGGCTCAAGCATTTCAACAGTTATGCCGTCAGGAAGCGCTGCGATCTCCTCTTCTGTTTTTGCTCCTTTCATGGCGAGCCAACGTCCCCCTGGAGAAAGAAGAGGGTGAGTCAGCGTAACAAAGTCGGAGAGTGAAGCAAAAGCCCGGCTTGTAATCATGTCCCACTCACCCTGGAGTTTTTCCACCCTAGAGTGCCGTGCACGCAAGTTTTTCAGGCCCAGCTCAATCGCTGCCTGATTTACGAATGCCGCTTTCTTCCCTACAGCATCAACGCCCGTAACTTCCAGATCCGGACGAAGAATAGCTACCGGCACCGATGGCAACCCACCTCCGCAACCGACATCGAGAATATTTTTAGCTTCCGGCGCTACACGCCTCAGCCATGGCACCAGCGCAGCCGAGTCGAGCAAATGGTGCGTAAGCACCTCTTCTGGTCTGCGTATCGCCGTCAGGTTGTAAACGCGATTCCATTTCAGGAGAAGCTCTGCATAGCCTAAGAATGAATGGATTATGTCTTCATCGACAGGCAGGCCTTCAGCCTCCAGTCCGGCACGCAGCTGGGAACTATCAATTGCACTTGAATTCATTGGAGAAGCATTCCGAAGAAGCACTTTATTTTCCAGCCGCCGGCCGAACAACCGGCACTGAGCCCTTATCCCGCTGATAGTAATAGTGGCGCTTTAGGTGAACAAGCAGAAGCGCCACTGCTGCAGGCGTCACCCCGGAGACGCGGGATGCCTGACCAAGCGTTTCCGGTCTTGCCGCTGTGAGCTTCTGTCGAACTTCAAAAGAAAGTCCCGTCACCGCGTCATAGTCCATAGCATCCGGGATTGCCAGTGTTTCATTGGCAAGAGCCTTTTCGATTTCATCCTTCTGACGCTCAACATACCCGGCATATTTCACTTCAACTTCAACCTGAGCCTTCTCGACCTCATTGAGTTCAGAGAAATCTGCAGCCAGAGTGCCGTCCGTACGTCTAAGCGTCGCCAAATCGGACATTCGAACATTAGGTCTTGCAAGCAAGCTCCTGAGAGGATATTCCCGCTCAATCGAAGTCCCAAGCACGCGCTCTGCCTCTGCTGCTGCAATGATCTTGGGGTTCACCCAGGTATCCTTGAGCATTTCTAAAGCTCTTTGCACCCGCTCAGTTTTTCGATTAAAGTATTCCCAGCGCAGATCATCCACCAGGCCCAGACGACGGCCTGTCGGCGTGAGACGGATATCGGCATTATCCTCGCGCAGGGAAAGTCGATATTCCGCGCGGCTTGTAAACATGCGGTAGGGCTCTGTAACGCCCTTCGTCGTCAGATCATCCACCATAACGCCGAGGTAGGCTTCATCGCGGCGGGGCGTCCAGCCTTCATCTCCTCTTGCATAGAGAGCTGCGTTTAAGCCAGCCAGGACTCCCTGTGCGGCTGCCTCTTCATAACCGGTAGTCCCATTAATTTGCCCGGCGAAAAAGAGACCGGGCATTGCCTTCGTTTCCAACGTGCGCTTAAGACCGCGCGGATCGTAGTAATCGTATTCAATGGCATAGCCCGGGCGAATGAGATGTGCATTCTCCAGTCCCGGCATCATTCTGACCATGCGGTACTGCACGTCAAATGGGAGGCTCGTAGAAATGCCGTTTGGATAGAACTCCTGAACGTCAAGTCCTTCAGGCTCAAGGAACACCTGATGGCTATCCTTCGAAGCAAAACGCTTGACTTTATCCTCAATCGAAGGGCAGTAACGAGGGCCCACCCCCTGGATCACTCCGGCATACATCGGCGAGCGATCGAGGTTGGCAAGGATGAGTTCATGCATCTCCTTTGTCGTGCGCGTGATCCAGCAGGGCATCTGCCTCGGGTGCGCATTTGCCGGGCGTATCAGCGAAAAATCCGGAACGGGATCCAAATCACCCCACTGCTCCTCGCAGCGGCTGAAATCAATTGAACGGCCATCAATTCGAGCAGGAGTTCCTGTCTTCAGGCGCCCCTGAGGCATACCGAGTTCCTTTAAGCGTTCGGCAAGCCTGACGCTCGCAGGATCCCCCATGCGTCCCGCCTGATAATGCTCCAGTCCGATATGCACCAGACCATTAAGGAAAGTGCCGGAGCAAATAACTACACACCGTGAGTGAAACCGTATGTCTGTCTTCGTGACTACGCCGCGAGCTTCGCCGTTTTCGACGATCAAATCGTCGACCGCCATCTGGAATACGGTAAGGTTTTGCTGCGCCTCAATGCGCCTGCGCATCTCCCGCCGATAAAGCTGACGGTCAATCTGCGCGCGCGTTGCATGCACGGCAGCACCTTTAGAGCGATTCAAAATGCGGAACTGGATGCCTGCTGCATCAGTGACCTGAGCCATGGCTCCGCCCAGGGCATCAAGCTCTTTGACGAGGTGTCCCTTGCCGATACCGCCGATCGACGGATTGCAGGAAAGCTGCCCGACAGTGTCGAGATTATGCGTAATAAGAAGGGTCTTTCGTCCCATTCGTGCGGCAGCAAGAGCAGCTTCAGCACCAGCATGTCCGCAACCGACGACGATGACCTCGTAGCTTTCTGGGTATTCCATAGCTTTCAAATCCAGAGTCTTTGACTCACTTACCAATGCAGAATCGGCTAAAGATGATGTCGAGGAGTCCTTCAGCATCTGTTTCCCCAAGGATTTCTCCAAGAGAACGACCAGCAAGGCGCAACTCTTCGGCAAGGAGCTCCATCATACCGAAGCCGCTGCCGGCAATCTCCAGGGCTTTGCGGATGTGAATGCCTGCGTTGCGCAAGCATTCGAGATGACGCTCGTGCGCCAGAAACACCTCTTCGGTGCCTCCCGCCATATCGGAAAGGTCGAGAACCCGCATCTTCAACTCCTCGAGTCCCTCGCCGGTTTTGGCGGAAATTGCAATGGCGCCCTTTGTATGCAGCTCGTTGAGAGCGCTTTCCGAGGCCAGATCACACTTATTGGCAATATGGAGAACCGGAGTTCCGCAACGAACCGTCTCTTCGACGCGTTTTAATGCATCGCCATCGTCCGCCACACACCCTGAAGCATCAGACAGCGCCAGGACAATATCAGCTTCCTTAAGGGCCTGCAGCGAACGCTCGATGCCTTTCGATTCAACCACATCTGTCGTATCGCGCAGACCTGCCGTGTCCACGATGCGAAGCGGTACGCCGTTAAATGCCGTCCAGTGCTCAATCCTGTCCCGCGTAGTCCCGGCTATATCCGTCACAATGGCAACTTCCTCTCCGGCCAGCGCATTGAGCAGACTCGATTTACCAACATTTGGCGCGCCGACAAGAGCAACAGTGAGCCCCTCTGCAAGCACTGCACCTTTACGCGCAGTCTTCAGAAGTTCATCTATGCGGCTTGCTGCAGTTGCCATTCTTTGGATGATTTCATCCGCCATCAGGTCGTCGAGTTCTTCTTCAGGAAAATCTAGCTGCGCTTCCGTGAGCGCCCGTGCTTCATCCAAAAGGCTTCCAACGGCATGAATGCGCCTGGAAAAGTCGCCGGAAAGGGAGCGGGCTGCTGCCTGCGCCGACGCCTCGCTCACAGCATCAATCAAACCGCTCACGGCTTCAGCCTGTGCGAGATCGATGCGTCCGTTAAGAAAGGCTCGTTTGGTGAATTCGCCAGGCTCTGCAATGCGAATGCCGATAAAGGCAAGCTTTTCAAGAACAGACCGCAGAATCAGCCTGAGAAGCATTGGCCCGCCATGAGCCTGAATTTCCAATACAGTTTCCCCTGTATAACTTGCCGGAGCTGGGAAATAAAGGACTATGGCCCGATCAAGCAAGGCTCCCTTCACATCCGTTACATCAAGAAGATGCGCATGCCTTGGCTCGAGCAAAACGCCGGGGAAAAGCGTACTGAGCACTACTTCCGCATGATGGGCAGGCACGGAAAGACGCACGACGCCGATTGCGCCGCGTCCGGCAGCCGTCGCGATAGCGACGATGGGAGTTTTGTCATTGAGCTGCATATGGCACATCTCTTCTTTTTTAGAATGCAGAGCGCGATTCAACCTCAACAAGGCAGTTAACCTCATGTCGCTTCAGGATCCTCGTTCCTCCCGGCGCGGACAATTTTTCGGCTCTGCGCTTACCGGCGTCTGCACTGCAGTTATTCTCTCCGTCCCGGCCGCAGCCTATACGGCCCGTTTTTTTGGGGACAGCTATGAAACCAGATCTTTGATCTACTGCGGATTTATGCTCTGGGTAGTCTGCGGTGCAATCGCCGTTTTTGCCAAAACCTGGAAGACGGAGGAGAGCCGGCTTTCAGTCAGAAGAATTTTCCTCTGGTTTGCCTCAGTCTGGCTCTGGCCGCTTCTGCTGGCAGCCTCGTCTCTGAATTCGAAGAAAAGCGTTCGTAAATAAATGAAGGCCGGGCGGCTCTTTCTTTGAAAGAGCTTCTCGCCCGGCCGACTTGTCAACGAACTTGGCACTTCAAGAGTGCCAAGTCGCGGCTGCTTATTTCTGTTTTGCCAGCCGCTTCGCGCGTTCTTCGGCGATCGTCTTGTTGATCCACCACTGCTGAGCAATAGAAAGGATATTGTTCGTAAGCCAGTAGAGAACCAAACCTGCAGCGAAGATGAAGAACATCACCGAGAAAACGACCGGCATGATGTACATCACTTTTGCCTGCGTCGGATCAGTAGGCTTCGGATTGAGGAAGATCTGCAGGAACATGGTGATTGCCATCAGGAGAGGCAACACAAACCAAGGATCAGGCATCGCAAGGTCATGCACCCAGAAAATCCACGGGGCCCCGCGCAGCTCCACCGAGCCCTGAAGAACCCAGTAGAGAGCGAGAAATACGGGAATCTGCAGCATGATCGGGAGGCATCCGCCAATCGGATTGATCTTCTCTGTGCGATAGAGTTCCATCATCGCCTGGTTGAGGCGCTGCTTATCGTCTTTATATTTTTCCTGAAGCGCCTTCATGCGGGGCGTCACTTCCTTCATGCGGGCCATCGAGCGATAACCAGCAGCAGAAATCGGATAGAGCACAGCCTTCACGATGCAGGTGAGAAGCACAATTGCCCAGCCCCAATTGCCGACAATCCCATAGAGGAAGTCCAGCAGCCAGTAGATCGGCTTCGCGAGGAAAGTAAGCCAGCCGTAGTCAACAACCAGCTCAAGCCCGGGAGCAAGCTGCTCAAGTCGAGCCTGTTCCTGAGGACCGGAGTAGAAAGTTGCGCGATCCGTCACGGAGGCTCCCGGAGCAATTTCCTTCATGGAAACCAAGGTGCCGATAGCGTAGAGATCCTTAGAGACTTCACGGGCGTAATTCTGACGGGATTCACCCTGCGACGGAATCCAGGCACTCACAAAATGGTGCTGCACCATTGCGAGCCAACCGTTATCGGTTTTCTCTACAAAGGACGCATCCTTATCGTGAATATCAGAAAAATCGAGCTTCTGGAAGTTTTCTTCACTCGTATAGAAAGCCGGTCCAGTAAACGTCGAATACATCGAGCTTTCGCCAGCAGGCTTGCTCGAATCGCGCGTGATCTGATAGTAAATCTGAGGCGAAACAGCCTTTTCAGTCTGGTTCGTAACGGCCGTGGAGACATCCATGCCGTAATAGCCGCGCTTGAAGGAATAGGTCTTGGTAACCTTAACTCCGCCCTTGTCTGCTTCAAAGACAACATCAAGCTTGTCGGAACCATCTATGGAAAGCGACTTGCTCACCAGCTTGAACTCATCGGCATGCGTCGGATAATCGCCGCCCACAAGCCCGCTCTGTGCCATGTAGGTATGCGCGCCCTGAACATTAAGAAGCTTGACGTTGCCAAGATCATCAGCAGGCTTGCGGCCGAGAATCATGCCGGCAAGACCAACTTCAGTCCAGTCTGCCTGCTGCGGGAAGAGAAGCATCTCCGTACCAATTACACGGGCTCCCTGAAGATCAAAAGTGACCTTCATTCGATCCGTAGTCACAACCACTGGTTCCTTGACCGGAGTTGCCGCGGCCTGAACTTCAACAGCCCTTGCATCCTGAACCGGAGCAGGAATATCCGCTGCACCCGCACTCTGCGAGGCTTCAACAGTCTCTTCAGGAGCAGCAAAGAAAGACTTACCGCCCTTATAGACTTGATAATTGTCCCAAAGCATGAAAAGCGATCCGAAAAGGATCACCCACAAAAGGGCACGCTGAACTTCTCTTCCCATAAAGCTCTCTTGGATTGAGTTAGGGGTAATTTAAAGATTAAAGAAGGATCGCCCGCTCGCGCTCGCACCTTCTTCATGAATGTCCTTGCAGTCCCTGCACCAGCATCGCCAGCGAAAGGTATTCGGGACCGGATCATACCCTCTGCCGCCAAATGGGTGGCACCGCAGAAGCCTCATTACGATCATCCACCCACCTTTCAAAGCGCCATGACGCTCCAAAGCTTCAATAGCATACTGTGAGCAGGTAGGCAGATAGCGGCATTCGCGTCCCACCCATGGCGACAAAGTCAGCTGGTAGAGTCGAATGAGTCCGATCATCAGCCGCTTCAGGAAATTCATATTTTTCCTTCTTTTGCGGACTGAGCTTTGCGGCGTTGATCCGCTCGGCGCACAACTTCCTCAAGAAGGCCTGCTACATCAGCGCGAAGTTTTTCCTTCAGGCTGCTGCGCGAGGATGCACCGAGAGAACAAAGCTCGGTTTTAAGCCTCAAAGAAACATCCAGCCCAAGATTTCTAGCGGCCAGTATTTCCCTGAGTTCAGGAAGCCGCAGTCTTGCCGCTTCCCTCAACGTACGCTTGACGATTGCCCTATCAACAGAAAGCGGCGCATTGCGCTTTCCGACCGTAATGCCTACACGAACGCGATGCGGTTCTGAATTCTCAAGGCATCCGGCAGTGAAATACGCAGAATGGACGCGGAACGACTGTGCATTCCGCGTCCTCAATATCACACCGAAGTCAGAGCTTTTAATGAGGCGACTGCTTCGGGGAAATCCGTAGTTCTCCGCCGGGCTTCCGGTCACGGCGAGCATCCAGCCGTGTTAGGGCAACCGCTATTAGAGGGCGAGAACGTGACGGCCCTTGGCGCGACGACGAGCCAGAACGCGGCGACCGCCCTTCGTACGGCTGCGAACGAGGAAGCCGTGAGTGCGGGCACGCTTGGTCTTGGAAGGCTGATAGGTACGCTTGGTAGCCATGATGTTGTTTCCTTTGTCTCGAGGGAGAAGCTTGTAGAGACTGAATTGTCTCTATTCAGCGGATGAAGAATCCAAAGCAGACTGAATACTGCTCTGACGCATTCCTCTTGGTCTCCGACGACCCTGGATACAGGGCGGGACTGGAGGAAGCCTAGAAAAGCTCTCTATTACACAACAATCTGCGTGGTCTTGTCAAACCTCGGACTGTGGAAAATTGCATTTTCACCCGGAGACGGGTTCTATGCAGAAGAAGTGAAAAACGCTTTCAGTAGTAAGGCGATACATGAGAATACTATATATAGATACCTCTAGCCAAACAACAACATCCTCTTGTGTACATCACCGAAATGTAAGTGTTTAATCGCTTAAATTAACTAGAGCCTCAATGAATCCTTATTCACATCATTTTGTGGATAATTTAAATCTTCATGACCGCCTCAATCTTCTGTGGATAACTTTTTTGATTATATTTCAATGAATTAAGAAGTTATCCACAAAGAAAACGCCATTTCCTAAAGAAAACTTGGTAAAATGAACGATCCCTGCTTGTCAGGCAACAGCAAGATCGGAATTGGATTCCATCTCGTCCTCCAACGTTTAGCTCTTTATTCGGCCTATGCAAGTCTTTTGGCAAAAGTGTCTGGACAACCTGAGAGAGTTTGTTCAGAGCGCACCCAAAATCTATGACACGTGGTTCAAAGTAATCAATCCCGTCGCCTGGGATCCGGATAATGGAGTGTTGACGCTCGAAGCTCCAGCTTCAAAAGTTCGCTTTCTTAGAGATACTTACCTCAAGAATATTCAGCGAATCGCCACCCACGTTAATGACGATCGGCCTGTGACCGTCTCTCTCATTGCCGCTCAGAAAGAAGCGGCTGAAGCTCAGAAGCCCTCTGCCGGCACGTCGGAGTCCGATGTCCGCAGAAGAGAGGAAACTGGTCTCCTGCCGGGACTGACGTTTGAAAACTACGTCAACGGCAATGCCAATCAGCTTGCCGTTGCTGCGGCGGAGCACGTTGCCACAACCACCGGTACTCAGTACAACCCGCTCTACATTTACGGCGGGGTGGGCCTTGGCAAAACGCATCTGATGCAGGCGATTGGACATCGCTACCTTGATCTGCACCCCAAGGCAAAAGTCCGTTGCGTCTCTGCCCAGGATTTCATTAATGAATACACGGCTGCTGTCAGGGAGTCTGCCAATAAGACCCATGCCAGCCTGGAAAAATTCGATGAGCGCTATCGCAATCTCGATCTGCTCCTCATCGACGATGTTCAGTCGCTCTCCGGCGCCAAAGGATCGCAGGGGCAATTTTTCCGCGCGTTCGAAGCGCTTGTTCCTCACAACAAGCAGCTTGTTATCACTTCAGATACCTATACGCGCGGACTCAAGGACATCGAGCCTCGCTTGATTTCCCGCCTGTCCCAGGGGCTGTCCGTCGCGATTGAACCTCCTGAATTTGAGATGCGCACAGCCATTCTGCTTAATAAGGCAAAGGCCATGGGCGTCAATCTCCCTGATGAAGTAGCTGCCTTTATTGCCAAGCGTCTTAAATCCAATGTTCGCGAACTCGAAGGCGCCCTTCAGCAGGTCGTCGCTTATCAGCAGTTTCAGCCGTCTGCGTCGCGCGAAATTACCATTGATATTGCGAAGCGCGTGCTGAGGGATCAGTTCCAGGTCGTCAATAGTCTGATCACTATTGAAAATATTCAGAAGACGGTTGCTGACTACTACAAGATAAAAGTCGCAGACATGCACTCGAAGCGGCGCCCCGCCTACATTGCATTGCCCAGACAAATCGCCATGTACCTCACGAAGGAACTGACCCAGCACAGTCTTCCTGAGATTGGTGAAAATTTTGGCGGCAGGGATCACACAACCGTTATGCATGCGGTTCGTAAAATCACTCAGGAACGGCAGAGCAATGCTGAACTCAATCATGAGATTCATGTGCTTGAGCAAATGATCCGCGGTTAAATCGCGATCTGCCATCCCCCCTACATCGATAAATCACGCTTTTTCAGTCCGATCATGAAGCTTATTGCCAGTCCTGTTGAGAATCTGTTCAAACCCGTCAAAACGGTATCGGGCATTGTTGAACGCAATCAGTCCCTGCCTGTGATCAGCAACATTCTGATCGAGCAAAAGGACGAATCCGTCACATTCTCGACAACTGACCTTGATATTCAGATCCGTACCTCTGCGCCTGTTGGCGTCTCCGGAGCGGAAGGCACCTTCACGGTTTCAGCACAGAAAACATCTGAAATTCTTGCGGCACTCCGCCCGCTTGATGTTGTCGAAATTGATGTCGGAGAGGATGGACTTGCAGCCTTCTCCGTTTCCGGAGGCCGCTTCACCGTGCAAACGCTTCCGCCGGAGGACTTCCCGGTCATTAAAACCCAGACTCCGGTCAGTTCGTTTACATTGCCCGCCAAAACCCTTCGCTATCTGCTGACAATGACCTCCTTTGCCATGGCTGCAAAGGACATTCGTTACTACCTGATGGGCGTTCTGCTCGTCGCTCAGGGCTCAAAACTCCGTGCCGTGGCAACGGATACGCATCGTCTCGCTTATTGCGAAGCGGTAGTGGACGGCATGATGCAGGACGAAAAGGTCGAGGCGATTGTTCCTAGAAAAACTGTACGCGAACTGATGCGCATTCTCCCGGAAGACGATTCACCGGTTGTTGTCAATCTTGGCGATACGCAGATCTGCTTCAAGTTCGACAATGTTGAATTCATCTCGAAGCTGATTGAAGGGAAGTTCCCTGATTATCAGCGCGTCATGCCGACGGAGGATACGAATCCGCAGTGCGTCCGCCTGAATCGGGAAGAACTTCTTCTGGCGCTTCGGCGTGTGCAGATTCTCACCAATGAAAAATTCCACGGCATGCGCTGGCTTTTCAAGGAAGGCGAACTGCTCATCCAAGGCAATAACGCCGAACAGGAAGAAGCCAGCCAAACGATTCATGCTCCCTGGACATGGGGAGAACTCGATATCGGCTTCAATCTGCTCTACATGATTGAGCTTCTTACAAATCTGAAAAATTCCGAAGTGGACTTCCATTTCGCTCCCACGCCAAAGAGCGTCCTGGTCACGATGCCGGAATCTTCCAGCTTCCGCTACCTCATCATGCCGATGAGAATTTAAGCAGCGTTTTGCGACAGAGGCGCATTCGGTCAAAGAATGCGCCTCATCAAGGCTTTCTTCGACTCGCACCTAACATCAATTCGCCCCATTCATTCTGTTTGCCAGGGCGAAGCCAAGGATTAAAGATTTCATGTCCGAAGCGGAAAATCACATGATTGAAACGCCTGAAGCGCTGCCTCAGGTCCAGAATCTGGATGAAATACATCCGGATCAGAATCCCAGCGCCTATAACGAATCAAGCATTCAGATTCTTGAAGGGTTAGAGGCCGTCAGAAAACGCCCTGGAATGTATATCGGCGACACGGCCGACGGTTCTGGCCTGCACCATCTCGTCTATGAAGTTGTCGACAACTCCATTGATGAGGCTCTTGCCGGATTCGCAACGCACATTGAAGTCACGATTCATACCGACAACTCCGTTTCGGTCGTGGATGATGGCCGCGGCATTCCCTCTGCCATCAAATGGGACGACAAGCACGATCCTAAGCGCAGCGCTGCAGAAATTGCGCTTACGGAGCTCCATGCCGGCGGCAAATTCGACAATAACGGCTACAAGATCTCAGGCGGCCTCCATGGTGTGGGCGTGTCCTGCGTCAACGCGCTGTCCTCGTGGCTTCGCCTTACTGTGCGCCGTGACGGAGAGGCAAGATTCCTTGAATTCCGCAAGGGTTTAGTGCAGAACAGGATTGTGGAGCAGCTCCCCAATCCCCTTACAGGCAAGCTCGAAAACGTCTCTCCTATGAAGCTTCTCGGGCCTACGAATCGTCGCGGCACTGAAGTTCACTTCCTTCCGGATTTGACGATCTTTGAAAAGGTCACGCAGTTCAGCTACGACACGCTGCTATCGCGCCTGCGCGAACTCTCATTCCTGAATTCTGGAGTGAGCATTACGCTCAAAGACCTGCGCACCTCGCATGAAGCGCATCTGAAGACCGACAAGGGCTTGGTGGCTTATGTTGAATATAAGAACCAGTCCAGGACTGTGCTTCATCCTAAGATTTTTCACGCCAAGGGAACAGTGCTTTCCAGCGGAACACCCGTGGAAGTGGAAATCGCGATGCAGTGGCAGGACAGCTACAACGAAAGCCTCACTGCCTACACGAACAACATTCCGCAGCGCGACGGCGGCACGCACGTGACAGGACTGCGTGCAGCAATGACGCGCGTGCTGAAGAACTATATCGCCAAGAATGAACTTGCCAAGAAGGCTAAGGTCGATCCTGAGGGCGATGACATGCGCGAAGGCCTCACCTGCGTGCTGTCTGTAAAAGTTCCTCAGCCTAAATTTAGTTCCCAGACAAAGGACAAACTTGTTTCCAGCGAAGTCCGTCCTGCGGTAGAAGATATCGTCGGCCGTGAACTGGAGCTTTTTCTCGAACAGAATCCGACTGATGCCAAGATCATCTGCGAGAAGATCATAACGGCTGCCCGCGCACGCGAAGCCGCTCGCAAAGCACGGGACCTCACCCGGAAAACCGGTGTGAGCGGAGGCCTGCCCGGTAAGCTTGCTGACTGCCGCGAAAAGAATCCTGCTTACTCCGAACTTTTTCTCGTAGAGGGTGATTCTGCCGGCGGGTCTGCTAAACAAGGGCGGAACTCCCAGAATCAGGCCATTCTTCCGCTGCGCGGCAAAGTGCTCAATGTTGAAAAGGCAGCACAGGATAAGCTCCTTGATTCCGAGCAGATCCGCATGCTGACGCTTGCCCTCGGCACCAACATCGGCAAGAACTTCGATATTTCAAAATTACGCTATCATCGCATCATCATCATGACCGATGCGGACGTGGATGGCGCGCATATCCGCACATTGCTTCTCACGCTGTTCTACCGTCAGATGCCGGAACTTCTTGAGAACGGGTATGTGTATATTGCGCAGCCGCCGCTCTATAAGGTCCAGAAGAACAGCAAGGATAAAGGTCGCTTCCTCAAGGATGAGGCGGAAATGAGCGCCTATCTGACGGATCTTGCACTCAAGGGGGCAGAACTCTATCCCAATGAAGAGGCAGTAAAAGCCAACACTCCTATACGCGGCAGCGCACTTGAGTCTCTCGTGGCCGAGTATCTTCAGGCTCACGCCGTCATTTCCCGCCTGGGCAATGTCCTCGATACCGGCGTGCTTCTCGCCATTGCTGCCGGCACTGAACTGTCGCTCGAAAATTCCTTTGATGCTGAGGAAAGCGCCAAACGCCTGGAAAGAGAAATGCGCGACCCCAACGTTAAAGTTGAAGCGCAATGCAACGAAGAGGAGGAAAAGCACGTCCTCAAGGTCCATCGGATGAAGCACGGCAACGCTAAAACCACAACCGTTCTTCCGGAATTCATCCTGTCGGCTGACTATCAGAAGCTTCGCGAAAGCTCCCGCATGCTCCAGGGAGTGATTGGCGAAGGCGCCCGCGTAAAGCGCGACAAAGATGAGGCTCCGGTTAAGAATTTTGCTGAAGTCGTCAGCTGGCTGATGCGGCAGGCTGAAAAAGGTCTTATCCGTCAGCGATACAAAGGACTGGGCGAGATGACTCCGGAACAGTTGCGGGATACCACGATGGATCCGAAAGTACGCCGGATGCTCCGAGTACGCGTTGAAGATGCTGCCAATGCCGATGCCATCTTCTCAATGCTGATGGGCGACATCGTAGAGCCGCGCAGAGCCTTCATTGAGAGCAATGCCCTATTCGGGAATATTGATACCTGATGCCTTAGTTCCCGGCGTCCGGAAATCTCTTCCGGGCGCCTTTTTCTTCCAAGAATTCCTAGATGACTGCCCAAACTGAACAGTTAGTTGTTGCCGTCTCTTCCAGAGCGCTTTTCGACCTAGAAAAAGAACATCAGCTTTTTGAAACTCAGGGTTATGAAGCCTTTCGAGACTTTCAGGTCAGAATGAAGGATGAGCCTTTGAAGCCAGGTGTCGCCTTTCCCTTTGTCAAACGCTTTCTTGGCCTCAATAAGCTCTTTCCCAGCCTGGAACCCTTTCGCGTGGTTGCGTTATCGCGCAATTCTCCGGAAACAGCGAGGCGCTTCTTCAATTCCTGCCGCCATTATCAACTTCCAATTCATGCCGGCGCCTTCACTTCCGGACAGTCCACCTTTCCCTACATCTCAGCATTTAAGGTCTCACTGTTCCTATCCGCCAACGCTGCCAATGTTACCCGAGCGATTGAAGCCGGCCTTCCTGGCGGCTTAGTGTTGCCGAACCGTATGGCGGATGACAGTGATGACGACGACCCGACGCTAAGGATCGCATTTGATTTCGACGGCGTTCTTGCTGATGATGAATCTGAGAGGTGCTATCAGAAGGAAGGCCTTTCGGCGTTCCATAAGAACGAAATGGAAAAAGCGGAAACTCCGCATGCTCCCGGCCCATTGAGAGACTTGTTTGCGCGGCTTTCAGCTTTCCAGCGTCTGGATTATCAGACCCGAGGCAGCAAGGACCCTTACTTCAAGCCTGCCATCCGCATCTCCATTGTCACCTCCAGAGGCGCACCGAGTGAAGAACGATTAATCACAACCTTAAAAAGCTTTGGCATGAGCGCGGCAGAACTCTTCCTGCTTGACGGACTCGACAAAGGCAGCATCCTGGAAGCTATCCGCCCCCATATCTTCTTTGATGATCAGGCGCGAAATCTCGAAAAAATGCAGGCGCAGATACCCAGCGTACTCGTCCCGTTCGGCATCCATAACAAGCAATGAAAAACACATAAATTTCAGTAAGTAATGGAATATTACCAACAAGCAATTCACTATTAACCCATAGGGTATCCACAGACAATCCACAAGCTAGAATGAACCTCTTTGCAAATTTTCCTCATCTCCCTTATTCAATTAAATCTTTATATTTAATAAGTAGTCGTTAGTAGTAGGTAAAACGTTTTCTGTGGATAACCTGATTTTATTCATTACTATCAAA
This sequence comes from uncultured Sutterella sp., assembly GCA_934255515.1. GTDB lineage: Bacteria > Pseudomonadota > Gammaproteobacteria > Burkholderiales > Burkholderiaceae_F > Sutterella. The sequence goes on from CAKQON010000009.1 coordinate 43,187, forward strand.
CAAATGAGATACATGTTTGGTTGTGGATAGGTGGATGAATGCACTGTGGGCAAGCATGGATAGTCTGGGGATGAATTTTCAGGAATTCCCGGCTATTTGCTAGTTGTCCACAAATCTCTGCATCAACATAAAAGTTGTTCACGTAAGTTGTTCACATAGTAGACAGCATTTTTGTTTATATGTCTTTAACCTCCGCTTTTCTGCCTTGGTTCGCGCCGAAGCTCTCACGCTCTATGCGGGGAGTCATCAATAATCTTGGGCATCGAACAGTCTTCATGCGAGGAGAGCGTATTTATGAGTCTCCGGGCTTTTTCCAGAAGCTGATGCTGGTTGAACGTGGTGTGGTTGCGAAGGCTCTCCTTGATCCTTTTCATAAGGATCCTCTGTTGATTTCTCTTTCTGGTCCGGGGGCGTTCTGCGGCAGTTACGAAACGCTATTTCTACAGGACAGAATGCAGCGCCGGCATTGGTGCATGACTACCACGGAAGTTGTGGTTGCCAATGCGGATCTCTTGCTGCGCATTTGTGATCAGAATCCATCGTGGCAGCGAGAGCTTTCACACTACTCCTCCATCTGCGCCGTATCTGATCGACTCGGGCTTTTGGTGACGCACTCTGCTACGGTAGAAGAGCGCCTTGCTATTTTTCTTGTAGCAAACTCAATTTCCGCGAACCAGGATTTTCAGGATCTTCTTCGGGAAGGTGTTGTGGAATGGGTAGCGCTCAGCGTCATTCCTTCTTTACAAGTCGCATCTTCCGTTATCAATACCTCGCCAGAGCAAATACGAGAGGTGCTCAGGCAGTGGCTGAAGGAGGACAGGATCCGATATCTCTCACATAAAGTTCTCGTTTCTCGGGAACTTCTCTCTGGAAGCTGGCAGAAAATTCAGCCGATTCTCCAGACTGCAAATGTTTACGAAGCGGAAGCCCTCAGGACTTCTTTACCTGTGCGCGATCTCGAACTGCCTCGCTAAACTTCTAAAACGCTTTCGGCTTTCGGTTCATCTCTTTTTACGGTTGATGATGCACATGCAGCGAATCTCATTCAGAAAGGCTTCCCTGGCTCTTAGCTTGACGGTCGGTGTCGTAATGCTTTCCGGGTGCATAGCCGCCCCCTTGATTGTTGGCGGGGCAGCCGCAACAACGGCATCGGTTGTAACAGACCGCAGAACTGCCGGTTCCATCGTGAGCGATGAGGTTGTGGAAAAACGCGTGTCTTATGAAATAGAACAGGCTCTTGGGAAGAGTCAGCCCCATCATGTGACGGTGACCGCCTATGATGGCCGCGTTTTACTCTCGGGAGAAATTAATTCTCTGGGGAATAGAAAGGCCGTTGAACAGATTGCTACCGCAAGTCCGGATGTTCGTGGAGTCGTTAATGAGCTTGCGGTGATGGAGCCGTCATCGCTTTCGACGCGTTTGTCTGATTCGCTCCTCGCAACCCGGGTTCGAACTTCTATTGTCGGCAACAGCAAGATTTCTCTGAACCAGATGAAGGTGGTGGCCGAAAGAGGCATCATCTACCTGATGGGGCTTGTGACTGGAGATGAGGCTCAGATTGCTGCTCAGACTGCGGCAAAAATTTCCGGCGTTCAGAAGGTCATTACCTGCTTTACGATCGCTATGCGTGAGGAAATTGAACAGCGAATGAAGACCGTTGAACAGAATCAGCCTAAGGAAGATTAAGGCTGTCGCACTGAGCAGTCTTCATGAATAAGAAAACGGGCTTTTCAATCTCACTGGATTGATAAAGCCCGTTTTTTCTGGCTCTTCGGAAATTACCGGGCAAACGATACCTATAGGGAAGTAGCTCCATCCCATAACTGAGTTTCCCGAATCGC
>CAKQON010000010.1 GCA_934255515.1 uncultured Sutterella sp.
GTTCTCATCCGCACGACGAACGGCTCCCCCGTCATCCTCAATCAGCTGGTCGACCTCAAGATCATGAGCGAATCCTGGGCGAAGGCGCACGGCGCGCTCGAACCCCAGAACTACATCGCGAAGGAAGAGTCCTATGCCGCCCGCCACGCGAACGGCACCGGGCCTTTCAAGCTCGTCTCCCGCGAAGAGGACGTGAAGACGGTCTTTGCCGCCAATCACGACTGGTGGGATGAAAAGAACCGTTCGGGCAATGTGGAAACTGCCACCTTCCGCCCGATCGCATCGGCCTCTACCCGCACGGCGGCGCTCCTTTCCGGCGAAGTCGACTTCGTCATCGATCCGGCTGCTCAGGATCTGCAGCGCCTCAAGCGCTCCTCCGGCGTCAAGGTTACTGAAGGCCCGGAAAACCGCACGCTCATGGTGGCGCTCGACGAGTACCGCGACCACTCGCCCTACGTCCGCGATGCGTCCGGGAAGCCCCTCGCTCAGAATCCCTTCAAGGACAAGCGCGTCCGTGAAGCGCTCTTCCTTTCCGTCAACCGCGACGGCATCAAGCGCGGCGTCATGCGCGGCCTTTCCGTTCCGACCGGAACGATCGTCACCTCGATCGTGAACGGCTGGGATAAAACGGCGGCCGAACCCCCGAAGACCGACATTGCCGGCGCGAAGAAGCTCCTTACTGAAGCAGGCTACCCGCAGGGCTTCGGCTTCACGCTCGACTGCCCGAACAACCGGTGGACGAACGATGAGGCGACCTGCAAGGCGCTCGCTTCCCAGTGGGGCCGCATCGGCGTCAAGGTCGAGGTCAACACCATGCCGCGCGCGAAGTACTTCCCGAAGGTCCTGAGCTTCGACACCTCCGCCGGCCTCGTCGGCTGGGGCGCGCCCACCTTTGACGCGCTATACGCGCTCCAGTCGCTTTCAGCCACCTTCAATCCGAAGACGGGCGACGGCATTGCGAACATCGGCCGGGTGTCGCTCCCTGCCATGGACGAAGCGCTCAACAAAATCCGCGCCGAAGAGAATCCGGAGAAGCGCAACGCGCTCCTCGGGGAAGCGCTTCGCATTGAGCGCGAAAACTACCTTCACATCCCGGTTCATGAACTCATGATTGCCTGGGCCATGCGCGACAAGGTCGCTGTGGTTCACCGCCCCGACAACCGTCTCACGATGGAATGGGTTAACGTCAAATAGCCTGAAAATAATCGGGTGTTTGACGAGAGGCGCAGACTGAATCGAATCCGCTGCGCCTCTTTCTTTATCTGCCTGCCGCGGCTTCGGACTATTCGCCCGCGAGGAAGTCCGGGTTTCTCACGACCGAAAGGATCATGCCGCGAAGCCACTGCATCGCCGGATCATTGTGGCTTCTGTCGTGCCAGATGAGCTTCGGCGTAAAGCGCCCGCCCGTCGCGAGCGCTTCCGCAACCGGGAGGTCATGGAGGACCTCCTTTTTGACGCACCAGTCGGCAAGAAGCTCGGATACGAACATGATGAGGTCGCTCGAAGCGACGACGCGCGTGGCGCCGATGAAGTAAGGCGTCCGGAAGACGACCCGGCGCTTCGCATATTCCGAATCCTCGCGGCTCTTCAGCACGCGGAAGAAGTTGGTCGGCCGCCAGGTGACCTCAACGAAGCCGTAATGCAGGATGTCCTCTACCGAAAGCATCCCTTTTTCGGCCGCAAGCTTCTCGAGCGGATGCCCCGGTCGGCAGACGAGCTTGTTGGCGCAGTTTTCAAGGAGCGGCAGGTAGTGAAAGCCTTCCGGCACGCTCTCCATGGGGCTGATGACGGCATCGAGATCGCCGGTGCGAAGCTCCACGGGCCAGTCGTTCGTGATCTCGTTCATTTCGACCGAGACGCCCGGCGCAATCGTCGTGATCCGGGTGATGGCGGGCGCGAGGAAGAGAACGCCGTGATCGACCCCTCCGATGTGAAAGTTTCTCGAGAGCGCCTTCGGGTCGAAGTCGTTCTCTTCGAGGAGCCGTTCGTAGTCGTCAAGGAGCCTCCTGACCTGGGGCATCAGGTCGTTCGCGCGCCAGGTGGCGGCGAGTCCCCCTGCGCAGCGCGTGAAAAGCTCATCATTAAAGGTTTCCCGGAGCTTTGCAAGGAGCCTCGAGGCCGTCGCCGGCGGAATCCCCAACTGATAGGCCGCATTCACCAGGTTCTGCGTCTCATAGAGGGTCTTGAAGAAAATGAGTCCGTCGCGGTCCAGTGCTTTTTTCATTTTCAGAAAATTGAGTATTCCAAATCAGATCGTTCGCCGTAGGAAGCCGCCAATACCCAAAAAAGAGGAAGCGATTTACTCTTTTCGAACGAATTGAAAAGATTAGTTGCATGAGTTTAGCGACTATTCCACATTGAGTTGAAAGGAGAATACTCTGATGTCCTTCTCGTCCAAGCTTACGCCGGTCGCCCTCTCGCTCGCCCTCGTCGCGGGCTTCAGCCTCCCGTCTGCCGTCATGGCAAGCGGCGGCGGCTCCGGCCCTGCCGTTCAGTACGTTGCTCCGGGCAAGATCGGCGAAATCGTCGTCAACCCGTACAAGATTGCACCGCTCACGGCCATCATCAAGAATGGCGGCTATGAGCTCAAGGACGCTTCCGTGCGCGTCGTCCCGAAGGCGGGCGGCCAGGAAATCGCCTACAAGGTGAGCAACAAGGCCCTTCGCACCTATGCCGGCATTCCGGTGTTCGGCCTCTATCCCGACTACAACAACAAGGTCGAGGTGAGCTACACCTACATCTACAACGGCCAGGAAACGCGCGTTGAGAAAGAGGTCTACACGATGTACGCCCCGGCGGTCTACACCCCGGTGAACGGCTCGATGGCTCAGCACCACAACATGTTCGAGACCGAGGTCGTGAAGGTCGATCCTGAATTCAAGGACCGCCTCTACCTCATCAACAACTTCCTCTCGACCGCTCCGAAGCAGGGTCGCGTGGTCTGGAACAACCCCACCGGCGGCGCACTTGAATGGAACTACTACCCGCAGAACGCCATCCTCGACACGAAGGGCGAAGTCCGCTGGTACATGCATGTCGAACCCATCTATGACCCGGAAACCATCTACCGCTCCGGCATCATGATGGGCTTCCATCAGAACCCCGACGGCGCCTTCACGTTCGGCTACGGCCAGCGCTATGCGAAGTACGACCTCATGGGCCGCGAAATCTTCAACCGCCGCCTCCCGGACGGCTACGCCGACTTCTCGCACGCGCTCGACCCCGCTCAGAACGGCCACCTCTTCCTTCGCGTTTCGAATGCCGACTACCGTCGTCCTGACGGCAAGCGCGTCCACACCGTCCGCGACGTCATCGCTGAAGTCGATCAGAACGGCCAGGTGGTGGACGATTTCCGCCTCTACGACATCCTCGACCCCTATCGCGACAACGTGATCAAGGCGATGGACCAGGGCGCGGTCTGCCTCAATATCGACGCCACGAAGTCCGGCCATACGCTTTCGGCCGCTGAACTCGCCGCCATGGACAAGAACGACAAGTTCGGCGACATCGCGGGCGTGGGTCCGGGCCGCAACTGGGCGCACGTCAACTCCGTCGACTACGACCCGAGCGACGACTCGATCATCATCTCCTCGCGCCATCAGTCCGCCGTCGTCAAGATCGGCCGCGACAAGAAGGTGAAGTGGATTCTCGCTTCGCCCGAAGGCTGGAGAGGCGAACTCGCGAAGAAGGTCCTGACGCCCGTTGACGCGAACGGCAACAAGATCAAGTGCGAAGGGAGCAAATGCGAAGGGGGCTTCGACTGGACGTGGACCCAGCACACCGGCTGGCGCATCGACTCGAAGTCCGACAAGAACGTCTTCTATCTCTCCGTCTTCGACAACGGCGACGCCCGCGGCATGGAGCAGCCCCCGCTCCCCGACATGAAGTACTCCCGAGCCGTGATCTACAAGATCGACCAGAACAAGATGACGGTCCAGCAGATCTGGGAATACGGCAAGGAACGCGGCTTCGAATGGTACAGCCCGATCACGTCGCTTGTTGAATACCAGACCGATAAGGATTCCGTGATGGTCTATTCCGCCACGGCAAGCCTCATCATGAAGGAATTCAACACCAAGGCCCCGAACCCGGTCATCAACGAATTCAAGTGGGGTGCCAAGGAACCCTCCGTTGAAATCAGGATCAAGAGCTCGCTCGGCTACCAGGCGATGCCTGTGAGCCTTGAAAAGGCCTTCGACCTGAAGTAATCCGGGATTTACTAATCTCTGCCGACCGGCGCTGGTTCAGACTCCGAACCAGCGCCGGTTTTTCTATTCTTCAAGCGCCTGGCGGCGTTTGGAAGGCAGAAGAGATCTGCGCTTAAGACTCACTGCCTGAATTCGATGGTTTTCTCAGGGCTTTCTGCAGGCTTCGGCGGCTCGGAAGGAATGTCAGTTGCCTCGAGCTTCATGATGACGGGCCTCAGGCCGTCATTGCAGGAGACGATCGCGACGCCGGGCTTCAGGATCCAGTCGCCGTAGTAGAAGAGGTTTTCGCCCGCACCATGCGCGAGCGCGAAGACGTACTGGTAGATCGCCTTCCAGGCTTCGTCGCAGAACCCTTCGGGCCTCGCATAGTCGGCGTAGAACACTTGCCCGGCCTTCATCAGCGGACAAGGTCCGAGACCGATCATGCCGAACTCTTTGGCGAGTTCAGAGTCGAACGTCGTTTTGAGGATGGAGATTCTCACTTTCTTCATTTTTGGGTCTCCATGCAAGAATGGAAGCCATGCTGCTTCCAAGATTGTTTTTTCACAGGATTTCGCGCCCTTCCGGCCTTTCCTTCTCGGGCTCGCCCCGCGCGTGAGGCGTTTTCGACGCGGGGAATTCCTCTGGCGTCCGGGCGAACCATTCAGCACTGTTTTTTATATTGATTCAGGGCTCGTGCGCGCCGCGGTTGAAGGAAAGCGCGACCGCCGGAATACCGCATGGCACGGCCCCGGGACCATGTTTCCAGTGGTGCACTCCGAACAATTCGCACTTGAAAATTCGATTACGGCCGAAGCCGTCACCGATGTCGCGGCGCTTGAATTCACGAACGACGCGATTCTCTCGGCCCTCCGCCGGAATCCTGACTTTGCGGTTGCAACCATCGACTGGTACTCCAGGTACGTCAATCTTCTGCTCTTCACGTCAAGCAGCCTCACGTTTGCGAAAACGGTCTCTGCATTGGCCGCCGTTCTGCTTCTCCTCTTTGAGAATGCGCCGGAGGCGCAGCTCGGACGCGATGAAGAACTGCGCATAACGCAGACGGAACTCGCCGAACTTCTCGGCATTGACCGCGCAAGTCTTGTTCGGGCAATGACAATCCTGCGAAGTGCGGGCGCGATTGCCACGGCGCGCGGCGTGGTGAAGCTCGTTTCCATCGAACGCCTTCGCGACGCGGCTCGCGAGATTCAATAATCGCGGTTCGCGCAATTTTCTTCCGCCGCATTTGCGCCACAGACCGGAAGATTCTTCTTCGGTCTGATCCAGCCGGGAGCCGTCTCGGTACTTTCTCCTTTTCCGCTTCATCCTCATCAAGGCAAAATGAAGCACGAGAATCGGGGTTCTGCATCAGAATGGTGCGTCCCGACGCTTTTCCCCAACGCGGGCGCAAAAAGACAAAGAAAGCGCCCGAAAAACGGATCTCCAAATGCCAGCTTTTCTTCTGCGAAGGCTTCTTGAAGCCCTTGTGGTGCTGCTTGCCGTCGCCGCCATCGCCTTCGTGCTCTTTCAGTTCATCGGCGATCCGGTCGCTCAGATGCTCCCGATGGATGCGACCCCTGAGGACCGCGCGAGGCTTGCCGCCGCGCTTGGCCTCGACCAGCCGGGCTGGATGCAGTTTCTGAAGTTCCTTCAGAATGCCGTCCACGGCGACTTCGGGCTGTCGCTCCGGCAGGCTGCGCCCGTGGCGTCCCTTTTCGCCGATCGCCTTCCCGCCACGATGGAGCTCGCCTTTGCGGCGCTCCTCATTGCCCTTCTTCTCGGTATTCCCGCGGGCGTCTGGGCGGCCGTGCATCCCAAAAAGTGGTCGTCTCAGCTCATCATGGGCGCGTCCGTTCTCGGCATGTCGCTTCCGACCTTCCTGATCGGCATTCTCCTCATTCTGCTATTCAGCGTTGAGGTCGACTGGCTCCCGTCCTTCGGACGCGGGGAAACCGTTTCGCTCGGCTGGTGGACGACGGGGCTCCTCACGGCCGACGGCCTGAAGCACCTCATTCTTCCCGCGGCAACGCTCGCGATCTTTCAGCTCGCCCTCATTGTGAGGCTCGTGCGAGCGGAGATGCTTGAAGTGATCCGCCAGGACTTCATCAAATTTGCCCGTGCGCGCGGGCTCTCGAACCGCACGGTCTACCTCGGCCATGCGCTCAAAAATACGCTCCTGCCCGTCATCACCATCACGGGCCTGCAGTTGGGCGGCCTCATCGCCTTCTCGATTGTTACCGAAACCGTATTCCAGTGGCCCGGGATGGGGCTTTTGTTCCTTCAGTCCGTGCAGTTTGCGGACATTCCGGTCCTTACGGCCTACCTCTGCCTCATGGCGCTCTTCTTTGTGATCATCAACCTCGCCGTTGACGGTCTCTGCGCAATGGTGGATCCGCGCCTCAAGGCTCAGGCCCGCCGCGGCTGACCGCCTTTAAGGCCTTTGGGAAAAAGAAACCAAAAAGACACTTCGTCATGACTGCACAGAAAGACAAAACCTTCCTCGCGCGGCTTTCAGACTCCCCGGTCTGGTGGTCGCTCAAGAATTCGCTTACGGCTCAGATCGCGCTCGCAGCCGGCATTCTGCTGATCGTCCTTGCCGTCGGCGCGCCGATTTTTTCGACGCAGAACCCCTTCGACCTCGCGTCGATCGACATTTCCTTCGCGAACCTTCCGCCCTCCTGGACCGAATCGGGAGACCCGATGTTTCTCTTCGGGACAGACGACCAGGGGCGCGACCTCTGGTCCGCAATGCTTTACGGCATGAGGCTCTCGCTTACGATCAGCGTGATTGCGGTCGCCCTTTCGATTCTCCTGGGCGTCTCGCTCGGCCTTCTCGCAGGCTTTGCGGGCGGGTGGATCGAAAGCCTCATCATGCGCGTCTGCGACATCATGCTTTCCTTCCCGGCGATTCTCCTCGCGCTCCTCATTGACGGCATTCTTCGCGCGGCGCTTCCCGCTGGCGAACATACGCTTCTCCCCTACGTCGTTCTCATCGCCGCCATCACGCTCTCGGGCTGGGTGCCCTATGCGAGGACGGTGCGCGGCATGACCCTCGTCGAGCGCGGCCGCGAATACGTTCTTTCCGCTCGCGTGATCGGCGTGAAGCCCCGCGTCATTCTCTACCGCCACATTCTTCCCAACGTCCTCGGTCCCGTCTTTGTGCTCGGAACCCTTCACGTTGCAACGGCGATTCTCACGGAAGCGACGCTCTCCTTCCTCGGGGTCGGCGTTCCGCCGACGACGCCTTCTCTCGGAACGCTCATCCGCATCGGAAGCGACTTCCTCTTCTCAGGCGAATGGTGGATCACGATCTTCCCGGGCGCAGCGCTCGTTGCGCTCATTCTTTCCGTCAACCTCGTGGGCGACTGGCTCCGCGATGCGTTCAATCCGACGCTTCAGCAGTAATAGAGAGGCTCAGAAATGACTGAATTGAGCAGCACCTCGCGCAAGCCCCCCATTCTCGAGGTCAAAAACCTTACGGTTGAAATCTCCACCCGCGGAAAGACCCTCCGGGCGCTCGACGGCGTCGACTTCTCCATTGCCGAAGGCGAAATTCTCGGCATGGTGGGCGAATCCGGTGCCGGGAAGTCCATGACGGGACAGGCCCTGATCGGGCTCCTCCCGACGGGCGCAAGGATCACGTCCGGCGAACTCTGGCTCGAAGGCCGGCGCATCGACAACCTTCCCGAGAGCGATCGCGAGCGTCTGCGCGGGAAGTCGATCGGCGCGATCTTCCAGGATCCGCTCACGTCGCTCGACCCCCTCATGAAGGTGGGCGACCAGCTCGTCGAAACCATCCGGGCCCATCGCCCGGAAATGAGCCGGGCTCAAGCCAAAGCGCGCGCGATTGAGCTTCTTCGCGAAACCGGAATTCCCTCGCCCGAGGTCCGCGCCGAACAGTACCCGCACCAGTTTTCGGGCGGCATGCGCCAGCGCGTCGTAATTGCGCTCGCGCTCTCCGCAGACCCGAAGCTCATCATTGCCGACGAGCCGACAACGGCGCTCGACGTGTCGATTCAGGCGCAGATCATTTCGCTCCTGAAGCGCCTAGCGCACGAGCACGGCGCGAGCATCATGCTCATCACGCACGACATGGGCGTGATTGCGGAAACCGCCGACCGCGTCGCCGTGCTCTATTCGGGCGAAATCGTCGAAATCGGGAATGTCGCCGACGTCATTTCACGCCCGCAGCACCCGTATACTAAGGGGCTCATGGGCTCGATTCCCGACATCAATGCGCCCGGCCTCTGGCTCGAGCAGATCGAAGGCTCCATGCCGGACCTTGCCGACCGGCCGAAGGGGTGCCCGTTCCATCCGCGCTGCCGTGCGGCAATGGAGAAGTGCCGCGAATGCCGGCCGCCGCTCGCCCCCATGGGAACGTCGGACGCCGCCTGCTGGCTTGCATCCCCGACGGGGAACGCCGTCCCGGATTCGCTCGTCCGCTTCCACCCGAAGCGCCGCGACCTTGGGAAAGAGGCCGAAAAGCGTGAGGAGGATCTCAAAACCGCGAAGCCGATCCTGGGATTGAAGGACCTCTCCTGCACGTTTGATGTTTCCGCTCCCTTCCTCACGCGCCTGATTTCAAGGATCCCGAAGCAGGAAGTGAAGGCCGTGAGCGACGTTTCCCTCGGCGTCAGGCGAGGCGAAACGCTTGCGCTTGTCGGCGAATCGGGCTGCGGCAAATCCACCCTCGCGCGCCTTCTCGCGGGGCTCTGCAAGCCCACCGCCGGAAGCATCGATTTCGAAGGGGTCGTGGAAAAATCTTCCGGAACGCCCGACTTCGAGCGAGACATTGCCGGCCGCCTCAACATGATCTTCCAGGACCCGTACGCGAGCCTCAACCCGCGCATGCGGATCGCGGACATCATTGCTGAACCCCTCGAAACGCTCCACCCCGACTGGCCGAAGGATGCGGTGGAAAAGCGCGTGCGGGAGTCCGCTGAATTCGTGCGCCTCCCTGAATCGGCGCTTGCGAAGTTCCCGCATCAGTTCTCGGGCGGTCAGCGCCAGAGAATCTCGATTGCGCGCGCTCTTGCCGCACGGCCCGAATTCCTCATCTGCGACGAACCGACTTCGGCGCTTGACGTTTCGGTGCAGGCCCAGGTTTTGAACCTCATGAAGGAGCTTCAGCTCGAGTTCGGCATCACCTATCTCTTCATTTCGCACAATCTCGCGGTCGTTCATCACATGAGCGACCGCGTGGGCATGATGTATTTAGGGAAGCTCGTTGAGCTCGCAAGCCGCTACGACCTTTTCAGCAACCCGAAGCACCCCTATTCCCGGATGCTTCTCGATGCCATTCCGCATCTCAAGGAAACCGGGAAGGCGAGAAGGCCCGTCCAGGGCGAAGTGCCGAGCCCCCTCAATCCCCCGTCGGGCTGCGCCTTCCATCCGCGCTGCCCGAGAGCAACCGAAATCTGCCGGACCACGCCGCCAGTATTCAAAGGAATCGGCATTGTGTCGGGAAGCGGCGCAACGGGTTCTTCCGAGGCGACGCGCTTCTGCGCCTGCCATCACCCGCTCTGACACATCAGAGCCCACGGGCGTGCAATAGCCGAAAGCCCGCGCGCCCGCTAATATACGGTCCGTTTCTGTTCTGAGAAGAAGCGGACCGTATTTTTATTGGGGTCTTTTCTTCCCGGACAGCAAATCTTTTTATTCACGCCTGCGCTAAGGGGAGAAGCGGCCCGAAAAGCCCCTCGCCCGGCGCACCACTCAAGGACCAAGCAAAATGGAACGACGCTGGGAGCCGATCAAGGAATACTCGGACATTCTCTTTGACTTCTTTGAGGGCATCGCCCGCATCACGATCAACCGTCCCCAGGTGCGCAATGCCTTTACGCCCGTGACGGTCGCACAGATGTCCGAAGCCCTCACGATCTGCCGCCAGAGAAACGACATCCGCGTTGTCGTCCTCACAGGTGCCGGCGACAAGGCTTTCTGCTCGGGCGGCGACATGCACGTGAAGGGCATCGGCGGCTACATCGATCCGACGGGCGTGCCGCGCCTCAACGTGCTCGACGTGCAGAAGCAGATCCGTTCGCTTCCGAAGCCCGTGATCGCCATGGTGAACGGCTTTGCGATCGGCGGCGGCCACGTGCTTCAGGTGGTCTGCGACCTTTCGATTGCGAGCGAAAACGCGATCTTCGGCCAGACGGGTCCGCGCGTCGGCTCCTTTGACGCCGGATTCGGCGCGAGCTACCTCGCCCGCTGCGTGGGTCAGAAGAAGGCGCGCGAAATCTGGTTCATGTGCCGCAAGTATTCCGCCCAGGAAGCCCTCGAAATGGGTCTCGTCAACAAGGTTGTCCCGTTCGATAAGCTCGAAGACGAAGTCGTCGACTGGGCCAAGACCATGATGCAGCACAGCGCCCTTGCGATCCGCATGATCAAGGCGGGCCTCAATGCCGAGCTTGACGGCCAGGCGGGCATCCAGGAGCTCGCGGGCGACTGCACGATGCTCTACTACATGACCGATGAAGCGCAGGAAGGGGGGCGAGCCTTCCTTGAGAAGCGCGCGCCGCAGTTCAAGTTCAACACGGATCCGTCGAACCCCTGATTCCCCCCGCAATTGATTAGTGAGCTCCATCGTCATGCCGTCAGACACCATCCGCATTCGCGGCGAGAATATACCTTTAAGCGAATTTCAGCGCCGGGGGACCGACCCCGGCCCGAGACTCGCGAAGGCGCTCGAGGAGAATCCTCAGGGGTTTGACGTCGACATCGCCCGCTTTCTTGAGGCGTTTCTTGATCAGAGCCAGACCGTAACGGTTCATACCTCAGGCTCGACCGGAACGCCCAAGGCATTTCAGGCCGAGAAGGCGCGCATGCGCGCGAGCGCCCGCATGACGATCGGCTATCTTGGATTGAAGCCCGGCGACACGAACCTTCTTGCCATGCCGATGAGCTACATCGCAGGTAAGATGGTGGTCGTACGCTCCGTCGAGTGCGGCCTTGATCTCATTCCTGTGACGCCCTCGCGGAATCCCTTCGAGTCCGTCACGGACCCCATCGATCTCGTCGCCGTCACGCCCATGCAGGCGACCTCGATCCTCGCGGATCCGAAGTCTGCGGAAGTGTTTTCGAATTCCCGGAACATTCTCATCGGCGGCGGCGCAGTCGACGACCTTCTTTTCGGGAAGCTCCAGTCCGTCAGGGGCCGCGTCTATTCGACCTACGGCATGACGGAGACGCTTTCCCACATTGCGCTTCGGCGCTTGAACGGGCCCGAACGGGAAGCCGGCTACCGGCCGCTTCCCGGAGTGGCGATTTCGCTTTCGCCCAAGGGCACGCTCGTCATTCATGCGCCCGCCGTCTCGCCGCGCCCGCTCGTCACGAACGATATCGCGCGCATCAACCCTGACGGCTCCTTTACCGTCCGCGGAAGGCTCGACAACGTCATCAATTCGGGCGCAATCAAGCTCCAGATTGAAGAGATTGAAGCAAAGCTCAAAAAAGTCATCAAGGTTCCCTTCGCAATCAGCTCCTGCCCAAGCCACCTCTACGGAGACGAGGTCGTGCTTGTGGTTGAAGGAAAGCCCGAAGACGTGGATCTTGAAGCGGTAAGAAACGCGCTCGAGCGCTATGAGAACCCCAAGCGCCTCATTGCGACCGAAAAGCTCCCGCTCACGCACACGATGAAACCCGATCGCCCGGCGATCCGGTTGATTGCCAGGAACGCGCTGCCGCTTTGAATTCCCCATCCTCAGCTTTAGTTGACTAGGCTCCCACAAGTTTCCAGGCTACGAAACGACGCTCCTCCTCTGAAAAGACTAATGCCGCACGGAGGAGCTTTTTGCCGTGAGGGGTCTCACCATAATGTCGGGAGATAATCTGTTTTTCTGCTTCTGAAAGCAGACTTGCAGCATTTGATCCGCGAGAACAATATTTAAATTCAAAGACCCAGCGACGTGAGCCAGCATTGATTTCTAGGTCGCTTCGTCCATGAGCAGAGTGCACCTCTTTCTCTGGCATAAGTGCTGCTCCTAAAAGCAGTAATTCAATGCTTGCGCGGCAGGAGGCCTCATCGCGGATTGGAAATCGCTGATAATCAAGTGCATTGACAGCCTTATTGAAGTAATCAACAACCTTATCCAACGATTCAAAAGAAAGTATCTTCGGGAGAAAAGGGATTCCCGACGGAAGCCGATTCTGCGTCCTCAGCATGGCATCAGCATACAAGCGCGCCATGGAACTCGAAACCTCTCGGTTGGGATAACCAAGCTCCACAATGCCGGGGACAAGTTCCTTCTTGATTGTAAGATAGCCCGCCTGGGTAAGCAGCACATCGGGAGAAATGTCTGCGTAGTCGTTTGAAGTATTAAGCGTTCCTATTTCAACCGCACTTTTCTCATTAAAATCAATTGGATCAAGAAGCCCGTTCGCTTCCATGTATTTCCGCAGAACCGCCGGTGTCCCTGCGCTTTCATACCAGTAGTTTTGAAAACCTTCTTCCGGCGTTGCGAGAAAATTCAAAATGGACCAAGGACAAAAAACATGCGTCATGGCCCGGCGATCGAATGAAAAGCCATCGTAATTTGCTTTAAGTTCATTAATGAGTTCTCGGCGCGACATTCCCAAAGCGGATTCAGCTCGCCTCAGATAAACATCAAAATTAGATTCAAGTTCTTTTTCAGTAATACCGAGCAACGTCCCATACTTTTCATCGAGACTTATATCTTTAAAAATATTAAATTCGGAAAAAAGACTAGTCCCTCGAAATTTAGTTATCCCTGTCATAAAGAAAAAACGCAGCCGTCCTTCATGTTCTTTGAGTGCCGCATAAAACCGGCTCAGTAAATTACGGACTGACTCAAAAAGCTTCGGATCATCCAACAAAAATGTCAAAGGTGCATCATATTCATCAACAAGTATGACGAGCGAGCTAGGCTCGAGTGAATTAAGCCAATCTCCAAATTGATCGAAAAAAGATGTACTACCTTTCTGAGCAGAATAACTAAAGCCCGCTTTAGCAAATTTTGTTCTGATGAGACTTTGAAGCGCTTCCTCGTAGGCATCTATAGAGCCCAAAGCTTTAAGGCCTGAAAAATCAAGCCGTACCACCTCATAGGTTTTGTCATTCCAAAGCGCTTCAATCGCAAGCCCCTTGAAATCTCTTAAACCAAACCGGAAAAGCGACTCGAATGTTGAAACGAGTAGCGATTTTCCGAAACGACGAGGACGCGACAGAAAAATTTTATTGCCTAAATGACAAAGATCGAAAATTTTTCTTGTTTTATCAACATAAATTCGATTCTCGATTCTCAACGTTTCAAAATCGGAGCGTCCGATAGGAAGCGGCTGAAAAAATTGATCAGGCATGATTCATCCTTATATTGTTGTCTTGATTCTACCTACTCTCATTCGTAGCCTCTCTTCCGTCGTACACTTCTTCAACGCACTCAACTTCTCCGAGGCTCCCATGCTCTCCGCCATTCTGAGTTCGCTCTCCAATACGCTCGTCCTCCTCTTTGTCGGAGGCTTCGGCTTCTGGCTGGCCTGGCGCGGGTCCCTTGACGTGAGGCAGCGCGGCTTCGTTGCGAAGCTCGTCAATTTTTCGATTCCCTGCTTCCTCTTTTATTCCATCACGGGAAAGTTCACGCAGAGCGAACTTCTGCGGGTTCTTGAGATGGGCTTCATTCCCTTCATCACGGTCGCGATCAACTGGGCGGTGTCGGTTTTCCTCGTGCGCATGGGGTTCGTGAGAAAGGAATGGCACGGGATCTTCATTGCGTGCTTCACGTCCTCGACGGTGCTCTTTGTCGGCGTCCCGATGACGATGGCGCTCTTCGGCGATGTCGGCATCCCCTACCTTCTCGTCTACTTCTTCGCCAACTGCCTCTACATCTGGACGATAGGCCTCTACAACATTCAGCTTGACGGCGTATCCCGCGCACATCACCAGAAGCCGAAGCTCATTTCGCTTCACTCGATCCGGATGCTCTTTTCGCCGCCGCTTCTCGCCTTCATGGCGGGCGTCCTGGTGGTGCTCCTGGCGCTCCCCATTCCGCAGTTCATCTCGGGCACTGCCAAAGTCATCGGCCAGATCACGTCGCCGCTCGCCCTCATCTTCATCGGCATGACGATTGAGTCGCTCGGGTTCGGGAAATTGAAGCACCTCCCGCGCGAGATCTGGCTCATTCTCGCTTCCTGCTTCATTCTGCGGCCCGTCGTCATGTACATCGTGACGGGGTTCTTCGACATGGAGCCCATCATGCGGCAGGTATTCGTTGCATCGGCCGCGCTTCCCGTTTCCTCCGTCGTGGCCGTGCTCGCGAAGAGCTACGGAGCGGACGAGGAATTTGCGTCCGAGGCCATCGGGGCATCAACCCTCGGCCTCGTGATCATCCTCCCCGTCCTCATCCTCGCCCTCATGCTTATTTGACGGTGCCGGCCTTCAAGCGGATGAGGCGTCTGCCGTCGGGCATGAAGTCGCGTTCGGGCTTCGCTTCGTTGGGGCGGCCGACGCGCCTCAGGTACCTGCGGGAGCTTCCGCTCATGTTCCAGCCGACCTCGCGGCCGCGGCTCTGAATACGGCTCTCGAGGCACGACGCGCAGTGCGTGGGCTCGTCCTCGAGGCAGGGCTTGTTGTCGTAGAGCTGGTAGCCCTTTCTGAAGCGCCGGGGCGAGAGGTTCGGCATCACGACGTTGCAGCCGTATTCAATGCCGAGCTCGCGACCGTCGTCGCGAATGGCTTGAAGCGCCGTCGCGGCGGCAATGTTGACTGGACCGAGGACGAGGCGCGTCACGGCAATCATGTTGAGGGCGAGCTGCATGAGGGCCTTCGGCTCCATTTGTCCCAGGGCCTCAAGGTCGTTTCCTTCGCTTCGCAGATAGGGGCCCATCCCGATCATGTCGACATCGAGCTTCTGGAAGGTTCGGATGTCGCGGCAGAGGTCTTCAAGCGTCTGCCCCGGGATCCCGATCATGACGCCGGTGCCGACCTGGTAGCCCGCGCGCCTCAGAGCCCTCAGACACTCGAAGCGGTGCTCGAGATTCTTCTCATTCGTCCCCGGGGTCGAATGAAGCATGTGAAAGAGCTCGGGGTTCGAGGTTTCAAAGCGCGCGAGATAGCGGATCGAATCGGGATTCCCGCAGGCTTTGGCCCAGCGGCGGTAGACTTCCTCGGTCTGGTCGCCGAGGGAGAGCGTCACCCCGACGCCGTTCGGAAGGAGCGGGCTCTTCGTCTGCTGATGGATTTCGCGCAGGCACTCGCAGATGAATTCGATGAACTTCTCATCATGCCGCTCGCCTGACTGGAGGCAGACGGAGCCGTAGCCCTGACGCGCGGCCCAGACTGCCTGCTCGACAATCTCCTCCTTCGTCATGGTGTAGCGCTTCACGGCGTGATTGGCCTTCCTGATGCCGCAGTAGCGGCAGTTGGCCGTGCAGATGTTGGAGAGCTCGATCAGGCCGCGGTAATAGACATAAGGGCCCATCAGCTCCGTCGTGCGGCGGAAGGCTTCATCCTTCAGCATCCGGCAGTCTTCGGGGTCCGTCAGGCCGAGGAGCTGAACGATGTCTTCGTCAGAAAAAGTTGTCTGGGAAAGAATCCCGGCAAGCTGTGTTCTGTTCATTATTTTTGAGGTCTGAATTTCTGATGCCGCGATTTTGCATCATTTCGGGCCGGAGAGCGAAAGATTCTCGCGCTATCCGCGTTTACTCGCGGGCGCTACGTCTCATGAGCTACTTAAAATAGGATGCTACTGATTGGGGTTGTCCCATTTCGAAGGAAACTCCAGATGCCCGTCTTCCTCATCGTCGCACTTGAGCATCCGCGCCGGCTCGGGAGGCTTATCGCCCGCGCCATCCCCGATCCGGGGAATCGCTACACGCTTCCCAACTACACCGGGTTCTACGTCTGGTTCAGCGGCACGACGCTCGATCTCGCGAAGCTTCTCGACCTTCCCGGAACGGCAACGCCCGACAATTCTCCGAGTCCTGCCGTCATTCAGATGGTCTCGGCCTACGGCGGCTATGCGCCGGACGAACTCTGGTCATGGCTTCGCTTCAACGTAAAGCGCGAACCCGATCCGGAAGAAGAAAAGCGCGCTCCAGAAGCTGCCGACGAGGCAGGTGAGGATCCGGAGAATACGGAGGAAGCCGCCAAAGCCATTCTGGAAGCGCCGATGCCTGCACCCCGCAAAAGAAAGAGAAGAAGGAAGAAAGCGGAAGCGCCCGGGGAAGAAGCTCAAAGCGATGGGAAGCCCCTCGGTGCGGAAGCCCCCGCAGCGCCTTCCGACGCGGCTCCCGAAGAGTCAAAAGCATCCATCCGGCAGCATCGACGCCGGAGAACGAAGCGAAAAACGCCGAAGGCTGAAGCCTGAAGCTTTTCAAAAAATGCCCTGCGCTCAGTCCACAGTCCGGTTTTTCCCGACGCGGAGAGGCCGGTCTTTACGTCATGAGCCTCAACTTCGGCTCGCCCGCCTAACCGCACAAATATTTTGCTTCAAGACCTATTTCCCATCTCCCATTTATGCCACTTTAGTAGGAAAATGCGTATTCGCGACGAGGCTTTCAACTCAAATGAGCTTCCGCTCCTCTCTAAGCCTCTCCTGATGCTCCCCGAGAAACCTTATTTCAGTCATGCTTTTCCCCGAAAACCAATGCACGGCAGCGCCCGAGTTCTCAGAACTCACGCCAGAACTCCTTTGCGGAGCTCCGGGCGACGACCCGCGCTATTGCTGGCTCTCGGGTCGAAGAGCGTCGCTCGCTGCCCCCGAAGGAGATGCGCTTCTCATGAAGTTCGGCGTTTCGGGAGCCGAGACCCTTCACCTCAGGCCCGCCGATGCCGCGAAATTTCTTTCGCTCGGCCGCTGGGACGGCGTCTGCGTTGAAGACCCGTACCAGGAGCTCGCGGCCTCAATCTGCGGCCATCTCACGCAGGAAGCGCGTGCCGCGAGGCGCGTGAATCTCCTTCTGCGTGAGGGAGACGGCACGATATCGGGCGACTTTACACTGGGAACGGGCCTCTCGAGGCTACTTCCTTCCCTCGGGGTTGAAATCACAGACTGCCGGGCGCTCATTCTGACGGATCCGGAGCCTGCTCCCATTGCGGCGGGTCTCGGGAACCTCCTCACCTATCTCGGCGCACCGAAGATCGTTCTCAAAGCCATCGCGAGGCCGCTCTCGGCCGAAGACGTCGCGCACATTCCCGGCATCTCCGGCACGACGCTTCTCATCAATGCGTCGTCCTTTGGGAAGGCCCCCGATCTGGAGGCCATGCCGATGGAGTCGCCTGATGTGCTGAAGCTTTTCCCATCGCTCGCAGCCGTTCTGGACCTCGTCGACGACCCCATCCGTACGCGGCTCGTCTGGAATGCGCTGAGGCTCGGCCTCCACGCCCGAAGCACGCTGGGGCTTCGCGTCATTGAGGCGCGTGAAGCCACTGAATGCTTCATCGGCCGCACGCTTCCCTTCCCGGCCGCACGCTCCATCCTTGCCGACATCCGGCGGGACGCCTCAAACATCGTCCTGATCGGCATGCCCGGATGCGGGAAGACCACGGTCGGGAAGGTGGTCGCCGCCCGACTGATGCGCGAATTCGTCGACATCGACACGCTCGTTGAGCACCGGGTCGGGAAGTCTTCTCAGAGAATCTACCGCGAGGACGGGGAGGAATTCTTCCGCCTCCACGAGACTGAAGTCATTGAAGCGCTTGCCGGTCAGCACGGCCTCGTGATTTCCACGGGCGGCGGGGCGTGCCTCAAGCCCCGCAACCGCATGCTTCTGGCGTTGAACGGCACCTTCTACTGGATGCAGCGGCCGCTCTCGAAGCTCTCCACCTACAACCGCCCCATCCCGCAGGCCCGGGGCGTTGAAGCGCTCTACGAAGAACGCGCCCCGATCTACCGGGATCTCGCCGAACGGATCATTACGGTGAAGTCGGTCGACGCGACTGCTTCCGAGATCATCGGCGAATCCTCAGCCTCCCGAGTCGCTCCATGACTTTCCGGGCGGCACTTAAAGAGAGCCGTCTGCGCCCGTCCACCGTAAATATCGGCTTTCCTTCTTAACCGAATTCAAGCCGCTAGCTTTTGACGAAAGATTTTTCCGCTTCCTTCCTTAAACTTCATACTCTTTAAAAGGACCTCTTCGCCCCATGGCAGAAGACTTCCAATAATAAAAAAAATACTGACACCGCCCGGCGAGGTTCCCCCATCCGCTTCCCCCGCGGCTTCATCGCACCCTAAAGGAATACCCATGGAATCCGCGCTGACGTCGCCGTCCTCAATCGCGCACATTCTGCTCGTCTACGCCTTTGTCATTTCCCTCGGACTTGCGCTCGGCCGCATCCGGATATTCGGCGTGTCATTGGGCGTCACGTTCGTTCTCTTCGTCGGCCTTGCCGTCGGACATTTCGGCATCGCGGTCGAACCCCATGTGCTCGGATTCCTGCGCGACTTCGGCCTCATTCTCTTCATCTTCTTCATCGGCCTTCAGGTCGGTCCCTCGTTCTTCTCGAGCTTCCGCTCGGGCGGCATCGTGATGAACGGCCTCACCGTCGCCGCGATCTTTCTCTCGATCCTGGTGACGCTCCTCCTCTGGGCCTTTTTCGGGGGCTCGATCGACCTCCCTGCCTTCTTAGGCGTTCACTATGGCGCCGTCACTAATACGCCGGGTCTCGGCGCTACGCAGGAGGCGCTCGCCGTCATGGGGTACAAGGGCGAGGACATTACCGTCGCCTATGCCTGCGCTTATCCGCTGGGCGTCGTCGGCATCATCCTCTCGGCTATTCTCATCCGCGTGCTCTTTCGCATCAACCTTGCCGATGAGGACAAGGCCTGGGAGGCGGACGAAGCCGACAAGAGCGATGCGCCGATCTGCTTTCACGTTGAGGTGGTGAACGCCTTCCTCAACGGACAGACCCTCGAATCCATCCGCAAATTCATCGGCCGCCCCTTCGTCTGCTCGCGAAGGAAGATTGCCGATTCGGACGAAATCACGAGCCCGGGTCCTCTGACCCAGGTGAAGACGGGCGACGTCCTGCGCATTGTTTCCCAGAGTGAAAACAAGGACGGCATCGTCGCCTTCTTCGGGAAGGAAGTGAACGACGTCGACCTCGCGATGCCGCATTCCCCGGTTCATGCGGAAACGGTCATTGTGACGGATCCGGCGGTTAACGGCCTTCGCGTGAAGGACCTTCACCTCTCCCACTACGACGGTCTCAACATCACCCGCATCTACCGCGCGGGGATGGAAGTCTTCCCCTACCGAAGCCTTCACCTGCAGCTGGGCGACCGCCTCAAGATCGTGGGTCCGGAGCGCGCCATCACGCGCTTCTCCTCCCGCGTCGGGAACCAGCAGGGGAAGCTCGACCATCCGAACATCATCTCGATCTTCGTCGGCATCGCGCTCGGCATTCTCGCCGGCATCCTGCCGATTGCCATTCCTGGCGTTCCCGTTCCGGTGAAGCTTGGTCTCGCGGGCGGCCCCCTCGTCGTTGCAATTCTCCTCGGCCGCTACGGGCCGTCGCTCAAGCTCGCCACCTATACGACCAACTCCGCGAGCCTGATGCTGCGCGAGCTCGGGATCGCCTTCTTCCTCGCAAGCGTGGGTCTCGCTGCGGGCGGCGGCTTTGCGGACGCCTTCATTTCCGGCAACGGCTTCCTCTACATGTTCTTCGGCGTCATCATCACGATGGTGCCGCTCCTCATCGTCGGCTGGGCCGCGCGGAAGATCTTCCGCATCAACTACCACTCGATCGTCGGCATGATGGCGGGTGCGACGACGGATCCTCCGACTCTTGCCTACGCGGCGACGCTCTCGGAAAAGAACAGCTCTGCGGTTGCCTATTCCACGGTCTATCCGCTCGCCATGTTCCTGCGCATCATCACGGGCCAGATCCTGCTTCTCATCTTCTGGTCAGCAGCTGCCTGACGACGACTCACGGCGATTAAAAGCAGCAAATCAGACTCGTCTTTCTTCCAAAACACAGGGGCCGGCAATTTGCCGGCCCCTGCTCTTTTGATGTCAGACTCTCTTCAATCCTGAGAACACTCAGAGATTCGCGCCTTCAGCGGCATTTCCCTTCATCGCTCCCAGAGTCTTCGCGAACCACGCGACGACGCGGTCGATCACGGGCTTCTGGTACCAGGGGAGATCGCCGTGACCGGCATTCTCAACGAGGAGATAGTCGGCAGGCACGTTCTTCTCGCGGAGCGCCCGGTAGAGCTTCGCGCTCTGCATGGGAGAAACAAGCTTGTCCTCTGCGCCGTGGAGGATGAAGAAAGGCGGCTCAGAGCCGTCAATGTGGCCGAGCGGGCTCGCGGCCATGGCCTTCTTCGGATCCGCCATGATGGAAGCCCCGGCATAGTCGCGGAAGGCCGGGCCGTTGACGAGAAGCGCTTCCGTCACGGCGGGCGATTCGTGAACCTTCTGCGTCGCCGCGTCAAAGCCTTCGCCGATCGTCATGAGGTCCGAGATGCCGTAGATCGAAACGACGGCCTGCACGTCTGAAGAGACATCCGTCCAATCGCCCTTGTCGAAGGTCTTTTCGCCGTTGGTTGCGCCCGCCATCTCCACAAGATAGCCGCCCGCGGAGTCGCCGAGGATGCCGATGCGGTTCGGATCCACGCCGTATTCATCGGCATGCGCGCGGATGTAGCGGACCGCCGCCTTTGCATCCTCGAGGAGCGCCGGGAATTTGGCCGGAACCGGACGGTATTCGGCTGCCGCAACGACGAAGCCCGCTTCCGCGAGCGCGCGTCGCATTTCGGAAAACTTCTCATGGTCGGCAGAAGTGAAGCCGCCGCCCGGAAAATAGATGACTGCGGGCTTCTTTTCCTTCGTGCGCGGAATTTCAAGCGTCATGCGAAGCTGCTTCACGGCGCGCGTGCTCTTAAGTTGGCTAAAGATCACGCCCGTAATCATGTCGATCTGGGGACGCACGGCATCAACGCGAATGACTTCCGCGCCTTCGGCCCAGCCGGGAAGCGACGCGTGCGAGGCCGATGCGCCTTCAGCAGCGGCGATCGATGAAGCAAAGAGAAGCGAAACGAAAAGCGCGAGTACGGGCTTTTGGAGCATGAGAGCAATTCCTTTTTGTCAGTGGGCGTCAGACGGACGATCCGGCTTCCGGCATGGGAATCCTGAAGCGCCCGCACGTTTTAGTAGGTATGGGTCGCCCCAAAGAATACCGGTTTGAAAGCGCCGCAAACATACAAGCACTTGGGTGGTGTCTCTATGCCGAAAATGAAAAAGCGAGGCCTGACCCGGCTTCCCGGGGCCTCGCTCTTCACTCACGCTTCGCCGGCCGGGCGCATCAGGGCATCGGCACGAGGTGCGTCGTTTCCGGAATCGGCAGCGCCGCAGACGCAGCAATAAGCGCCCTGTAGGTTCTGCCGCCGAGCTTCACTTCCTCGCCCTCGGCAAAGGTCTTCCCGCGCGTAATCTGCATCATGGCGGCATCCACCATGAGCGCACGGATTTCGAGGGGCTTGAGAAGGCTCCCCTGAATCTCCACTTCGCGCACGCCGAAGCGGTCGAGCCCGACGGTGTAGCCTGAGAGCCCCTCGACATCGTTCTGCTGCCAGAGACCGAAGTAGATGAGGTTGAAGATCGGAAAGGCCTTCTCGGAATCCTGCATCGCAAGCGCGGCCTTGCGGTAGACATCGGGCGCAAAGAGCCTCGAAGCCGCATTGACGGCGCGGGCATTGGGCTGCTCGCAGAGGGACGCAAGCACCTTCATCGCCGTGCGGGCATTTTCGATAAGAGACGCGCTTTCCGCGATCACAGCCACCGCAAGGTACGCCTGGTGAGCATGGGCGACATCCGCGGCTTCGGGCCAGTCGTGGCAGTTCTTTGCCTGTTCGTCGGCCGCATGGTCGGGAACCGGCCGGGGCTCAAGGCCCACCACGACGAGCGACCCGTTGACGCGGAAGATCCACGGTTCGCGCGGCGTCTGCGGGGGTTCGCCCGCATTGATCTGCCAGTCAAGAAGAAGAGACTGCCTCAGATGCGAGGGCTCCCAGGCAGGTACCGAGAGCAGCACCAGTCCGGTCATCGGGTAGTCGGAAGCCCTCAGGGGCGTCTCAGTGTTGGAGCCGGCATGGGCCTCAAGCTGCGTGTCTGTCATTTCTCTTCAAAAAGCGGGAAAAAGAGAAAGATTAGCCCGAATTGAGATGGTTCGCAAAGAAAATTGCTTTTCGAGATTTGTCCTTTCGCTCTTCAGGCCCTGCTGAAAGTGTAGGATTGAGAAAATTCCTTTGCCGCGGCTTTTTTGGGGATCCTTCCCTGCCGCATCCTGAGTCGCTGACATGCGGGGCCGTCTCTTAAAGAAAAGAGGCAGGCCGCCCCCGAATATTAATAATCGGCATAGTTTGCCGGACTCAGGAGAAACTCATTTCCTTGAAAAGAACTCAGCAGCTGATGAACACAAAATCGGGGACCCAGAACGAAGAGGAAAAGGCCTTTCTCTCCGCAACGCCTGAAACCATCTATTTCGGCCGTCATGAAGTGAAGCTCTCCCGGGCGGCGCGCCTCATGCGCTCGCTTAATCTCCTTCCGATTCAGCACCGGCAGGCCTGCGCGAGCGAACTCGGCATCACGCCCGCCATTGCGCTCGAGGGCGAGGATGAACTCGCCGGAGAAACCGCGCGCACGATGAATGCGGCGGCACTGCGGCCGCTCAAATTTCCCGAAAACTTCTCCCATGCGTTTGAAGCGTTCGGGCCTTCGGAACCGGATGATGCTTCCCCCGCGGACGGAGAAAAGCCACAGAAACTCAAGAAGCCCTTCAAGCCCCTGACCGGCACGACCTTTGCGGTCTCGGGGAATATTTCCCTCGAAGGGGCGCGGTCCTTCACCTGCGGCGACCTTCGGGACGAAAAGCTCCTCCATACGGCTCGCCCCGTCCTCTCGCTCGAAGAGGCCGGGGCATCGCTTGCCATGGTCGCCAACTGCGGCGAAATGCTCGGCCTTCTCTCGCCCGAATATCTGGGGTTCACGGTCCGTTCCGGATCTCCCGTCAATCCCTGCTACCCGGAAACATCGCCGCACGTCATGTCGCCCTTTGACGCTTCCGCCTCTCTTGTCGCCGTCGGTGCCGTGAGCGCGGCGCTCGTTCTTGGGCGCGGCTCGGACATGGCCTCTGCCGCCATCCGCTCCGGAATGACGAGCTACCGCCCGAGCCTCGGGGTCTTTACGTCCACGGAAGGGTTCGTGCATTCCTGGCGCTATGCCGGCTGGGGAGCGATCGGGAGGGACGCCGTATCGGCGGCAGGCCTCATCAATGTTGCCGCGCTTAATGAAGGCGTCTCTGATCAGCCGGGGTGCGGCCCCTGGGAATTCCCGGGCTACCGTCCGATGCTGATGGGTACCGAAGGCGTTCAGGCCTGGCGTCATGAATTCATTACGCCCGTATCCCCAAAGCACGTCGCCTTTGCGGTCGGCGAATCCTGGAAGACGCCCGAGCGCGAAAAGGAAATCGAACGCCTCGCAAAGGCCTTTGCCGATGCGGGGGTCAGGGTCGACTTCATCGACGAGCTCCCAAAGGAAGCTTCTGAAATCGAGTGGCTCTCCTGGGCCGAATTCGGTCCCGTTCTTGAAACCTACTTTGAAGAGGCGTTCCCGCTCACCCCCGTCATCCGCACGGACCGCTTCCTCATGC
Organism: uncultured Sutterella sp.; assembly: GCA_934255515.1. GTDB lineage: Bacteria > Pseudomonadota > Gammaproteobacteria > Burkholderiales > Burkholderiaceae_F > Sutterella. The sequence goes on from CAKQON010000010.1 coordinate 23,794, forward strand.
TCCTCACCCTGAGCGAGCGCGTGAAGACGGCGGGCTTTGCCGCCAAGAACCCGCTTCAGAGCAAGCGCTTCGTCGAACTTGTTCGCCGCGAGCCCGAGCTCCTCTCCCCCTGGGCCGGCCCCATCATCCGGAATCGCGTGATGCCGCTCAAAACCCGCTTTGAAGCGCTCTTTCGCGGCAAGGACCGCCCCGATGCCGTCATCTGGTTCGGAGGCTCCCCCGCCGTCGACGCCGCAGAAGGCGCGATCTTCGGCCTTCCGATTCTTGACGACAAGGAGAAGAAGGAGTTCGCGGGCGCTTATGTCTTCGGCGCTCCCCGCGAAGACTGCAAGACGCTCGGCGCTGCCGTCATGCTCGAAAACCTGAGAAGCCCGGAACTTGAAGAGGAGATCCGGCGCATCGGGCTGAACCGCCCCGACGTCGTCCTCGAAAGGGGTTCAGCTGAGGAATCTGCCGATTCTGAAGCGAATGAGAGCGAGGTTGCGGAACCTTCGGATGCAGAGCTCATGAAGAGCCTTTCGGAAATTGCTTCCGACTCAGCCGTCATTCTGCCGGCGGGCACGATCCCCGAAGTGGAGGCGGAAGCGGAAAATGCTCCCGCGGACGCGGATGCTCACGAGGATGAGGAAGGGAATCCGATGGATTCCGACGAATTCTCGCGGCAGCTCAAAAAACTCGTCGGTGAATTCCACCAGGCGCTCAGCGAAGCCGCCGAGGACGACAAGGACCTCGCGGATACCGCAGCAGCCTCCTCCATTCTCGTCAAGTCCCTCATGAACGGCGAGGAGATTGAGGTATCGGATAAGGACGAGGAAGCGAAGCCCGAACCCGCGCCACAGCCCGAGATTCCGCCGGAGGATGCCGCATGGCTCGCGAAGTTCATGCCGGACTCCAGAAAGCGCTGCCCTGAAATTGCAGAGGAAAAGTTCCTCCGCGAGATCTTTACGGACCCGATGCCCGAAGAACCCACCGTCGAGGACTCGGACTACATCCTCCAGTTCGCGAAATACTGGCTTATGCGCCATGAGCGCCATAAGGCGCAGAAGGTCCTCGAGCGCATCCCGGAAGCCAACCGCACCTTCGCCGTTGACGAAAACCTCGTGATGGCGCTCTTCCTCGGCCCTGACCTTGAACGCTCGACGAAAGCGGCCGAAGCGCTTCAACCCACGACCGATTCGGAGCGCGCGAGAAAGGAATGGATTCTCGGCCTCAATGCCCAGCGCATGGACGACAAGGATGCAGCCATCGCGCACTTCCGCGCGTCGCACAACTATGCGCCTGCGAATTCGCCTGCGAACTTCCCGCTGGCGCTCCTCATTCTTCAGCGCGAGGGCGTCGATTCCGAGGAATACAAGGCGCTCAAGGAAGCCGTGAAGAAGGATCAGCCCTCGGCCTACAAGCTCCTTCTTTCAGACGAAGAGCGCCTTGAGAAAGAGCAGAACTTCGAGCGGGAGCTTCTCCCCGAACTCCCCGCCGGCATCTTTACGGCCACGCTTCTGATGCCCCGCGAGAGACTCCGGCTCAACAAAGACCGGTTCCTCAAGGACCTCTGGACCAACTGGAACCTTGCCATTGTCGACAGGACCCCCGATGATCCGGACACGTTCACCTTCCGGATCGGCTACCTCTCGGGATCCCTCAAATGCGAATCCGGGAAGGTTCCCGACACGTCGCTCGAACAGGCGGCGAGAAAGAACATCTATACGCGGGACGCCGAAGCGCTTCTTCTGAACCACGCAGGACGCATCAATCTGCGCCTTGAAGCCGGCACAACGCCCTTGAAGGACGCGGCCTCGCTCTTCGCGCAATTGCTTGCTTCCGCCTGCCGTTCGGCCGAGCCGCTCGGGGTTTACCTCGCCGGGGTGCTCCAGCCCGCCAATTACTGCATCGACGCCGCAAGGCCCGTCTCTGCCGGCGCATTCCCGACGCTCTCGGTCGTGAGCATCTTTACACTCGAGGATTTCGGCATGCCCTACATCTCGACCTACGGTCTCACGACGATCGGCCACCCGGAAATCGAGGTGGATCTCGACGGACTTCCCTTTGAGTCGGCAAGCATGCTCGTTTATTCCCTCCTCGAGCGGATCGTGAACGATCAGTTTGAAGAGGAAGCCCAGACGATCCGCTTCGGGCTTGATCCCGAGAACCTCACGGAACTCGATATCCACCGCGCGCCCGGCAGGAATGTCGCAACCGAGGTGCTTCTCTTCACGAGGAAGGGCGATGAGGAGGAGATGCCTCAGGCGTGATTTTTGTCTGCCGCTTTAAGCCCTGTTGCTTATTGAATACAAAAACTATTTCAGGTAATTAATTGTTTTTCTTGGATGTTTTAACGGAAATCTGTAAACGTCGTTGAGCAGGATTGAATAATCCGCCAGAATGCGGAGGTTATTCGGGATCAAACGGGATTTCCCGGTTTCGTTCCGAATGACCTCTACTTCTACTGGGGATTTTCAAATCATGAAAAAGACTCTTGCTGCTCTCGCAGTTCTCGGCGCTTTTGCCGGCTCCGCTGCTGCCGCTGACGTGACGCTCTACGGCGTTGTCGACTATGGCTTCCTCTACAACTACACCGATAAGCAGGCCGCTGACGGTACATCTGCCGATGACAACACTCTCAGGCTTCAGAGCGGCGTTGATGCCGGCTCTCGTTGGGGCATCAAGGGCGTTGAAGACCTGGGCAACGGCCTGAAGGTCGGCTTCCAGCTCGAAAGCGGCTTCAATGCCGATGACGGCACACTCTCGAAGTACAACGAGAAGCAGAACCGCATCTTCGGTCGTCAGGCCACCCTCTCGGTCTACTCCGACTTCGGCACGCTGACCTTCGGCCGCATGGGTGCCCTTTCGTCTGCTGCCGGCACCTACGACGTCGTCTATTCGATCGGTGATGCATTCGACGGCGGCGACAATGACGTCTTCGGCCTCTACGGCGCTTCCCGCTACGACAATACGGTTGCCTATCAGTCCCCGAAGTTCGCCGGCCTCCAGGTCACTGCGATGTATTCCTTCAAGCAGGACAGCAATGTTGCGAAAGAAAAGTTTAGCGGCGATGAAGGCGACTTCTCGAGCTCCAAGCGCTACGCCGGCGTTGCCCTGACGGGTGAATACGGTCCGGCTCAGTTTGTCGCTGCCTATGAACTTACGAAGTACGGCTCCAACGGCACCAAGCGCGAACTTGACAAGGACGCCAACGTCTTCTTCCTCGGCGGCAACTACGACTTCGGTGTTGCCAAGGTCTTTGCCATGGGCCAGTACTTTAACGGCCTCACCACGGCTCCGACCCTCGATGACACGCTCGTCAGTGCCACCGGCGCCACCGTCGCCACCGACGGCGTGAAGGGCTTCGGCTTCAATGTCGGCACTCAGGTTCCGGCTGCAGGCGGCCTCATCACGGTCGGCGGCTACTATTCGAACTTCGAACAGGACGGCGTTGTAGCCGGCAAGGAAAAGCATGAAGGCGACTACTACGGTCTTGCCGCCCGCTATGAGTACGACCTCAGCAAGCGCACTATGCTCTACGCAGGTGCCGGCTACGGCGTTGAATCCCGCGACAAGGTCGGCACCGAAAAGGACGACACTGAGAACCAGCTCGTCCAGGCCTATGTTGGTCTGACCCACCGCTTCTAATCAGAGCTTGATGAGGCACTTGCACTGCCGCGTTTAAGTTGAACTCTCGACAGTGAGAAAGGTGAGGTTTCAGAAATCCCAGCCTATCTTCTCTGCCGCAGAGCGTTGAAGCTAAGCCGAAGTTCTTGACTAAAGAACTTCGGCTTTTTCGCTTTTTCGTTCTCCACCTCTCAAATATCCCATTCTGACTGCAGGCAGCAAAGTTGGCCGTCCCCTGTATAACTCCCCTTACGGTTTACGCAATTCTTCCACTCATTTCCTTTGTTTTTAAACGAGAATCGTTCGCAAACCACAGCATAAATTTTGGTGGCGAACTTACAACAAACAACCTTCGTGAAGTCTTCCTTTTTGAACTTACACTTGTTTTTTATGTCCTTTTCGCCTCTCTTGGTTTTTTTACTTAACCGGAATCTCGTAATTTCTGTTAAAACGCCTAACAGATCCATGGACAGGCAGGGATCACGGCTGTTCTTCATGAACGGCTGCTCAGGCTTCGGCGGTGACCGTGCATAAAGCTGCTGCGAGCTTGCCTGTTTAATAAAGCTGAACGGCGGGCGTGCAAACCTCCGTTCGACTTTTGGGAATTTTCCCGATTGTTAAAAAGGCTCTGAAAAATGTTTAAGAAGACTCTTGCTGCAGCTGCAATCCTCGGCGCTTTTGCCGGCTCCGCCTTTGCTGCTGACGTTACGCTCTACGGCGTTATCGATACCGGCTTCTCCTATATGAACAAGTCGGTTGACGGCTCTGATGACGTCAATACCTTCCAGATGAAAGGGGGCCAGCAGGCTGGCAACCGCTTTGGCCTTAAGGGTACGGAAGACCTCGGCAACGGCATGAAGGTCGGCTTCGTTCTCGAAAACGGCTTTGATTCCGACGACGGCACGTTCGACTCCAATGGCGACAACAGGATCTTCGGCCGTGAAGCGCTCCTCTTCGTTGAAGGCGCCTTCGGTCACGTTGGCTTCGGTCGTGTTGGTCAGCTCGCTGGCGGCGCTGGTTCCTATGCTCTCGCCGGCTCGAACATCCATCCGTTCTCCACTGGCTGGGGTACGGTTGGTGCCAGCACGGCAGTGTTCGGTGCTACGGCTGCCCGCTTCGACAACATGATCACCTATAAGACCCCGAGCTTTGCTGGTCTGACGGTCTTCGCGCAGTACTCCTTTGACAACAACTCGCAGACTAAGGATCTCAAGAATGCCATTGCCCACGGCACGGAAGGCAAGGCCAATGTCGACCGTTACTATGGTATCGGCGCTCAGTATAAGGCTGGGGCATTTGAAGGCGTTGTGATCGTTGACTCCATCAATTACAACTCCCAGTATGTTCGAGGCCCCCAGAATGGTACGTACGACGATGATGCCCTGAGCGTCACCCTTGGTGCTACCTACAACTTTGGTGTTGTCAAGGCTTACCTCAATGGCCAGTATTTTGACAATTCCAAGTCCTTCGGTAAGAAGGGCGCTATTCTTTGGACTGCCTCTGGCGTTAATGGTGCCGCTGGGAATGAAAAATTCAACGCCCTTGAAGGCTACGGCGTGAACCTCGGTCTTGATGTTCCGGCCTTTGGCGGTACTGCCAAGTTTGCTGCCGGCTATGGTGAAGCCGAATATACGGATGTTGCGGCCAATGCAGAGAAACCCGAACTCAAGGTTTATCAGATTTCTGCCGGTTACATCTATCCGCTTAGCAAGCGCACCTCCGTTTGGGCTGCTGCGGACTATGCCTCCGGCGACTACAACAAGGCTGCAAAACTTGCCGACACGGACGTCACCGAATTCATCTTCGGCATGACCCACAAGTTCTAATCTCCTGATCTGAACTTGAAGAATCTCCCGCTTCTCATTGAGTAGCCGAGATTCGAGCAAAAGCTCATTAAAACCCGCCCGGGGACGCCCGAGCGGGTTTTTTACTGCCTGACAGTTTTCAACTCCTAACCATTACCTAATTCCCCGCGCCCTAGAATCTCTCTCAAGATTCCTCCTTTCCCGAATGAGATTCCCCATGCGCATCCTCCTTGTTGAAGACGATCCGATGATTGCCGACGCCGTCAAGGCAGCGCTCTCCGATGAAGCACACGCGGTTCATCTCGTGACCAACGGCAGGAACGCGCTCGCGCAGCTCTCGGTCAACACCTTCCAGCTCGTGCTCCTCGACCTTGGCCTCCCATCTGTTGACGGCATGACGGTTCTGCGCACCATGCGTGCTGAAAAGAACGACACGCCGGTCATCATCCTCACCGCCCGCGACGACCTCGAAGACCGCCTACAGGGGCTCGATGCCGGTGCCGACGACTATCTCGTGAAGCCCTTCCACATGAGCGAGCTCCTAGCCCGCATGAGAGCCGTCATGAGAAGGAGGAACGGCGCATCGGACAACAATCTCACGAACGGCGTCCTCACGCTCCACATGGACACGAAGACCGCTGAAATGAACGGGAAGGACTTCACGCTCACAAAGCGCGAATTTGCACTCCTCAATGCCCTTCTTGCCCGTCCGGGAGCCATTCTTTCCCGCCGTGCGCTCGAAGACCGCATCTACGGGGCGGGCGAAGAACCCGAAAGCAACGCCGTCGAATATCTGATTCATTCGCTCAGAAAGAAGCTCGGCGCTGACGCCATCCGTAATGTACGAGGCTTAGGCTGGATGGTCGCGAGCCGCGATGCCGCTGCACGAAGCTGATGTGATGTGATCTGATCAGGTTTATTCCCCCTTTTTCCATGAGGAGCCCGCCTTGAGCGAAATCCTGAAGCGTTTCAAGGAAACGATCTCTGAAATCCGGACGGCGCTCCGTACGCCTCATTCTGCAAACCCGTCCTTCACGCTCAGAGCAAGCCTCTGCTGCGCGGGCGCGGTCGTCGCGTTTTCGCTTGTCGCTTCAGCCTCAATCTTTGCGGTCTCCTACTTTGAAGCTGCGGAATCTCAGGAAGACCGTCTCGAGGAAGTGGCAGGCATCCTCGCGCGCTCGCGCATTGCCTTCAGCCAGAAGGGAAATTCCTTTGAAGCCCTCTACATGGACGATGAGGACTTCGAAGACCGCTACATCGTGGACGAGGATGATCCTCGCGCGGGCCTTCCCGCCGGAGCCGACGTTCTCATTCAGACCCTTCACCGCACGGGCCGCGCATTGAGACTGAGGCTCGATCATCCGCTGAAGGACGGCTACCACACGCTCAAGATTCATGGAGCCAACTACCGCGTCTTCGTTCTGACGGTGAATGTGGGCGGAAGACACGTCGTCACCGCGGAAAGAAAATCCGCCGTCTGGAAGGAAGCCTGGGCCGATACGATCAACCTCATCATCCCGTTCCTCGTTCTTTCGGTTCTCCTGTCCCTCTGGATCTGGTTCTTCCTCTGGCAGATGATGCGGCCGGTAAAGCGCCTTGCCGCCGACCTGGGCCACCGGTCGGGCGACTCGCTCTCGCCCATGTCGCTCACCGGCATGCCGTCGGAGCTCCTCCCGCTCCTCACGGCCTTCAACGGCCTCCTTGCCCGCGTTGAAACCTTGAGAGAACAGGAAGCGCGGTTTGTGGCGGATGCTGCGCATGAACTCCGCTCTCCCTTGGCAGCCCTCTCGCTTCAGGCCGAGCGCCTTGAAAAGGAAGACCTCTCGCCAGCGGCAAGAGAGCGCCTCTCCACCCTTCGCGCCGGCATCGACCGCGCGGTCCGTCAGGTGAGTCAGCTCCTCACACTGAAGCGCGCACAGGCAAAGACATCTGCCAAGCCTTCCGACCAGGATCGCCGTCAGGGCGGAGCCGCCCAGAAAGCAGACATCATCAGCGCCTTCAACGAAGCCATTCAGTCCGTCTACTGGGAAGCTGAAAAGCTGGGGCTCACACTCGAGGTTGAGGGCATCGAGGATCTTCCTCCGGGAGCAGAGCCGTCCTTGCCGATGAATTTCGACGACCTCTTCACGATTCTGAGGAATCTCCTCGAAAATGCCGTCCGGTATTCCCCGGCCGGCACTGCCGTGACGCTCCAGCTTCTCAGCGTGAATCCCCCCGTCATCCGCGTATCCGACAATGGTCCGGGGATTCCGTCAACCGAACGCGAGCGCGTGATGGAACCCTTCTGCCGTCGTCTCGGAACGGGCGTCTCGGGTACGGGCCTGGGACTTGCTATTGTGAAGACTCTCTGCGACCGATGGAATCTTTCCGTGGAGCTCGATGAAGCGCATCCCGGTGAAAAGGAAGCGCCGGGGCTTGCCGTCACCATCCGGGAGCGATAGATCCCGCAAGCCTCTGATCTTGCCAGGGCTTCTGCTGCCGAATTGACCAACACCGTAAACAATCGATCCAATAGTTTTTCCCTTCAATCGGGTGAAACTCACTCAGATCCCCTGCCGCACGCGTCTCCCCCGGGTCAGCGCTCTCCTCAATTTCCATAGGAAAGAGTGCTTTGACTGCTTTTTTCCCGGACCGAACCTCCCTCTACTTCAACCCCTGCCCGGACCGTCCGAAGACCTTTTCAGCTCAAATGCACTCTGGAAAAGATTTGCTACCTTTTTTCTGTCTTCTCTTACGTCCTCCTCTCCCTCACGGGTTAACCCGTCATCCCTTCCCTCCCGCATAATGGGTTCCCCTTTTTCCCCTTTCCTGATCCTTCAATGTCTGCTTCAGGTTCCAATACCCCGCCCAACGCTCAAACTCATCGCCATACGGATGCCAGTGCCCAGCTTCCCGAAGGCCCCTGCCGCCAGTGCGCCTTCTCGAACGACCCCACGGCCGCCACGTCTGTTGAATCGCCGAAGCTCACGTCCGCGAGCCTCGTCATCAACCTCTGGCTCACCTACGCGCAGGCCGCGGCGCTCATCGCCATCGCCGTCGCCGCCGTGGGTGGGATCGGTCAGGCCGCCTGGGAAATGATCGCTGCGAGAAGCATCAGCCTCGGCGACCTCCTGATGCTCTTCCTCTATATTGAGATTCTCTCCATGGTGAAGGGCTCGTCGCTTGGCACGCGCGAAATCCCGATTCATACGCCGATCGCGCTCGCGATCGTCGCGGTTGCCCGCTACATCGTGGTCGACGTCGAGCACATCAACGCGCTCACGATGGCGTCGACCGCCGGAGCGATTCTTCTCCTTGTGATTGCGCTCTGGATCCTCAAGAAGACGCTCCGCTTGCGCGACGCCTGATTCTCAGGTTCTGCACGCACGCATTTGCCGGAAACGGCAGCAGAAGCAGCACGGGACGACCGCGCTGCTTCTTGTCTTTTTAGGCCCCGGATTTCTTCCTTCAGGAGCGCGAGAACGTCCAGGCGCTTCAATGCGCGCGCAGGATTTCCTCCCGCCGCGTGAGGTAGCACCGGGAAAGCTTCTCGTGCCGCGCTTCCCAGCCGGATGCGAGCTGCGTGCTCGCGGTGGTCACAATCCCTCGGCCGTAGATCCTCGCGAGCCCGTCGAGCGTTTCCATCAGCGCCCGCCGCCTTTCCTTTTCCGGGTCCGGCGCATCGCTGAAAAGCGTTTCCGGAATGTCTGCAGACGCTTCCGGAGCGATGCCCGAAAGAATGACGCCCGCCTTCTGATAAGCGAAGCCTTCGCGTCGGAAGCGTTCGACCAGCCCCACGGCGACCCGGGTGAGAAGAAGCGTGTCTGAAGTCGGGATGGGGAGCTTCACGACCCGCGAGACATTGTGCTGTGGGAGATCGCCCCGGAAGAAATTCGTGTGAAAGAAGACCCCGGCCTCGCCCGCAGCGCTCTTTTGCTGCCGGAGCGTCATGGCGGCGTCCGCCATGTGCTGCGACACTGCAGCAGTGAGCGACGCGAGGTCCGTGACTGGCCGGCCGAAGGAGCGACTTCGGATGATCTGCTCTCGTGGAGCGGCTTCCTCGTCGAAGGGAATGCAGGGGATGCCGTGGAGCTCCCGCCACGTGCGCTCAAGCACCACGCCCCAGCGTGCGCGGATGAATAAGGGATCCATCTTCCAGAAGTCGAGCACCGTCTGGATGCCGAGTGCCTGCAGCGCCTCTCCCATCCGGCTTCCGATCCCCCAGACTTCCTTTAAAGGCGTAATCGACATCGCCTTTTCCTGTCGATGGGGCGCGAGGTCGAGCCAGTTGATGACGCCCCCGAAGACGGGCCAGTCCTTGGCGAGGTGGTTGGCAAGCTTCGCAAGCGTCTTCGTATTGGCGATGCCGACGCAGGCCGGGATTCTCTGCCACGCGTAGATCCGCTCCTTCATGGCCCGCCCGAGCGCCGTCGGATCTCCCGGGATTCCGGTAATGTCGACGAAGTTTTCATCGATCGAATAGCGCTCGATCCGCACCGCCATGCCGGACAAAATCGCCGCGATGTTTTTGGATACCGATCCGTAGAGCTCATAGTTGGAGCTTCGCCATTCGACCTTTCCCTCTTTGACGAGGCGTCTGAACTGATATGCCGGCATCCCGCGGCGGATGCCGAGGGCCTTCGCTTCAGGCGTGAGCGCCGCCACGCACCCGTCGTTGTTCGTAAGCACAACGAGGGGCTTCCCTCTCAGGGAGGGATCAATCACGCGCTCGCAGGCGCAGTAGAACTTGTTGGCGTCGATGAGGCAGATCACCTGTCGGGGATCGAGCCCTGTAGGCCTCTCCGGCCTCGCAAATCGCGATGCGGGCGTCTTCGCCGGGATTCCCTCTTGCAGGGCGTCAGCCGTTCCCTGCAGTTTCCCGAGCGCCCTCAGCTTTTCCATGCGTTCGGGCGATTTGAGAGAGATGAATTCCATGACCGAAGCCCCAAAACACTATCTATAATAACCGTCTAACGTGAAAGTTTAACTCAAAGGAACTTTTCCATGACCGAAAAGAAGCCCGCGTCCGAAGAAGCCCCGATCAAGCGCCAGCCCGGACGTCCCAGGAAAGCGGAAGACGAGGTTCAGGGGCGGTTTCTCACGATGCGCGTGAACGAAGCCCTCATGCAGGCCGTCAAGGACCGCGGCGGCTCGCGCTGGGCGAGGGAAGCCCTCATCGACGCCCTCCAGAGAAGCGGCGGAGTGCTCTCTCCCGGCATCAAGCCGGAAACGATTCAGGTGCCGAAGGAGAAATCCTCCGAATGCACGATCCCCAAGCTCGATATGCGCGCGGCCTGCGGGTTCCCGGCACCTGCTTCGGAAGCGGAAACCGAGGAAACGGATCTCTACGACCTTCTTGTTCCAAAACCCGGGAAGACCATTCTCGTTGAAGCCTCCGGCGACTCCATGGTGGATGCCGGCATCTTCGAAGGGGACCTTCTCATTGTCGAAGTGTCTTCGGAAGCGCGCAGCGGCCAGATCGTGCTCGTCTGCTACGACGGAAACTTCCTCGTGAAGCGCCTCAAGGTGATCGACGGAAGGCCCGAGCTCAGAAGCGAAAACTCAGCGGTGCGCTACCCCGTCCTCAGACCGCGGACAACTGAACAGTTCGTGATCGAGGGCATCGTGCGGCACGTGATCCGCTCCTACCGGTGATCACTGTCCCGAAGCTCAGGACAATCAGCAGCCCGTCGAAACCAAATAAGCCGGATAAGCCATGACGCCCTCCCCCGCGCCCAATGAATTGAAGCCGCAGTCTTCCGTCCGCCGGCGGATGGGCCTTGTCTGCCGCAACACCCATCGCTATCAGCTCGTGCGCCTTTCGCTCTCCGCGGGCTGCGGTTTTCCGTCGCCCGCGGCCGACTGCAGGAACGAACGCGTCACACTCGACCAGATCCTCGTGCGCCGGCCGCTTTCGTCCTTTCTGATTGAAGTCGATGGCGACGCCATGGCGGATGCGGGCATTCTTGCGGGCGACATCCTCGTGATTGACCGCTCTGCCGAACAGAGAAGCGGGAGCATCGTGCTCGCCTCCTATCTGGGCGAATTCGTTGTCCGGCGGCTCAGATTCGACGCGAAAGGAAAGCCTGAGCTTCATGCCGAAAATTCGCAGTACCGCACTGCGGTGATCCGCCCGCGCGAGGGTGATCAGTTCGACATTGAGGGCGTGGCCGTGGGGCTCACGCGGGAGCTGACGTAAAGGGAACAGAGCTTCCAGGAGTCGCACTCTCTCCCGGAAGCCACCGACCCAGCGCGAAAAAAATCCCCTCGCGGAGAGATCTGTCAGGGGATTTTTTTCGTCCTGGGTTAAAACCCGAAAACGTTAGTCGTCAACGCCGATCATGACGTTCGACGCCTTGATGATGGCGTAGGCCTTGCCGCCGACCTTGAGGCCGAGCGTCTTGGCGGAGGTCGTCGTGATGGAGGAGACGAGCTTCTCGCCGGCAGCCGTTTCAATCACGACTTCGGTCGAAACCGGGCCTTCCTTAATGGAAAGAATCTTGCCTTCGAGGGTATTGCGCGCAGAAATCTTCATTTTTGAACTCTCTCTCAAATAAAACCCGGGGCTCAGGGCTCCGGGTGTCGAATGGCGGCAAGTCTAGCAGAAAAGGGTGAAAAAACACTGAAGACTCTTCAAAAAATCCTCATCAAATGTGCTTTTCTGTTGAAGAAAGCTTCCGGCTGCCCGCTTATTCCCTGGCCCAGCGCTCGAGCACGGCTTTGACCTGCTCGCGGGGAAGATCGCCAAAGGCTTTCGGCGGCACGGGTTCGCCTTCGTAGCTCCCGATCGCCTTTCTGAACCAGCTCACCGAGTGCCAGGCTCCGTTTTTCCAGCCCGCGAGCGGATAGGTGCCGACGAGCTCAAACCCCAGGCTCATATGGAGCTTTTCCGACGGCGGGTTGGGCGACGTGACGCACCCGTACGCGGCCTTCATGCCCTGAAGCGCGAGGAGTTCGAGAAGGAGACTGTAAGACTTCCGTCCCCAGCCTTTTCCCGCAAGCTTGCGCGATAGGTAAATCGAGAGCTCCGCATTCCACTGGTAGGCCGCCCTCTCCATGTGACGATGCGCATAGGCGTAGCCCACGATCGTTCCCGCATCGTCCTCAAGCACGATATAGGGAAAGAATTCGCTGATCGAACGGATGCGTCCCTCAAATTCCTCAACGGACGGAAGCGCGTACTCGAACGTAATCGTCGTATCGATGTATTCGCGGTAAATCTCAAGAAGCTTCGGAGCGTCGGCAGGACAGGCAGTGCGAAAGCGCATGAATGACCTCGTTCAGAGAAAGGGCCTCGGAAAAACGAAAGCTCATGATAGGCCGCCGGTTCTTCCCGGCAGGGCTTTCCCGCTCCGCGTAAAGAAGAGCTTTGACGCCTGTCAGAGAGTCTTGGCGCTTTGCCGGTATCCGGGTTTCTACCCTGGTTAGAATTCACTTACCGACCGGTTAGTCAATAGAACCGGCAGAAAGTCTTCGAATAAAGAATAGAAAGAAGCGTCATGGAAGCAGACGAATTGAAAGAATCCCGTCCGGGCGACTCCCGGGAAGCCATCCTCAACGCCGCGGAAGCCCGCTTTGCCGCAGCGGGCATTGACAGCGTCTCCATGCGCGAGATTGCCGAAGACGTCGGCATCACCAAGGCGGCGCTCTACTACCACTTTCCGGGCAAAGACGCCCTCTGGCTCGCCGTCTGCGAAAGACTTGCCCGGACCCACATCACGGGGCTCACGGAAGCAGTGGCAGGCATCCCGGATCCGCGGGAGAAACTGAAGGCCTTTGTGAGCTTTCTCGTCGACCGTTTCTTTGAAAACCCGAACCTGTCGCTTCTCATTCAGCGCTCCATCCTTGACCCGGATGAGGAGCGCTCCCGCAAGTGCTCGGACATTGCCTATCGCGAAACCTTCCGGATCCTTTACGACCTCGCAGGGAAGCTCGGCATCACGGAGAACCGGCAGCACTGGGCGCTTCTCGTTGCCGGCATGTGCCTGATGCCTTTTGAAGCCAGAAAAACCCTCGCGTGGCTTCCCGGAGCTGAAAAGGGATACTTCACGCCGGAGCGGATCAAGCGGAGCATTCTCAGAATCCTTTTCCCGGAAGGCATTTCATGCACGCTGCCCCACGAGACGCAAACGAATCACCCGTTAAACAAAACATCCGAACCGGGAGAATCCAGATGAGCCGCAAGCATTTCTCCGCTTCATTCTCTCTGAGCCCGTTTCCTGCTATCAGCCTCTCACTCGTCGTCTCTATCGCCTTCTCTCTCGCCCTCTCCGGCTGCGGGAAGGATGAGGCGCCTCTTCAAAAACCACAAATGGAGCTCCCGGTCGAAGCCGTTGAAATCGTTGCGCCCTCGAGCATCCCTCAGTCCATTACCGCACTAGGCGAAGTCGTTCCTGACCACCGCGTGGAGGCTGCGAGCCGCCTCTCGGCCTACATCGAAACTATTCCGAAGAAGGAAGGCGACCTCGTGAAGGCGGGCGGCGTGGTGGCCAGGCTCGATTCCCGGGATGTGGAAGCAGGCGTGCGGACAGCCGCCGCGAAGGTCGCGGCTGCTGCGGCAGCCGCCAAGGACGCTGCGCTCGACCATGAGAAATTCTCCGCGCTCTACAAAGAAGGCCTTGTTTCAGAAAACGACTGGCGGAAGGTCTTGCTCAAGAATGAAGCCGCCCAAAGCGACAAACGTCAGGCAGAGGCCATGCTCGCTGCCGCAAAGGCGCAGCTCGCCTACACGACCGTGCGCTCGCCCATCGACGGCCGGGTCGCCCGGGTGCTGAAGCGCGAGGGCGATCTTGCGCTTCCCGGTCTTCCCATTGTCGTCGTCGACTCGGAAGCAAACCCAAAGGTGGAATTTTCAATCCCGCAGAACCAGCGTCAGGACCTTCAAGCCGGCACGAAAGCCCTCGTAAGGCTCGAGGGCGACGACTCGCCCTTCACGGGAACCATCGAACGCACGACCGAGTCCGCCGACAGGATTTCGCGAACGACGCTTGCGCGCATATCTTTCTCCGGAGACGAGAAGACAAAGGCCGAAGCGCGCCTCAAGCCCGGGATGTACGTCCGGGTGGAAGTGAAGCTCCATGGCGCATCGGCGAACGCCTCGCCCTGGATCCCGGAATCCGTCCTCGCAACCCGCGGGGGACTTGAAGGCGCATTCGTCCTTGAGGACGGAAAGGCAAAGTTCCGGTGGCTCCGCCTGGGTAAGCGTCAGAATGGTCAGGCTGAAGTCCTGGCCGGCCTCAATGCCGGCAGCAAAATCGACTCCCTCATCAACCATCCTTCCGGAACGCTTCGCGACGGGAGCCCCGTGAAGGTTTCAGAGACTCGGGCCACCTTGAAGGACGCCGCATCGAAGCCTGAAGGAGCGAAGGAATGAAAACAGAATCCGACGCGCCCGAAATGCCTTCCAGGGCTCCCAGGGCAGAAGACAGCGTTTGCCCAGAAGACCTGAAGAGCGAACACATGATCACGGGCCGGATGGCCGCGCTCTTCATAGATTCAAAGCTCACCGTGATCGTCATGATCGCGGCGCTCCTCTTCGGCATCTGGGCGATTCTGACAACGCCCCGCGAGGAGAACCCGCAGATCACGATGCCGGCCGCCGCCGTCATTGCCGTGATGCCGGGTGCGGAGCCCGCGGAAGTGGAAGCCAAGGTCGTGAGGCCCCTCGAAGCCCTAATCAACCAGGTGAGCGGCGTCGACCACGTCTGGGCGACGGCCAGGGACTCGGGAGCCCTCGTCACCGTTCAGTTCAAGGTGGGCGAAAACAAGGAAGCTTCGCTCGTGAAGCTCGCCGACCGCGTGATGGGCGGAAGAGACGCTCTGCCTCCCGGCGTGATCGGCCCCTTCATCAGGAGCGCCGACGTCGACGATGTTCCGATCCTCGCCGTGACGCTGGTTTCCGACAAGTACGGGGACTATGGGCTGAAGCGCATTGCCGAGAGCGTGCTTGACGACCTATCGGGCCTTGAGGACATTTCGACCACCGCAGTCTACGGCGGCCGGGAACGGGAGCTTCTGGTCACGGTTGAACCCGAAAAGCTCTCCGCCTTCGGTCTTTCCTTTGCGCAATTGAAGCTCGCGCTTGCCGCCTCGAGCGTCGCGGGGCCCCTCGGAAACATCATGGAGGACGGGAAGGAAGCTTCCGTCCGGGTGTCCGACTTCATCGAAAGCGCCGAAGACCTTCGAAATCTCGTTGTCGGGATGTCGCCCGAAGGCCGCCCGATTCATTTGAAGGACGTCGCCCTGATTGCCGACGGTCCGGATGAAACGAGAACCCACTCCACGCGCTTCGGCTGCGGATTGTCCGGAACGGACTGCAGGGGAAATGCCGGAGAGGTTCAGTCCGGGATCGATGAAAAGGAGAGCGTGACGCTCGCCATCGCGAAGCGCAAGAACGCCAACGCCGTGACGGTGGCGGAGGCCGCCATTGCACGGATTGAGCGTATGAAAGGCTCCGTCATCCCGCAGGATGTCGGGGTCTACGTCACGCGAAACGACGGCGACAAGGCGAACGATGCCGTCAACACGTTGATCGAGCACCTCGGAATTGCGGTCTTTGCCGTCGTTTCGGTAACGCTCGTCTTCTTAGGGCTGCGAGCCGCCGGGATCGTCGCGATTACGGTGCCGCTCATTCTCGCGATCACTCTGGGCGTCGTTGGACTCACGGGCTTCACCATCAACCGCCTTACGCTCTACGCCCTCATCATTGCGCTCGGGCTCCTTGTCGACGACTCGATCGTCGTCATTGAAAACATCGTGCGCCACTACGGGCTCTCTCCCATCCGGGACCGTGCTGACAAGATGGAGCGCTCGATCGTGGCTCCCGGCGAAATCGGGAGCGCCACGCTCCTCGCGACGATTGCCGTGATGCTCGTCTTTGCGTCCCTCATTCCGGCGCTCAGCGGGATGCCGAAGCAGTACTTCTACCCCGTGGGCTTTGCCGTGCCGGTGGCGCTGGCCGCCTCCTTCCTCATTGCCTACACGGTCGCCCCCTGGGCAGCGCTCCGGTGGATGCCGGCCCCGAAAGTGAAACCGGTGAAGAGCCGTGAGGCTGGCGCTGCGGGAAATGAAAACATTCCGGGCGGAAGGCTAGGATCCTGGTACAGCATTCCGGCTAAGACTCTGATCGGACATCCGAAGCGCGAAGCGCTCTACGTTCTCATTCTGGTTTTATTGATTGCGCTCTCCTTCGCGATGCCCTTCTGGCAGCTCGTGAGGCCCTCGGGCCCGGGTGGTCCCTCGCCCGAGTTCGGCGTTGAAATGGGGTTCCTCCCGAAGGACAACAAGAACACCTTCAACGTGACGGTGGAGATGCCCTCGGGAACCCCGGTTGAAGTGACGGACCGCGCCGTCCGCGACGTGGCGGAGATCGTCTCCCGGATCCCGGAAGTCAGAAACTGGCAGAGCTCCTCGGGGCTTGCCGACGTCCCGGACTTCAACTCCATGATGCGGATGAGCCCGGAGAAAGGAAGCACCATCGGTGCGGTGCGCGTAAATCTCACCGACAAGAAGTCGCGCGAGAGAAGCTCAATCGTGATTGCGGCGGAATTGCGCGAGTCACTCAAATCTGTTTCCGCCAAATGGCCAGGGAGCACCATTCAGGTTCTCGAAGACCCGCCGGGGCCGCCTCTCAAGGGGACGCTCTACGCCGAACTCTACGCAAAGGACCCAGAGCTTCTCCGGTGGCTCGCCGACAAGGTTGAAGCCGAATTCCGCTCGACCTATGACATGGCGGAAGTGACGAATACCGCGAAGGTGGACCGCCCTCAGATTGCGCTCTCGATCGACCGCGAAAAGGCGATCCGCGCCGGGGTCCTTCCGGCACTCGCTGCCCATGAACTGAAGGCCCTGACGGACGGCTCCGTCATCGGCTACGCTCATGCACCGGGCGAACGTCTGGCCCAGCCCATCCGGGTGGAAATTGCGAAGGGAGAAGCCTTTGATCCCGCATTTCTATCCGGCGTCACGGTTCCGGGGTTTGCTGGCGTGCGCGTGCCACTCTCGGAAATTGTGACCTCAACCCCGGGAATAGAGCCGAGGGAGATCGACAAGAAGGACGGCATCATGACGGCTGCCGTCGGAGGCGAGCTCGCCTCCACGACGCCAACCTACGCGGTGCTTGATCTTGACCGGCGGTTGAGCGGCCTGGCGCTTCCCGGCGGCGGCACGCTTGCAACCGGGAACCTCACGTGGTCTGACGAACGCCCCGACCTCACGAGTTCCAGAGCCGTACTACTCTGGCAGGGCGAAATGCGGATGATGCTCGACAGTTACCGGGATCTTGCGAAGTCTCTCCTCCTATCCGTGGGCGCGATCTTCCTGATCCTCGTCGCCTACTACCGCTCCTTCGGGCTTGCGATGATTGCGCTCTCTGCCGTGCCTCTCTGCTTCATCGGGATCTTCCCCGGGCACTGGCTCATGAACGTGCAGTTTTCAGCCTCGTCCCTTGTCGGCGTAACAGCGATCTCGGGCGTCGTGGTGAGGAGTTCGCTTCTCATCATCGACTTCGTGATCGATTACCTCAAGGCGGGGCTCCCCCTGAAAGACGCGCTCATCGACGCGGGCGCGGTGAGGCTGAGACCGATTCTTTTGACGACCCTTGCGATTCTTCTCGGGAGCGTCATCCTCATTCCGGATCCGGTCTTCGGTGGCCTTGCCATCACCTTCATCTTCGGCACCGTCGCCTCAACCATAGGCACGATCTTCCTTGTTCCAGTGCTTCTTAACTATTACTTTGCGAAGCATCCGTACGCGGATCCGGAAGGAGGCGTAAGGTAAGGAGAAAAACCTCTCTCCTGTTTTGAGGAAAACACCCGGCGCGCGTTCCGGGGATGAGGCGGCATCGCCGCTTATCCCCAACGCCCGATCGAAGCGGTTGACCGGGCACGCCGGGATGGGTCTGGACTTTGTCCGAAGCCGCGCTGACCCTGGCCGCCCCTCGGCCCTTGCCTCAGGAAACGGGACGAAAATCAGAAAAGGAGAACCCCGCAACATGACGGCTCTTTCAAAGGAATGCTCAACTCCTCGCGCTTCAGTGCGTCCCCGCACGCTCTACCAGAAGATCGTCGACGCCCATACGGTGAAGAAAATCGATGCGGGTACCGTGCTTCTCTACTGCGACGCGCACTTCGCCAATGAATACACGTCGCCCCAGGCCTTTGCGGGCGTGAGGGACCGCGGGATTCCGGTAGCCGTCCCCGATGCGCATCTCTGCGTCGTCGACCACGTCATCCCGAGCGAGGACGTTTCCCCTCGGGTCATTCACAACCACGCAAGCCTCGTTCAGGCGGAAACACTCGAAGCCAACTGCCGTCATTTCGGAATCGACGCCTTCTATGGGCCCAACGACCCGGATCAGGGCGTCGAGCACGTCCTCATGGACGAACAGGGGCTCGTGCGCCCCGGCATGGTGGTGATCTGCGGCGACAGCCATACCACGACGCACGGCGCGCTTGGGGCGCTCGGCTTCGGGATCGGCACGTCCGAGATCGAGCACATCCTCGCAACGCAGACCCTCGTCTACCGACTTGCGGGCAGCTTGAAGATTGAGATTAGAGGGGAATTGCCGTCGACAGCGACGCCAAAGGACCTTGCGCTCACGGTGCTCCGCACGATTTCCGCCCGCGGCGCTCTAGGCAAGGTCGTCGAATACACGGGCGAAGCCGTCGCTGCCCTCCCGATGGAGGGGCGCTTCACGCTCTGCAATCTCACCGTTGAAGCGGGCGCCAGAGGCGCACTCATTGCGCCTGACGACAAGGCGCTCGACTGGGTGAAGACGCATGCTTCAGGGCTCACGGAAGAAGACTTTGAAGCCATGGCCGCCTACGCCAGGACGCTTCGAAGCGACCCGGATGCTGAGTGGGATGAAAGCGTCGTGATCGATGCGTCGAAAGTCCGCCCGATGACCACCTGGGGCACGTCGCCGGATCAGGCAACCACCTTGGACGAACCGATTCCCAACCCTGAAGATTTCCAGGATCCGATCCAGCGGGAAGCCGGAAAGCGCGGGCTCGAATATCAGGGGCTTGAACCCGGCCGAACGATGGCGGGGGTTCCGATTCAGCACGTCTTCATCGGATCGTGCACGAATGCAAGACTCTCGGACCTCCGGGCGGCTGCGACGATTCTGAAGGGCCGGAAAGTGCACGCAGGAGTTCGCGCTCAGGTGATGCCGGGATCCATGCGGGTGAGACGAGAGGCGGAAGCAGAGGGGCTCGACAAGATCTTCAAGGACGCGGGATTCGAATGGCGAAAGAGCGGCTGCACCCTCTGCCTCGCGATGAACGGCGACATCCTGGACGACGGCGTCCGGTGCGCCTCCACCACGAACCGCAATTTCGAAGGACGCCAGGGACGAGGCGCGAGAACGCATCTCATGAGTCCGGAAACGGCAGCGGCATCCGCCGTCATGGGCGTCCTCACAGACCCCAACATGCTCGAAAGGCTTTAAGGATTGTCCGGAGGAAAGGAAAAAATGGAAAAGTTCTCAACCCTCACTGCAGTTGCCGCACCCATCGACATCGACAATCTCGACACTGATCAGCTAATGCCGAAGCAGTTCCTGCACGGGATCGACAAGTCGGGGCTCGCTCAGGGACTTCTCTGGAATTTCCGCATGAATGCGGACGGAACGCCGAAGAGCGGCTGCGTTCTCAATCGCCCGGGCTTCGAAAAGACAAGGATCATCGTCTCCGGCCCCAACTTCGGCTGCGGCTCGAGCCGCGAGCACGCCGTCTGGGGGCTGATCCAATACGGCATCCGCGTCGTCGTTGCGCCCTCCTTCGGCGAAATCTTCTATTCAAACTGCTTCAACAACGGTCTCCTCGCTGCCCGGGTGACGCCTGAGGACGGGGCGGAGATTCTTTCCGTTCTGTCGGAAACGGAGCCGGCGGAGCTTACGATCAACCTTTCGGCTCAGACGATTGAAGCCGCTGGCGCGCATAATCCATGGCGCTTCGACATCGCACCGCGCCACAAGCAGATGCTTCTTGACGGGCTCGACATGGTGGATGCGACGCTTGCCGACAAGGCGGCGATTGATGCGTTCAGAACGGCGCACGAGAAAGCGTTTCCCTGGATGGCGGGGCTCCCGGGGAAGCGGAAGCGTTTGCGGGATGCGGGGACGCAAGCGTGAGACCAACGTGCGTTGACGCCATTCGGCCTCAGACGGCTCGTGTTTGAGGCCCTTCTGAGAACCTTCAGTTTCCAGGGCTGAGACTTGACTTCCTCCTCGCCCTGAAGGACGAGGATTCCTGAATACGATTAACTCGTACTCCGGGTGGTTCCCGCTGAT
>CAKQON010000011.1 GCA_934255515.1 uncultured Sutterella sp.
CGGGAAACCGGCGGCTGCTGGTGCTGCCTGAAGGGCATCCCGCATCCATGGGGTTTTTGCACCTATAGTCCAGATACCGTATTTCCCTTTTTGCCGCTCGACATCTCCGGATCCCGCTTGTGATCGCGATTCTTTGTTGAGCTCGGAGCCTCAATGAAGCTGGCATCAACAATGCGTCCTTTGGAAAGCACCAGTCCGGCAGAGGTAATGCCGTCATTGACCAGTTCAAGGACCTGCTTGCCGAGGTCGTGCTTCTCGAGCAGATGACGGAACTGAAGAATCGTGGATTCGTCCGGCGTACGGTCCGCCAGCGCCAACCCCACGAATTTTCGAGCAGTAGAGTTCTCGTGAAGAAAGTCCCCCATCTGGGGATCGCTCATGTTGTAGGCGATCTGCAGCAGATGGATCCGGAGCATGAGTTCAAGAGGGAAAGGCTGCCGGCCGCGGCGGCCTGACTCGTAGTAGAAGGGCTGAATCAGTGCCGAAGGTCCGACCAGGGGACAAGCTTTTCCAGCCGTTCAGTGAGGCGTTCCGTACGGGTTTTGCGGGTTTTCCGGCGAAGACTGATTTCAAGGTCCGAAAACGAAAGCTGTTCCATTGGAGGCCTCTCGCAAATCTATTTATGATGGATATATTCTATCATATATTTGATATTTATGCAATTAATGCATTATCTTTCGATTTGTTCAGAGCATCCCTAGGTAATCAGCCGGCTGCATGAAGATCCATTCTATAGAGGGGAGGACATAGCGAAAGTAAGGACATTCCTGATGGCGCGCCGCGCGATATTCTGCTCTGAGCTCTGCCCGAAGCGCTCCAACGCGCGTAGGATTAGCTTTTCCGAAGAAACCCATTCAGAAAGGACCCGACTCATGGCCGAAGATGATGACGACGAGGTGAAGCTCCCCGGACTCCCGCCCAATACGAAGAACTACATGACGCCTGCCTGCTACAGGCGCCTCCTTGATGAACGCGAGCACCTCGTCAACGTTGAGCGCCCTGAGGTGGTGAACGTCGTCTCCTGGGCGGCAAGCAACGGCGACCGTTCGGAAAATGGCGACTATCTCTATGGCAAGAAGCGTCTTCGCGAGATCGACCGCCGGATTCGATTCCTCAATAAGCGCATCGAATCCGCAGAGGTTGTGGACCCGGCAGCGCACCCCGAAACCGATCAGGTTTTCTTCGGCGCCACGGTACTCTACGCCAACCAGAGAGGCGAGGAGCGCAAGATCCGCATCGTCGGGATTGATGAGGCCGATGCCGAGCACGGCGACGTGAGCTGGATCAGCCCCATTGCCCGCGTGCTCCTGAAGCACCATGAAGGCGACGAAGTGAAGCTTCCGACGCCGGCAACAAGCACGCACCCGGCAGGGGTCGACACGCTCGAGATCCTCGAAGTCACCTACACGAACGATCAGCCGATTCCCTGATTTTTCGGTAAACAACCAAAAACGCCTCCCGGTATTTTTCGGTCCGGGAGGCGTTTTTGCGTTTGGAGGGAGATCTTCAGTACCGAGCCTTAGACAGAGATCTTCTTGCGGGTGGGCGTTCCTTCCTCAAAGACGCGCTTCACCTTGAGCACGACGTCGGTCTGGCGGATCGTGCGGGTGACGTGGATGAGGTGATTTCGGTCGCGCACGAGCACCGTCACGTGCACGATGTGTTCTTCGCCGCGCTCCTCGAGCGTCACGGCGGTAATGCTCGAATTTGCTTCCGCAACGGCGGCCGCAACGGCTGCGAGCCCGGCGTGCGAGTCCTTGACGCGCACTTCAAGCGGCACCGCGAAGTGGGATCCAGGCTTCGGCGTTCCCCATTCGAGGTGCATCCAGCGGTTGGGATCGGCCTGCTTGCCGCGGACGGCGTGCGGGCAGTCCTCGCGGTGAACCGTGAGCCCGAGGCCGGGGCGGTTGTAGCCCGTGATGTCGTCCCCGGGAATCGGGTGGCAGCAGACGGCAAGGTGCTGCGCGACGCCTTCGTTGCCGTTTACGATGACGGCGGGGAGTTCGGCGTTCGCGCTCTCAAGATTCTCTTCGCGCATCAGCATGCGCAGGCGGTGAAGCACCGCTGCCGGAAGGGCCTTCCCGAGCCCGATCATGGCGTAGAGCGATGCGAGGCTTTCAGCGCCGAATTCCTTCACGAGCTTCTGCTCGATCGAGGTCGGAATCGCCATGAGGTCGATCTTCTGCTCTTCGGCCACGGCTTCAAGCGCGAGTCTTCCCAAGCGCGCCGATTCGTCGAACTGGCAGCTTCTCAGATACTGGCGGATTTCGGCGCGAGCGCGCCCCGAATGGACACTTTCGAGCCACTGGGGATTCGGGTGCGCGTCGGGCGACGTGATGATCTGTACGAGGTCGCCGTTTTTGAGCGCGTCCGTAAGGGGCTTCGGCTCGCCGTTGATGCGCACTGCTTCGGTGTGGTTCCCGACGTCGGTATGAATTTCGTAGGCGAAGTCGATCGCCGTGGACCCCTTCGGGAGCGAAATGATCTTTCCCTTCGGCGTAAAGACGTAAATCTGGTTTGGGAAGAGGTCGACCTTGATGTTTTCAAGAAATTCCGTGCTGTCGGTACTCGTCTGCTGAATTTCGAGGAGGTTCTGCAGCCACGCGGCCGTGCGCGACTGGAGGTCCGACGTGTCGTCGCTCGAGGCATAGAGCCAGTGAACGAGAATGCCGTCCTCGTCGATGCGGTGCATTTCCTCGGTGCGGAGCTGAAATTCCACGGGCGTTCCGTCCGGCCCGATCACGGTGGTGTGGATCGATTGGTAGCCGTTCGACTTCGGGATGGCAATGAAGTCCTTGAAGCGGGTATTGACGGGCTTCCAGCGCTGATGAAGGGCGCCGAGCGCCAGGTAGCAGTCGCCGCGCGTTCTCACGACGACGCGGAAGCCGTAGATGTCGAGCGCGTCGGAGAAGGACTGGTGCTTCTCGCGCATCTTGTTGTAGATGCCGTAGATCGTTTTGTCGCGCCCGAGTATTCGGCAGGGAATGCCCGCCTTGGCGAGCGCGGTTTTGGCGTTGTTGAGGACCTTCTCAAGGAATTCGCGGCGGTTCTTGCGGGTCTTGAGGACGTTTTCGTAAAGGACCTTATAGCGAAGCGGGTAGCGGTTCGCAAACGAAAGTTCCTGAAGCTCGCGGAAAACGTTGTTGAGGCCGAGCCGGTGCGCGATCGGAACATAGATTTCAAGGGTCTCTCGACCGATGCGGGCGCGCTTCTCGGGCCGCATGACGCCGAGCGTGCGCATGTTGTGGAGGCGGTCGGCGAGCTTCACGAGAATGACGCGGACGTCGCGCGACATGGCAAGGAGCATCTTCCGGAAGCTTTCGGCCTGGGCGACTGCGTTGGAAGAGAACTTCAGCTTATCGAGCTTGGAGACGCCGTCAACGAGGTCCGCGACTTCAATCCCGAACTTCTCGGCCATCTCGCGCTTGCTCGTCCCCGTGTCTTCGAGCACGTCGTGCATGAGGCCCGCTTCAATCGTCTCGGCATCCATGCGCCAGGAGGCGAGGATCGAGGCGACCGCGATCGGATGCGTGATGTAGGGTTCGCCCGATTTGCGGAACTGACCGAGGTGGGCATTGTCGGCGTAGCGGTAGGCTCCTCGGATTTTCTCGACTTCAGCCTGCGGGAGGTAGAGGCGGCAGGTGTCGACGAGCGCCTGGGCGGTCACGACGCCGACAGGCGCCTGGGGCGTAAAGAGCGGAAGGTCGGCATCGGGGAGCTTCGCCGGAATGACTGGCGCGGGCAGGGGCGAACGGACGGCATGCTTGGCGAACCCGAAGGGCGAAATCGGCTTCCTCGGAGCTGTCGGAAGGGGGGCGGCACCTTCTTCGCGGGTGGCGTACATGTCTTCCGGGAAGGTGGGCGCGTTGTCGAGGGCCATGGCGAACTTCCTCTTCTTCTTGATGCGTGCTCTGCCGAATCGGGGACGATTGCAGCATTGGAAGCGCCGCTTTTTCCGGCCGGAGGCTTCGGAATGGCGTTCTGAGCCATTCGCCGCCTGTGAGAGAAGGGTCAGGCGGCAGGGGACCTCCGGGCGGAGATTGATGGGTTGAACGGAATGGAAAACAAGAACGGCCGGCGCCGTCACTCCCTGTGCAAACGCAGGAGAATGATGGCGGTCCGGCCGTCGCGGTCAGGCGTCCTTTCGGGGCCCGGAATTACTGCACATGCTTAAGCATGTCCGTGCCGACCAGTCCGTCGGCAACCTCGCGCAGAGCGATGACAGCGGGCTTGTCCTTCGCATCGATCTTCGGGGCGTAGCCCTGGGAGATCTGGCGAGCACGGTAGGCCGCAACCAGAACCATCTGGAAGCGGTTGGGAATCTTCTTCAGGCAATCTTCAACAGTAATGCGTGCCATTTAAATTCCAGTAGGATGAATGATCGGAAAAGAGGCAAAAAGGCCCTGACAGCCGGCGAAGCCCTTGGGATCAGACCGGAACGCCGAGGTTCGCGAACTGATCATGATGGCGTATCGCCTGCTGAGCATAGGTCAGTCGGCTCGCCGTCACAATGGCCTCAAGCTGGCTGAGGGCCGTATCGAAATCTTCATTAATTATAACGTACTCGAATTCCGGGGCATGCGCGATCTCGGCGCCCGCGCCCATCAGACGACGGGTGATCGTCTGGTCGGAGTCCGTTCCGCGATGGTGGAGGCGCCATTCAAGCGCCTCGATGGAGGGCGGAAGAATGAAGATGCCGACGGTGCCCGCGAACTTCGAGCGGACCTGGCGCGCGCCCTGCCAGTCGATCTCAAGCAGAACGTCGTTCCCCTGCGCCATCTGGCCTTCGATCCAGGTGCGGTTCGTGCCGTAGTAGTTGCCGTGCACGAGCGCGGTTTCAAGGAATTCACCGCGGTTCTTCATCTCGAGGAACATCGTTTCCGTGATGAAGTGGTATTCGCGGCCGTTCACTTCGCCCGGGCGCGGTTCGCGCGTGGTCGAGGAGATCGAGAGCTTGATGGTGGGCTGGCGCTTGAGGAGCGCATTCACCAGCGAGGACTTCCCGGCGCCGGAGGGCGCCGTGACGAGAAAGAGCCGTCCGGGATGACGGGGAGCGGAATTCTGCTGCGGGAGTGTGTCGTTCATGACTCAAATATCCTTCGAAGGCGTTTATTCGAGATTCTGAATCTGTTCGCGCATCTGGTCGATCGTGATCTTGAGGGCGAGCGACGCCTGCGTCATTTCAATCGCCGCGGCCTTGGAGCCGAGGGTATTGGCCTCGCGGTTCATCTCCTGGGCCATGAAGTCGAGCTTCCTGCCGACGGCGCCCCCTTGAGCGAGAAGGCGCTTCACCTCGGCGAGATGCGTGTCGAGACGGTTCATCTCTTCGTCGACGTCCATCTTGATCGCGTACATCGTCACTTCCTGGCGGATGCGGTCGGTGACTTCCTCCTTCGTGAGGGTGCTCTTTTCCTTCAGAGCGTCGGCAAGCGCATCGGTGAGGCGTTCGGTGAGCCTTCCCTCGAGCTGCGAGATGATCTGCGGCATGGCGTCCCGCACGTCTTTCACCACCGCCGACATCTTGTCGCAGTAGCCCGTGAGGACCTGCACGAGGGCCGCGCCCTCGCGTTCGCGCGCTGCGATGAATTCGTCGAGCGTGCGGTCGACGATCGCGAGCACTTCCTGGAGGAGCTTGTCGCGGTCGGGTGTTTCGGCTGCGGCAATTCCGGGGAGGTCGAGGATTTCAGCGACGGAAAGCTCCTGCGCCTGAGGGTCGAGCTTGAGAATGGTTTCCTGAAGCGCGAGGACGCGCCTCAACGCCTCTGCGTTCACGGAAGCCGGAAGCGCGGATGCGTCCGCCGTGAGGTTGAGCCTCAGCTCCACCTTCCCGCGCGTGAGGCGCTTCTGGAGACGCTCGCGGACGGCGGGTTCGGTGAAGCGCAGCGCATCGTCAAGGCGCAGCGTCAGATCGAGAAAGCGGGAATTGACCGAACGGCATTCCGCAGTGACGGTGCCCGCGAGGGTCTTGCCGTCAAGGGCGGCGTATCCCGTCATGCTTGCGACTGAAGGCATCAGAAAAATCCTTTGTATCCGTGATGAATGAGCGAAGCCTGAGGGGTTTCAAGAGAAGAGGCCGGTGCGGGTCTTTAAGAAGAACCACCTGCGGCCGGAACTCGGCCAAGCTTCGGGATAAATTTGAAGATTGCGGCATTTTAGAGCCTTCAGGGTCCGCAGGAAGCGCATTCATCGCGGAAAGCGGAGAGAGAGAAGTGCTAGTAGCATCCTTTCCCTGAGAGAATTTCTTTTTTCTGTTGGAGCATCTTCAATATGTCTCAGTCTGCTCACTCCCTTTCCGCGCGTCCCGATGGGCGCGCCCCCGACGAGCTTCGTCCGGTTTCGATTACCCGGGGCTTTACCAAATATGCCGAAGGGAGCGTTCTCATGGAAGCCGGCGGCACGCGCGTCCTCTGCACGGCGAGCGTGACCCCGGGCGTGCCGCCCTTTCTGCGGGGCAAAGGCGAAGGCTGGGTGACGGCGGAATACGGGATGCTCCCGCGCGCGACCGGAACGCGGACGGACCGCGAGGCTGCAAGAGGGAAGCAGACGGGCCGCACGCAGGAAATCCAGCGCCTGATCGGAAGGAGCCTTCGCGCCGTGGTTGATCGCAGAAAGCTCGGCGAATTCACGATTCAGATCGACTGCGACGTGCTTCAGGCCGACGGCGGCACCCGCTGCGCCTCGATCACGGGCGCCTGGGTGGCGCTTCGCGACGCGGTCGACAAGATGCTTCGCGAGAATCTGATCGAGGAAGACCCGATCCTCGCGCAGGTCTCCGCCGTTTCCGTCGGCATGTGGGAGGGGGAACCCGTTCTCGACTTCAACTACATCGAGGACAGCAATTCCGACACCGACATGAATGTGGTGATGACGAGCCTCGGAGGCTTCGTTGAAATTCAGGGCACGGCCGAAGGCACGCCCTTTACGGACGCCGACCTCACGAAGCTTCTCGCGCTCGCGAAAAAGGGAAACACCCGTCTCGCGGAACTCCAGCGCGAGGCGCTTGTCAAGCCCCTCTGATGATTCCCGAAGCCCTATTTTCCGGAGTTTTCCCTCATGACTCAGAATACTGAAACCACCGCCCCCGTTCTCGTTCTTGCGTCCGGCAATGCCGGAAAAATCCGCGAATTCCAGGCCATGTTCGCGCCGCTCGGCGTCCGCGTTGCCGGGCAGAAGGAGTATGGCGTCCGCTCCTGCGACGAGCCCTACGGCACGTTCATTGAAAACTGCCTTGCCAAGGCCTGCCATGCCGCGAAGGAAACGGGGCTCCCTGCCATGGCCGATGATTCCGGCCTCTGCGTCGATGCGCTCGGGGGTGCTCCCGGCGTCTTCTCGGCGCGCTTTGCGGGCGAGGACGGGGACGATGCGGCCAACAACCGCCTTCTCATTGAAAAGATGACGGGAAAGACCGACCGCAGGGCCCACTACACCTGCGTGCTCGCGGCCGTCCGTTCCGCCGATGACCCCGAACCCCTCATCGCCGAAGGCTTCTGGCAGGGCGAGATCGCGGAGGCGCCCGCGGGCACGGGCGGCTTCGGCTACGACCCGTATTTTTACCTGCCTCAGGAAAAGCGCACCGCTGCTGAACTCTCTCAGGAAGAGAAGAACGCGCAGAGCCACCGGGGCGAGGCCTTGAGACAGATGGCGAAGCTCCTCGAGGAGCGCTGGGGCTGGAAGCCCCAAAAAGCCTGAAGCGAACGACTTCCCCTGAAGTTCTTTTCCGATCCCAACATGACCGATTCCCCTGAGATCCGGCTCAATCCCGCCGTCATCCCGCTCTCGATCTACCTCCACTGGCCCTGGTGCGTGAGAAAGTGTCCCTACTGCGACTTCAATTCGCACGGCGCACCGAAGGGCCCCGGAGCGCTTGAGGCGCTCGAGGGCGTCTACGTTGATGCGCTATTGAAGGATCTGGAAGCCTGGCTCCCCGATGTTGGCGAGCGGGAGATACAGTCGATCTTCATCGGGGGCGGGACGCCGAGCCTCATGTCGGGGAGCGCCATGAAGCGGCTCCTTGACGGCGTGCGCGCTCGATTTGCCCTTGCCTCTGATGTCGAGATCACGATGGAGGCGAACCCCGGAACGCTTGAAGCGGGAAAATTCGAAGCTTTCCGGGCTGCGGGCGTCAACCGCCTTTCGATCGGGATCCAGAGCTTTTCAGACGACCGCCTGAAGCGCCTCGGGCGCATTCACAGCGTGAGCGAGGCGCGCGAGACGATCCGCTGCGCGAGGGATATTTTCGAGAACTTCAATCTTGACCTCATGTACGCGCTCCCCGGCGAGACGATGGCGGGGCTCCGGGAAGAGCTAGACGAGGCGGCTGAGTCGGGCGCGGCGCACCTCTCCTGCTACCAGCTCACGATCGAACCCGGAACTGCGTTTGCGAAGCACCTTCCCGAGGAGCTCCCCGACGCCGACCAAACGGCTGAAATGGGGGATTTCGTCGAATCCTTCCTCGCTGAAAAAGGCTTCGGGCGCTATGAGGTTTCAGGCTACGCGAAGCCGGGACGCCGCTGCCGGCACAATCTGAACTACTGGACCTTCGGCGACTACATCGCTGCAGGCGCGGGAGCGCACGGGAAGGTCTCAACCCGGGAGGGCATCCGCCGCGAGATGCGCTTCATGAATCCGCGTCAGTACCTTGAGGCCCTCAGAGAGGGAAGGTGCGCCGCGGCCGACATCCACCGGGTCTCTTCCGAAGATCTTCCCTTCGAATTCATGCTCAATGCCCTGAGGCTGCTCGAAGGGGTTCCCGAATGCACCTTTTCGGAGCGCACGGGGCTCCCGCTTGATGCCATCGCCCCCACGCTTCAGGATCTCAGCGCCCGGGGCCTGATTGCCGGCGAACCCGGCCGCATCCGGGCGACGCGCCTCGGACTCGACTTCCTCTCCGACGTGCAGGAAGCCTTCCTTTAATGCACGCATTTGGTGCGCCGCGCGGCCTGCTGGAGCATAATTCCGGGTGCGTACGGCGTGATGAACGCACCGTCTCAGGCTGATCCCGGAGGTCTGAGCGAGGGATTCTCTCTGAATTCAGGGTTTTTGCTATGAAAATCCGTTTTGGCACGCCTTTTGCTTCTTAGAAAAAACGAAGAGATTCGGAGGGCCGGAGCGCGGGTGAATGCGCGGGGCCCAACCGCCAAAGTCTCTTTCCCGATTTCTTTTTTGACGCGGTCCGCAACTTCCAACCGGCCGCACGATACTTTTAGGAGAAGAGGTATGACGTCCGCTGCTGATGTGCTGCAGATGATTAAGGACAACGACTGCAAGTTCGTGGACCTTCGCGTCACCGATCTGCTCGGCAAGGAAATGCACCTGACGATTCCGGCCGACAAGCTCGACGAGGACACGTTTGAACTCGGCCAGCCTTTCGACGGCTCGTCCTTCGTCGGCTGGCGCGGCATTGAATCTTCCGACATGCTCCTGCAGCCGGACCCCAACTCCGCCCGCATGGACCCCTTCCGCGAAGCCAACACGCTCGTGCTCAACTGCGACGTGCTTGAGCCGACGACCGGTAAGGGCTACGACCGCGACCCGCGCTCGCTCGCCCGCCGTGCCGAAGCCTATCTGAAGTCGACCGGCATCGGTGACACGGCCTACTTTGGTCCGGAACCCGAATTCTTCGTCTTTGATTCCGTCCAGTGGGATCATCGTCCCGGCTCCTCCTTCTTCAAGGTGGGTTCCGAAGAAGCGCCCTGGTCGAGCGGCCTCGACATGGAAGGCGGCAACCTCGGCCACAGAAACCGCATGAAGGGCGGCTACTTCCCGGTCTCCCCGGTTGATTCGATGGCCGACCTGCGCGCTGAAATGTGCACGCTTCTCGAGCAGCAGGGCGTTCCGGTTGAAATTCACCACCACGAAGTGGGCGGCGCCGGCCAGTGCGAAATTGGCACGCGCTTCTCGACTCTCGTGGAACGCGCCGACTGGACGCAGATCCTCAAGTACACGGTGTGGAACGTCGCCGCCGCCTACGGCAAGACCGCGACCTTCATGCCGAAGCCTGTTGAGGGCGACAACGGTTCGGGCATGCACGTTCACCAGTCGATCTGGAAGGACGGCCAGAACCTCTTCTCGGGCAACGGCTACGCCGGCCTCTCCGAAATGGCGCTCTACTACATCGGCGGCGTCATCAAGCACGCCCGGGCTCTCAACGCCATCACGAACCCCGGCATCAACTCCTATAAGCGTCTTGTTCCGGGCTTTGAAGCTCCGGTGAAGCTCGCCTATTCGGCCAGGAACCGCTCGGCCTCGATCCGCATTCCGTTCGTCAACAGCCCGAAGGCCCGCCGCATCGAAGTGCGCTTCCCCGATCCGCTCTGCAACTCCTACCTCGGCTTCTCCGCGCTCCTGATGGCCGGCCTCGACGGCATCCAGAACAAGCTCCATCCGGGCGAAGCGGCCGACAAGAACCTCTACGATCTGCCGCCGGAAGAAAACGCCAAGATCCCGACCGTCGCGCCGAACCTCGAGGTTGCCCTGAACGCCCTCGACGCGGACCGCGAGTTCCTTACCCGCGGCGGCGTCTTCTCGGACGATCTGATCGACGCCTATATCGCCGAAAAGAGGAAGGACGTGCTTAAGGCCGAGATGGCTGTTACGGCCCTTGACTTCGATCTCTACTACTCGCACTGATCGGTCTGGCGGCTTTAATCCGAATGACTTCAGAGGGCGGGCTTCGCGTCCGCCGTCTGAAGACGTTTTTCCGGGGGACGGTGCCTTTAAGTCATCGTTCCCCGTTTTGCTTGATTTCCGGGCGCCCGTGCTGAAGGCGGGGTGCTGCAGGGAAATGATTTTTTTCTCCGATCGGCAGGCATGAAGACAAAGATTCCGCATGAGCTTCAGAAGGGCCCTCTCAGTTCGGCCCCGCTTTTTGACGCGCTTTCAACGGCTGTCTTTGCGCTTGACCGCGCCGGACGGATCACGACCGTGAATTCGGCTGCCGAATCAATTCTCGGACGAACGAGACGAGGTCTTAAAGGCGAGCCCGCCCCGGAATTCATCGAGGAGGCCGGATCCTGGTTCCCGCTCGCAGAGAGCGCGGGGACGTCTTCCTATTCATCCATGACGGAGCTTCGCCGGGGACTTGCGGAACCGCTTCGCGTGAGAGCAGTCCTATCCGCCATTGCCGCGGACGACGTCTGCGCGGCGGGACTTCCCGCCGACACCGCATGCATCCTTGAAGTCTCGGAACTCGAGGATGCGCTTCAGGCGGAAAGAAGCGCCATGGAAGCGAGCGTGCGTGCGGCGAACAGCGAACTCCTCAGAAACCTCGGGCACGAAATCAAGAATCCCCTGGGCGGCATCCGCGGGGCGGCGCAGCTCCTTGAAGCAGAGCTCGTGCGCGACGAGGACCGGGAATGCACGAGCGTGATTCTCGAAGAGGCGGCGAGGCTCCAGTCCCTCGTCGACCGGCTGCTTGCGCCCTACCGGAGGCCGCGCACGTCGGAGCCCGTCAATATTCACGAGGTGCTCGAGCACGTGAGAAGCCTGATCGGGCTTGAATTCACGAGCGGCCTCAGGATCGAGCGCGACTACGACATTTCCGCGCCCGCCGTTGTCGGCGATCGCGGACGCTTCATTCAGATATTCCTCAACCTCGCGAGAAACGCCGCGGAGGCGATGACCTCCGAGCGCGCCCGGGGGAAGGCCGAGATCGTCTTCGTCACGCGCATTGCGCGCGATGTGATGCTCGGAGGCAAGCGCGTGCGTCTCGCGCTCAGGGTCGACGTAGTCGACAACGGCCCCGGGATCCCCGACGAAATTCGCGGACGCATCTTCTTCCCGCTCGTTACCGGGCGGGCCGAGGGCTCCGGGCTCGGGCTTTCGATCGTCCGCGCCTTTGTTGAGGAAGCCGGCGGTTCCATTGACGTTGAAAGCCGTCCGGGAAAGACGGACTTTACGGTGATGCTCCCCCTCGGGCTTCAGAAGGAAGCCGGGAAGAACGACCGCCCTGACAGAGCTGCAGCACCCGAATAATTTCAGATACGCACACCATTGACGCCCGGTTCGGCCAGGGAGCTTCCGGAAGAGAACCACGGACGGGGCGAAAGGACAGGAAACCCTCATGCTTGAAGACACTCCAATAGAGCTTTCCGCAGCGGCCGGCAGCGAACCTGTGTGGGTGATCGACGACGACCGCGCCATCCGCTGGGTACTCAACCGCGCGCTCTCGCGCGAAGGCATCGGCTGCCGGACCTTCGAGCGCGGTCAGGATGCGCTCGCGGCCCTTGAGGCCATTGAAGCCTCCAAATCCGAGCGCCCCCTCGTGCTCGTTTCCGACATCCGGATGCCGGGCCTCTCGGGCGTGGATCTCCTCGCGCGCGTGAAGGAAATCGCGCCCGACCTCCCCGTCATCATCATGACGGCCTTTTCGGATCTCGACAGCGCGGTCTCGTCCTTTCAGGGCGGCGCCTTCGAATATCTGACGAAGCCCTTCGACGTCGCGAAGGCGGTTGAGCTCATCAGCCGCGCGATGGAGGATGCAAGGCACCGGGCGGAAGTTGCTCCCGAAGCTGAAGAAAAGCCCGAGGAGCCGCAGCCCGCGGTTCCCGATCTCATCGGCCAGGCGCCTGCCATGCAGGAGGTTTTCCGCGCCATCGGGCGGCTTTCGCAGAGCAACGTCACGGTGCTCCTCACGGGCGAATCCGGCGCCGGCAAGGAAGTCGTCGCCCGCGCGATCTGGAAGCACAGCAAGCGAAGCCGCGCGCCCTACATCGCCATCAACATGGCGGCGATTCCGAGGGAGCTTCTTGAGAGCGAGCTCTTCGGTCACGAAAAGGGAGCCTTCACGGGGGCGACCGCTACGCACCTCGGTCGCTTCGAGCAGGCAAAGGGCGGAACGCTCTTCCTGGACGAAATCGGCGACATGCCGATGGAGTTGCAGACGAGGCTTCTGCGCGTCCTCTCAAACGGCTACTTCTACCGCGTGGGCGGCCGCCAGCCCATCAAGGCCGACGTCAGGGTCATCGCCGCCACCAATCAGAATCTCGAGGAGCGCGTGAAGGCGGGACTGTTCCGCGAGGATCTCTACCACCGACTCAACGTGATCCGCCTGAGGCTCCCGCCCCTGAGAGACCGCGCTGAGGACATTGCGCCCTTGTCGGCGCATTTCCTGAGAACCGGCGCTCGCGAGCTCGACGTTGAGGAAAAGGTGCTCACCCCCGAGGCCCTCGAGGTCGTGAAGCGCTTTCCGTTCCCCGGGAATGTGCGGCAGCTCGAAAACCTCTGCCGGTGGCTCCTTGTCATGGCGCCCTCGAAGGAAATCCGCGTCGAGGATCTGCCGCTTGAAATCCGAAGCGCCTCCGAGGCTCCGGAAGCGCGCTTTGCGGGAGTTCAGCCGCAGGCGCCCGCTGAATCCGCGGAGGAAGGCCAGAAAACCTGGACGAGCCTCCTCGCAGAAGACGCGAGAAAGCGCCTTCAGGAAGGCGAATCCGGCGTCTGGCAGACCCTTTCCGACGAATTCGAGCGCGCCCTCATCCGGAGCGCCATGGAAGTCACCCGGTGCCGCCGCATTGAGGCTGCGGAGCGCCTCGGCGTCGGGAGAAACACGCTTACGCGGAAGATTCAGGAGTTCGGGCTCGCGGACGAACTCGCCGCGTACCTGCCGCCCCTGAGGCGTACGGGCGAGGACCTCCCCGGAGGAAGGGAGAAGTGAAGCTCAATGCCCCGGGAACGGCGGATGCGCCCGAAAACCTCGCGCGCGGGGTTCTCATCGTGATGCCTCCCGGGTTCGGGCCGGCAATCGATGACGCGGAGCTGCCTCCCGAAGGGGAGGCCCGCCGCGCCTTCCTCGAAAAAATCATGCGCCCGCGAGGCGTCATTACGGCGCCCCGCATCGACCGCGGCCATGCGGTTGCGGAAACCCTCCGCTGGTTCTCCGCCGCGGGGTTTCCGGTTGAATCGCAGGCGAAGCGCTTCTCCATTCTTACCTGGCCCGCGGTCTGGGACGGCCGCGCGCGGGACGGGCATGTCGTTAAGGATGCCGTTTCCGAGGCGGAAAGGCTTCGCGACGAATTTGCGAAGCGCACGCCGCTGATTGCCGTCTTTCTCTCAAGCCAGCTTCTTGATGCGGCAAACGAGCCGGCGGTGAGGGAGCTCCTCGCGCCCTTCGCCGGACGCCCGCTTGAGCCCGCCTTCCGGCTTTCGGGCGAACGGCTCCGCATTCTCGGGCAGCGCTGGGAAAAAACGCTCATGATCGGACTCCCCGTTCCGCGCAGGAGCATGCGGCCGGGGTTCCCCGAAGAAGCTGCACGGGCCGTGCGCACGCTCTTCGTGCGCGAGGAATTTCTCTAGAGGAATTCGACTAAAATCCCGGACTCTTCAGGATTTTTTTCGCCCGCGAGCGGGGAAGCGCCTTCATTCATGCCCGATCAGACTCCAACGCCCGATTCGCTTCAAACTTTCCATTCGCTCGAAGACCTCCATGAGCGCCTCTCGGCGCTCGGGGCCGGCCCCGCGCATGAGCGTCGGGTGTGCCGCGCCTGGATGGGGAAAATCAAATGGGAGGAAGCCGCTGAAAGCCGCAGGCTCAGGCTCCCCAAAGCGGTTGCGGAAGCCCTTCCCGGGATCCGCGGGGCTTTGAGAAATGTCGCCGCCATCCGCTCGCGTCACCCGGGCGCGGACCCGGAGAGCGAAAGGCTTCTCCTTACACTCGCCGACAGCCAGACGATTGAATCGGTGCTCCTTCCCCGGCAGGGCGTCTGCGTCTCGACGCAGATGGGGTGCGCCGTCGGCTGCGTCTTCTGCATGACGGGGCGATGCGGACTCGTGCGGCAACTCTCCGACATTGAAATCGTCGCCGAAGCCGCCATTGCCCGGGAGCTCCGGCCGGAAACGAAGAAGGTGGTCTTCATGGGCATGGGAGAACCCTCGCACAACCTCAGAAACGTAATGCGCGCTGTGGAGTTCCTCGCACAATATGGCGACTTCGGACAGAAGGATCTCGTGATTTCGTCCGTGGGCGACGAAAGACTCTTTGACGAGCTCTTCGCCTCGCCGGTCCGGCCCGCGCTCGCGGTGTCGCTTCATGCGACGGACGACGAAAAGCGCCGGGAGCTCCTTCCAAGGGGCGCCCGCATGACCGTACCCCGCATCATCGAGCGGGCTGAAAGCTGGGCGCGGACGACGGGGTATCCCGTTCAGTACGAATGGACATTGATGCATGGCGTCAACGACTCCTTCGAGGAAATCGACCGCCTGGCAGAGCTTCTCCAGGGGAAATACGCCATGGTGAACTTCATCCCCGTGAACGCGGTGGAGGATTCGCCCTGGGTGCGGCCCGATCGCGCGCATGCGGTCGAGCTCGTGAGGCGCCTCAGGGGCAGGGGCGTCATTGCGACATTGCGCGACTCCGCGGCGCAGGATGTGGACGGCGGCTGCGGGCAGCTCCGCGCCCGGGTGCTCAAAAGCGAGACGGGAGAATCAAAATGACGGAAAAGGAAGAAAAGACGACGCTCGAGCGCGCGGAACTTGCCGTTCAAACGCCGATTCCCGAAAGACGCAGACGGCGCTTCTGGCTCCTCTGGTGGATCTGGGCGGTCTTCGGCGCGGCCGTTTCCTTCCGGGGAACGCTCTCGGGCTCCTGGATCGCCATTGCGGCGATCCTCACCGCGCCCTTCTGGGTCATGTTCGTTCTCTGGCCCTTCTTCGCGCTGAGGGACCGCCTGCGGGCAAAGCGCCTCTGGGCGGCCGAGGTTCTCGTGCTTCTCGCGCCCGAAACCCGTGGGAGCGACGAGGAAAAGACGGCGCTTCCCGTCGTCGTCGGCCGCGAGGGCGGCGTCCTCGTGCCGCTCGAAGCCTGGGAGTGCGCGTTCCCCACGATCCGCCCGGAAATGATTCCGGCGGAGGTCGTAGGCGCCGGCACCCATGCGGGCGTGAATCTCCCGGTTCTGCGGGAGGAGGATCTTCTTGCCTCCGGTCTCTGGTCGGAAGGGAAAAAGACGCCCGCCGGTGCATCCGCGTCCGACCTTGAATCCTCCGGCCTCTGGGTCGAGCGCCTGAGGCTCGCGAAGCGGAGCTGAAAAAACGAAAAAAGAACTCCGCCGGAAGAAAAGCTCCGCTGGCGGGGTTTCTTTTTCTTTTCAGGAAAAGCCGGAGATTAATCCTCGACGAATGCCTTCTCGCGGCCGGAGCGCACCGAGGGGAGAATCACGAGGAGAAGAAGAACGGCCGAGACGGCAAGGAGCGATCCGGAGATCGGTCCCGTCACGAAGGTCGTCAGGTCGCCGCGGGAAAGAAGGAGCGCGCGGCGCATGTTTTCCTCAAGCATCGGCCCGAGGATGAAGCCGAGAATGAGCGGCGCGCACTCGCACCCGAGCTTGTTGACGATCCACCCGAAGATGCCGAATCCGATCGTGATCCAAATGTCGAAGGGGTTGTTGTTGATCGAATAAACGCCGATTGCGCAGAAGACGAGAATCGCCGGGTAGAGGAGCCGGTAGGGCACGCGCAGGAGCTTCACCCAGAGGCCGATGAGCGGAATGTTGAGGATTACGAGAAAGACGTTCCCGATCCACATGGAGACGATGAGGCCCCAGAAGAGCGAGGGATTCGTCGTCATGACCTGCGGGCCCGGGGCAATGTCGTGCAGCATCAGGGCGCCGATCATGAGCGCCATCACGGCGTTCGAGGGAATGCCGAGCGTGAGCATCGGAATGAAGCTCGTCTGCGCGCCCGCATTGTTGGCCGATTCAGGGCCCGCAACGCCGCGGATGTTGCCTTCGCCGAAGGGCGGCCTGGCGTTCTTGCCGGCAAGCTTCTTTTCAAGCGTATAGGACGCAAAGGAGGAGAGAAGCGCGCCGCCGCCCGGGAGAATACCGAGAAGCGACCCGAGGATCGTGCCGCGGGAAATGGCGCCTGCACTCTCCTTCAGATCCTTCGCGCTCGGGAGGACTTTCCCGACGGCAGCGGGCACCGCCTCGCGGCTCCCGGCCGCATCGAGATTGCGGATGATTTCCGCAAAGCCGTAGACCCCCATCGAGAGCGCGACGAAGTCGAGGCCGTCCATCAGTTCGTCGACTCCGAAGACGTAGCGGAGCGCCCCGGAATTCACGTCCATGCCGACGCAGCCGAGGAGAATGCCGATGAAGATCATGCCGATTGCCTTCAAAAGCGACCCGGAGGCGAGCACCACCGCGCCCACGAGGCCGAGCACCATGAGGCTGAAGTATTCGCGCGGACCGAATTCAAAGGCGACGAGCGTGAGGGGTTCCGCAAAGGCGGCGATCAGAACGGTCGCGAAGCACCCGGCAATGAAGCTCCCGAAGGCGGCCACGCCGAGAGCGGCTCCCGCGCGCCCGAGCTTCGCTAGCTTGTGGCCGTCAAGGCACGTGACGACCGCTGCCGCCTCGCCCGGAATGTTGACGAGGATGGCCGTCGTCGAACCGCCGTACTGCGCGCCGTAATAGATGCCCGCGAGCATGATGAGCGCGGACGAAGGGTCGAGCGCGTAGGTGATCGGAAGGAGCATCGCCACCGTGGCGACGGGCCCCATGCCGGGGAGAACGCCGACGAGCGTGCCGAGCGAGACGCCCACGAAGCAGTAAAGAAGGTTTGTGAGCGTAACGGCGCTTTGAAAGCCGATGAGAAGATTATTGAGGAGATCCATCCCGTACTCTCCTTAAAGGAATGTCGGCCAGAGCGGCACGATGAGCCCGAGGCCGCCGATGAAGAGGAGCGCCGAGAGCGTGGTGAGGAGCACCGCGGAAATCAGGGCGTCGCGCAGCCTGAAGAGCGGGTGGGCGAGGGAGGAGATGACCACCATGAGGCCGATCGAGAGGACGAAGCCGAGCGTGAGGAGCGTCGCCGCATAAAAGGCGGCGCTCCCGAGAATAAGGAGCGCGGAAAAGGGCTTCCCCCACTCGATGCGGGCGTCCTGGTCGGAGAGAGGCGTCGTGAGGAGCGACTTCACGACGATGACGAGGCCCGTGAGGATGATGGCTGTCGAAATGATGAGCGGAAAGTATCCCGGCCCCATTCGCGCGAGCGTGCCGATTTCGTTGTCTCCGAGGCTCGTCGCGCCGAAGATGCCGATCGCGATGTAAAAGAGCCCTGCTGCGAAATCCTTCTGATTCTTGAGCATGTTGTTGATTCGTGTCCCGGGCCTCGCCAAGGGATTGGGCTCGTTCGGACGGAAAAGGTAGTTTCGTTGCCGGGTGCCTGAAGACCTCGGAGGAAAGCCGGCAAAGATGCAGGTGTTTGTCCGGGGGGGGGCATCCTGGAAAATCCAGGAATTATAAGTAGGCTTTGTCCCGCAAAACGTCTTCTTTGAAGGAGAAAACGCGAAAGCGGCCCGAACCCATGCCGACTAACGGCAAAAGCACGGACCGCTCTCATCGCAGTCTGCCGGAGGGCTTTCAGGAAGCGCGCTCCGGAAAAACTGCGGGTGCCTCCTGATGCGTCAGTCGACGCGGGCGCCGGCGATCTCCACGAGCACCTTGTACTTCTTCGCCTCTTCGTCGATGAGGCTCTGGTATCCGGCAGGCGTCGTCGGGGCGGGAAGCGCGCCGAAGGCGCGGAACTTCTTGTCGGTCGCCGGGTCCTTCAGAACCGGGACGATCGCGTCGTTCAGAGCCTTCACGACGTCGTCGGGCGTGCCGCCCGGCACCATGAGGCCGAACCAGGTGTAGATGTCGAAGTCGGGGACGCCCGCTTCGGCCATCGTGGGCGCATCGGGGAGGAGCGGTGTGCGGGTCTTCGTCGTCACGGCGAGCGCGATGAGTTTGCCCGCCTTGATGTTGGCCGCAGCCGAGGCGAGGTTGTCGAAGATAAGATCGGTCTGGCCCGAAATCACCGAGAGGAGCGCCGGAGAGGCGCCAGCGAACGGGATGTGGACCATGTCGATGCCGCACTGGCGCTTGAGGAACTCGCCCGCAATGTGGCCCGCCGACCCGTTGCCGCCCGAGGCGTAGTTGAGCTTGCCGGGGTTCTTCTTCGCGTATTCGATCAGGTCCTTCACCGACTTCACGCCTGTCTTCTGAGAGAATTCCGGCGTGATGACGAGCACGTTCGCCGCGGTGGCGACGAGCGTCACGGGCTTGAAGTCCTTTTCAGGATCGTAGGGGAGCTTCTTGAAGAGCGACGGGTTGATGGCGAGCGTCGCGACCGCGCCCATCACGAGCGTATGGCCGTCGGGACGCGCATGGCTCACGTAGCTCATGCCGACGTTGCCGCCCGCGCCGGGGCGGTTTTCAACGACGACGGTGCCGAGCACGGGCGTCACGGCATCGGCAATGGCGCGCGCGGAAACGTCGAGCGGACCTCCCGGCGGATAGGGAACCACGATGCGGATAGGGTTGCCGCCCTCACCCTTGAGCGCCGCGGCGCAGGCATTCATCGGGAAATAAGAGGCGCTCGAGAGTGCCACCGCTCCGATGGCACCCAGTACAGTGCGACGCTGCATAAGGGATGCTCCTTTTTTTGATGCAAAAAAAGTCTTTGATTTAAACAAAGACTTTGAAATTTATGGCGCTTCCTTTGCAATTCAATTTGCGAAGTGAAGACTGAGACATGAATTAGAGCACGCCCGGGAACGGTGCGCGCATGCCCGGAAGCGGTGACTTACGGCGTTTTTGCCGAATCTCATCTCGACTAGGGAGAGCAACCTAAGAAAATGGCCCGAAAGGCGAAAAAGCGCTGACGCTGCCTCAGCGCACGATTCCCGTGCAGGCATTTTCAGAATCCCCGGACGGCGGTACGGAGGGAGATCAGGTTCCGGCGCTCTAAAGCTCAGGAAGTCAGCTTCCGAGCCATTTGTGGGAGAGCTCCGTGAGGAATCCCGCGCGGTCGAGACGCCCCCAGGCGGAGAGAAGCGACGTGATGAGGAGCTCCCCGGGAAGGCCTTCCCGGCCGGGAAGCTGAGGCTTTCTGACGCCGCGGCGCACGAGAATGGTCTTCCAGCTTTCGGGCGTGAGGCCCTTTCCCCCGAAAGCGAGCGTGAGGCGCACGTCTCTCGCTGAATACCAGCGCGCTTCGAAGGC
Source organism: uncultured Sutterella sp. (assembly GCA_934255515.1). Classification (GTDB taxonomy): domain Bacteria; phylum Pseudomonadota; class Gammaproteobacteria; order Burkholderiales; family Burkholderiaceae_F; genus Sutterella. The sequence goes on from CAKQON010000011.1 coordinate 19,974, forward strand.
GTCGGTAATCATGACGTCGCCTACTTCGGACGCAATGCGCGCCGGAATCGAGGCATTGTCGGCGACGGTCGCGACCGAGGCGCGCGTGAGATGCGCATTCACGAACGCCTCATTCGTGCCGCCCGGATTCTTGATCACGCGGACCGAGGGCTGATTGAGGTCCTCCGGGACGAGAAAGCGCTTTTCATCGGCCTTGCGGATGAGCGCGACCTTTGCAAAGGGCGCGTAGCGCGGCAGGTCGTCAAAGCGCCTCGCGCGCTCCGGGAGCCAGGAGACGCCGCCCGCGGCGACGTCGAAGCGCCCGACAGAGAGTTCCTCAAAGAGTGCGGGCCAGCTCGTCAGGATGAACTGGGGCGTGAGGACCGCCTCGCGGCAGAGTCCCTCCATGAGATCGATGTCGTGTCCGGCAAAGCCCGCCTGAGAGCCTTCGTTGATGATGCCGAAGGGGAGGTAGTCGCCGGGGATGCCGATTCTGAGCCGGGGTTTGGCGCTGATCACGATCAATACTCAAGAAGAAGCGTGGCGGGAGCGTGGTCGGAGGGCTGGGCGTTTCCTCTCGGACGGACGTCGATGGCGGCTTCCTTCACGAGGGGAACGAGGGTGTCGGAGACGAGCATGAGGTCGATTCTGAGGCCGTGATTCTTTTCAAATCCGCTCTGACGGTAATCCCACCAGGAGAAGGTTTCCGCGGGCTGGCTGAAGAGCCGGAAGCTGTCGCGAAGCCCGAGCGCCTCGAGGCGCCTGAGGGCGCTGCGCTCCGCGGGCGAACAGAGAATCTTCCCTTCCCAGTAGGCGGGGTTCCACGTATCGGCTTCCGCAGGGGCGATGTTGAAGTCGCCCGCGAGAATGAGGCGCGGCGAGGCTTCGAGGAGCTTTCTGAGGTGTCTCGAGAGCGTGGAGATCCAGTCGAGCTTGTAGAGATACTTGCTCGTGCCGATTTCCTGTCCGTTCGGGAAATAGGCGCCGCAGAAGCGGATGGGGTCGCCTTCGGCGGCGGGAGCGAGAAGCGTGCTTACGAACCGCTTCTGGTCGTCGGGGTAGCCCGGAATATTGAGTTCGACCGCTTCAGGCGCCCTCACGGTGCTCTTTCTCGTCACGAGCGCCACGCCGTTGTAGGTCTTCTGACCCGTGAAGACCGCGTCGAACCCGGCCTCGCGGAAGGCTTCCGCGGGGAAAAGGTCGTCGGTGAGCTTGGTTTCCTGAAGGACGAGCGCGTCGGTTCGGGAGAGCTCGAGCCATTCAAGCACCTGAGGCAGGCGGACCTTGAGCGAATTGACATTCCAGGAGGCAAGACGAAGCTGAGGCATGGCGGAGGGAAACCTTTCAGACGGAAACCATTCAGGCGCAATAGTTTGCCACAGCGGATTCCTTCGGGAAGAAGCATCGGGCCGCGTTTCTATTTCGCTTTGCAATCGGTAGTCTTCCGTACTTTGGGATAATGCGCCTCTCGGCCTATCATTGAGGGAAAGGCGCTCCGCGCATCCGCATGAACGGGTGCGAGCCTCGGCTCCTAACTCCGAAGCGTTTCCGAACGAACAGAAGACAAGACCGGATTTCGATCATGGGAAAAAAAGATTCAGCAAAAGCTGCCGGGAAAACGACTTCCAAAGCAGCGGCCAAAGCCAAATCCGCGCTCAGGCTCCTCAGGAAGGCGCAATCGAAGCGCGTGTCCGGGACTCCGATTGATCTTCGCTCCGGCGCCGCAAAGAAGCGCGTCGAACGGGAAGATAAAGGGTACCTGCGCTGCTCTGCGCGCCTCACTGCCGAACAGCTTCAGTTCTGGCATGACGCAGGCGGCTCGGAATGGACGCGGCGCATTCTCAAGGAAGGCATCCGCATGCAGGAAGCGGCGGCGAGAAAAGACGCACCTCTCGAGAAAGCCGAAGAGTAGCCTCCCAACAATGAGCGCCTTCTTCAACCGTATGAAGGCATTCATTGGTCTTTTGGCGCCTCTGTTCTTGTCATCATGCGCCATTGGTTGACAATAAGAAACATAATAAAAACAATATGTTATGATATTCTGGCGCATCACGGAGCCTAGGTAGAAAGTACTAGCGGAAGGCCCCTGCCTCCTCCTAGAATGAAATGCACCAGAGCTTGAGGCCCCGGGCATTCTGAATGCTTCCGGGGACGCGCCAAGCTGAGATCGAATTTTTCATACACCTTTCTATTCCTGGAGCATTCCATGCCGATGAATCTTCGCGGCCGCAGCCTTCTCAGTCTCGTTCACCACACGCCTGCTGAGATCGACTATCTCATTGATCTCGCCATCGACCTCAAGAAGGCCAAGCGCATGGGGACGGAAGCGCGCCGACTTGTCGGCAAGAACATTGCGCTCGTCTTCGAAAAGACCTCCACCCGCACGCGCAGCGCCTTTGAGGTTGCTGCTCACGACCAGGGCGCCGGCACGACCTTCTTTGATCCCTCGTCCTCGCAAATCGGCCACAAGGAAAGCATCAAGGACACCGCCCGCGTGCTCGGCCAGATGTACGACGCGATCGAATACCGCGGCTTCTCGCAGCAGGTGGTCGAAGAGCTCCGCGACTATGCGGGCGTTCCCGTCTACAACGGCCTCACCGATGAGTGGCACCCGACGCAGATGCTCTGCGACCTCATGACGATGAAGGAAGCGAGCGGCAAGGCCTGGAAGGACATTTCGTTCGCCTACATGGGCGACGCGCGCTTCAACATGGGCAATTCCCTCCTCATGGTCGGCGCCAAGATGGGCATGGACGTCCGCATCGGCGCGCCGAAGGCCTGCTGGCCTTCCGAGGAGCTCATTGCGCTCGTTACCGAAATGGCTGAAAAGTCTGGCGCGCGCATCACGATTACCGAGGATCCCGTCGAAGCCGTCAAGGGCGCCGACTTCATCCACACCGACATCTGGGTGTCGATGGGCGAGCCCGCTGAAGTCTGGGCCGAGCGCATTCAGCTCCTGAAGCCCTACCAGGTGAATGCCGAACTCATGGCCGCTTCGGGGAACCCCAACGTGCGCTTCATGCACTGCCTCCCGGCCTACCACAACGCCGAAACGAAGGTGGGCGCCAAGGTGATCGCGCAGCATCCGGAACTGAAGGACGGCGTCGAGGTCACGGAAGAGGTCTTTGAATCGCCCGCCTCGATCGTCTTCGAGCAGGCCGGCAACCGCATGCACACCATCAAGGCGCTGATGGTTGCAACCCTCGCCTAATTTTCCGGGAAGCGCCTCAGGCTTCATCGCCTGAGCGCCACCCAAACAACAACGCCCGCAATTCCTTTCTGGAAACTGTGGGCGTTTTGCTGGAGCCGTCTCTTAAGCAGGCTTTAATCCTTCTTAGAGGCTTGGGGCGCATCCACGATGCCCGAGAGCCTCAGGAGGGCGTCAAGTTCGGGCTTCCTGCCGCGGAAGGCAACGAAGTTTTCGATGGCGTCGCGGCTCGATCCCCGCTCGAGAATTTCGGTAAGGAACCGCCGGCCTGTCTTCGGGTTGAGAACGCCTTCCTCTTCGAAGGCGCTGAAGCAGTCGGCCGAGAGCACCTCCGCCCACTTGTAGCTGTAGTAGCCCGCGGCATAGCCGCCCGCGAAAATATGCGCAAAACTCTGCGGGAAGCGGTTCCACTTGGGCGGGAAGACCACGGCGACCTCCTTGCGAACGGCGTCGAGAAGCGCCGGAACCGAATCCGTCTTCGGATTGAATTCCGCATGGAGGAGCATGTCGAAGAGCGCAAATTCGACCTGGCGCACGCAGAAGGCGCCGGCTTCGAAGTTCTTTGCGGCAATCAGCTTCTTAAAAAGTTCGTCGGGAAGCGATTCGCCCGTATCGGCATGGCGCGAAATGGCCTTCACCACGTCGTGCTCCCAGGCGAAATTCTCGAGGAACTGGCTTGGAAGCTCCACGGCATCCCATTCAACGCCGTTGATGCCGGAAACCTGCGCCTCTTCCTGGGCCGTGAGAATGTGGTGGAGCGTGTGGCCGAATTCATGGAAGAGCGTCGTCACCTCATCGTGCGTCATCGTCGCTTCCCTGCCCTCGACCGGAGCGGCAAAGTTGGTGACGAGGTACGCAACGGGCGTGACGAGCTTCCCGTCGGGGAGCCGCCGCCTTGTGCGCTCGCCGTCCATCCAGGCGCCGGAACGCTTCCCCTCGCGGGCGTAGAGGTCCGCGTAGAAGGCGGCAATGAGTTTGCCTTCGCGCTTCACCTCGAAGTACTTGACGTCCGGATGCCAGACGGAGGTGCGCTTCTCCTCGATTTCGATGCCGAAGAGCGTCTCCACCATGCGGAAGAGCCCGGCGAAGACGGCATTCTGCGTGAAGTAGCGCTTCACTTCGGCGTCCGAATAGCTGTAGCGGGCTTCGCGGAGCTTTTCGGCCGCATAGGGACGGTCCCAGGGCTCGACCTCGTCGATGCCGAGGGTCTTCTTCGCGAAATCGTTGACTTCGCCCGCATCCTCAAGCGCGCGCGGGCGCGAGCGCTTTGCGAGGTCCCTCAGGAAGGCGAGCACTTCCGCGGGGTCCTTCGCCATCTTCGTGGCGAGCGACAGTTCCCCGAAATTTTTGAATCCGAGGAGTTCGGCTTCTTCGCGGCGCAGTTCAAGAATTCGCCTGATGATCGGCGTGTTGTCGTACTTCCCGTCGTCGAATTCCGCCGCACGAGTGGAGAAGGCGTAGTAGAGCGCCTCGCGGATGCCTCGGTCGGCGCAGTACTTCATGGCGGGAAGGTAGGAAGGGAACTGAAGCGTGAGCCTCAGGCCCGTTTTGCCGGCGGCCTTCGCGCTCGCGCGGTAGAGCGCAATCGTCTCGGCGGGAACGCCGGCAAGGCGGCTTTCGTCCGGGAGGATGAGCTCGAAGGCGTTCGTTGCATCAAGGAGGTTCTCGCTGAATTTCTGCGAGAGCTGCGAGAGTTCCTGGCCGATCGCCTTCACGCGCTCGCGCTTCTCTTTGGGGAGCGCGGCGCCCGAAAGCTCGAAGTCGCGGATTTCGCGGCGGATGATGCGCTGACGCACGGGCGAAAGCGCTTCGAAGGCGTCGCTCTTTTCGATCCCGAGATACTTTCTGTAGAGCGCTTCGTCCTGAGAGATGCGCAGATAGAGATCTGTCGCGAGCGGCAGCGCCTCGTTGAAGGCGTCGCGGAGCGCCGGCGTATCGACGACGCTCTGGAGGTGCCCGATCGCGCCCCAGGAGCGGGAAAAGGCGAGCGAAGCTTCTTCTAGAGGCACGACAACCGCGTCCCAGGTCGCGGGCGTTTCGGGGGCGGTCGCGCGGGCAAGCGCCTTTTCAAGATCCGCGGCAAGCTTTTTCACCGCCGGCATCACGTGTTCGGGGCGGACAGCGGCGTAATCGATGAGATCAGTAATGTTGAGAAGCGGGTTCTCCGCTTCCTGAGGAGCAGTCGTCATTCTGAAGAAGCAGTAGGTATAGGGATGGAAAGGGCCGCTCCTTAAAGGAACGGCCCCTTATGAATCAGGGAATCAAAGTGTATCGCCTTGGCCGAGATGCCGTTCGGCGGCAAGCACCGTGTTCGAGATCAGCATGGCGATCGTCATGGGGCCGACTCCGCCCGGAACGGGCGAGAGGGCGCGGGCGACCTCCGCGACGCTCTTTTCGTCGACGTCGCCGCAGAGCTTTCCGTCTTCATCGCGGTTCATGCCGACGTCGATCACGACGGCGCCGGGCTTCACCATGTCGCCTGTGATCATCCGGGCGCGGCCGGCGGCGGCAACGAGAATGTCGGCGCGGCGCGTGATTTCGGCGAGGTTGGGCGTTCTGCTGTGCGCGACCGTGACGGTGGCGTGGTCTTCAAGGAGCATGAGGGCCTGGGGCTTCCCGACGATGTTGGAGCGGCCGACCACGACCGCTTCGAGCCCTTCGGGTTTGACGCCCACGGATTCGAGCATCTTCATGACGCCCGCGGGCGTGCAGGGTCGGAAGCCCTCGTCGCGGCGGCCGACGAGAAGCGCCCCCGCGGAAAGCATGTGAAAGCCGTCGACGTCCTTGCCGGGATCAATCGCTTCAATCACGGCGCTCGCGAGGATCTGCTTCGGAAGCGGAAGCTGCACGAGAATGCCGTCGACGGCGGGATCCGCGTTCAATCGGCCGATGAGATCAAGGAGCGCCTTCTGATCGGTATCGGCGGGCAGTCGGTACTCATGGGAGGAGACGCCCGCCCGTTCGCAGGCGCGGGTTTTGTTGCGCACGTAGACGCAGCTCGCCGGGTCTTCGCCCACGAGCACAACGGCAAGCCCGGGGGGGCGTCCTCCGGGGAGTGCGGCGAGTTCCTCGCTTCTCTTCCTTGCGCGCGCTTCAATTTCGCGGGCAAGCGCCTTGCCGTCAATAATCTGTGCTGTCAATTCTGCTCTCCTCTCATTTAAGAGTGATGTGTCTGGCCGGCGGAACGCGGGGACGTTCTGCGTCCGGGAGGATTCATTATTGCCCGGAAATGCGCTTCGCCACTTTCTCCTTATGGCCGAAATAGGGATAACGCTTTGATGAAGCGCAGAGAGAGGCGTCGGAAGAAAAAGAAAAGCGCCTTCACGCGATATCCGGGAAGGCGCCTTCGGGTGGCTCAGAAGCGGGAAAATGCGCTTAGAGCAGTCCGCTCGACTGTCCGCCGATGGAGCTGTTGATGCCCGTCACCGTCGCTTCTTCCTCGCGGCGCTGGCGTTCGGCTTCCGCTTCACGGAGCTCCGTATCAAGACGGCGCATGTGTTCGGCATTTTATTCCGTATGCGGGAGCCCCGTTTCGGCGAGACGGCTCGGAAGAGCGGCCACGGCTTCGGCAAGGGTCGACGAGATCTTCGGATAGAGCTCGGACTTGACGACGACGCGCATCAGGTCGGCGACGGTGCCCGAGCCGGTCTTATCCATGATTGAGGCGCGGTGCGCTTCCACCGTCTTGATGGAAATGCCGAGGTCGTCGGCAATCTGCTTGTTGAGGCGGCCGTTCACGATGCGCTCGAGCACCTGCTGTTCGCGCGGCGTGAGCTTTTCGATCAGCGTGCGGTTCTGCGCGAGCGTCTGGCGGCGCTGGAAGAGCTCCTTGGCGGTCTTCATGGCGCGCTCGACGAGCTTCTGAAGCTGCGGCTGCTGGAAGGGCTTCTGGATGAAGTCCATGGCGCCCTTCTTGAAGGCCTGCACGGCCTGAGGCACGTCGCCGTGGCCGGTGATGAAGATGAAAGGAGCGTCGATGCGGCGCCTGAGGAGATGATCCTGTACGTCGGAACCCGATATGCCGGGCATTCTCAGGTCGCAAAGAATGACGGAGGGAACGTTTTCATTGAACTGGGCAATGAAGGTCTCACCGCTTTCATAGTCCTCAACGCGGTAGTTCGTGGACTCAAGAAGCCATTTGATCGATTCACGGACATCTGCGTCGTCATCGATTACGTAGACGAGCCCGTTCTTGTTTTCTCCGGAAAGCTCGTTGGTGTAGTCGTAGCTGGATAGCATTTTCTGGTTGTCTCCTTTCGGGAAAGTCTATTTTAGCCAAGTTCGCATGTGGCGAAACCTGGAAAAAAGACCTTTGAATTTGTTATGCCTTATTGCTTCCCGCTCCGATGACGGGAACCGTGAAGGAGAAGGTCGAGCCGCCGCCGGGAGTCGTCTTCACGATGAGCTCCCCGCCGTGAAGCTCTGCAATCGAGCGGCAGATGTTGAGTCCCATTCCCATGCCCTCGCTCTTCGTGGAATAGAAGGCGTCGAAGAGCTTCGAGCGGAGCTCTTCGGGAATGCCGGGACCGTGGTCGACGATCGAGAAGCGGATGCGCGAGGCGTCCTGCGGGTCGATTTCCGCATAGAGCCGCATCACGCGGCGCTCTGGCGGCAGGTTCGCCCCGGCGCAGGCCTCCATGCCGTTCTTCAGGAGATTGAGCAGAAGCTGCTCGAGCATCACGCCGTCGCCCATCATGAGCGGGAGGTTTTCTGGCACATGAAGTTCGATCGAGCTCTCCAGTTTCCTCGCCTGAATGTTGGCGAGCTCAAGCGTTTCCTGAATGACGGTCTGCACGGCCACGGGCTCGAGCTTCGCGTCGGTCTTCCTTGCGAATCCGCGGATGCGTTGAATGATGCGGCCCGCGCGCTGGGCCTGATTTTCAATGCGCGAGAAGCTCTGCGCCTCGCGCTCCTTCGAGAGCGTTCCGGCGGCGAGCATCGTGGCGGCGGCATTGGCGTAGTTGGCGATGGCGGCAAGGGGCTGGTTGAGCTCGTGCGCGAGCGAACTCGCCATCTCGCCCATCGTCACGAGGCGGTGCGTCGACTCGGCGCGCCTCAGCTGCGCCTCGCGGGCGAGCTCAAGCTCGCGCCGCTCGGTAATGTCGGTGGCGATCATCATGACGGCGGGTTCGGAGCGCGTCCAGACGATGGGCTGGAGCCTCACGTCGAACCAGCGGCCGGATTCCTCGTCGAAGATCCCTTCGCTCTGAACGGACGGAGGCGTTGCCTCAAAGCGCTTCAGAAGCCGCGCGCCCCCGTAGGGAAGGTCGTTGAAGAGCGTCCGGTAGGAGCGGTTCGCAAAGAAGAGCGTGCCGCGGTCGGGTTCGGAGAGAACCGCGATGGCGCTTGCCATCGATTCCACCACGCGCGTGAAGCGTTCGTTCGCGTCCTCGACGCGCTGCCGGGCGGTGACGAGAGGCGTCACGTCAAAGAGCGCGCCGATCGTGCCGAAGGCGCGTCCGTTTTCGTCAAGAATGGGCGAGAGCCTCAGTTCCGCCCAGAAAAGGTCGCCGCTCTTCTTCTTCGCCTGAAAGCGGAGCGTCTGAGCTGCAGAGTCCGCATGCGAGAGCGCGGCCTCAATGTGGGGCATCAGGTTTTCAATCCAGTAGGGGTAGGGAGGCTCGCGCCCGAGGAGATCCTGCGCGGGGTAGCCCACGATTCTCGGGAAGGTTTCGTTGACGTAGAGGATTTTTCCCGAGAGGTCCGCGACCCGGAGGCCCACCACAGCGGATTCGGACATCGCGCGGCGAAGCGAATATTCGGTAGCGAGGAGCCGGTGCGAGCGGTGCTGCTGGCGCTGGTAGTAAAAGACGATCGCGACCGCGAGAAGCAGCATCACGGCAAGCCCTGCAACCGCAAAGTACTGCACGCGGTTCGTGGCAAAGAGCGCGTGCTCGTAGCTTCTTGCCTCGATCATCATGCTCGCGCCCTTGGCGTGATGAAGGAACGTGATGGGCGCGCGGTAGTGAATGGGCGCAACGAGGGACGAGGAGGCAATTGTCGAGCGCTGACTTCTCGCTGCCGGCACCGGCCGGTAGTTAAGCAGAAACTGGAACTGGTAGCGCGACGAGGAAAGCCGCTGCTCGGCCGTCGAAAGAAGCCATGAGAGGTCAAGACGGGCGACGAGGACTTGAGAGCGCGTGGGGGTCGGCACCACCAGATTGATGAAGACCCGGTCGGACGACTCAGACGAATAGAAGGTCGTGCTTGCCGACCGGTCCTCGAGGAGCACCTCCTGGATGGCGCGCAGGGTCGGAACGTCCCGCACGTCGGAGGCGGAATTGAAGAACGCCTGGGTCTGAAGTGACACAGAGCGCCAGCCGTGAATCACGTCGCCCTCGCGGGAGACGAGCGCAATTTCAATCACTTCCCGGCGGTCCGCCATGAGGGTCGAGGCGGAGAGGTCGGCCGAAGCGAGGGAATAGTTGCCTTCGGGCGAATGCATGAGGCGCATCGAGAGCTTCTGCAGGATTTCCGCCGTGCCGGTTATGCGGGCTTCGAGCGACTGAATGACGAGGTCGGTCGACTGCTTGAGGCGGATCGTTTCTGCCTCGTGGTCCGCGCCGATCACGAGCCAGGAAATGCCGAGAAGAAAGGCCGCCACGAGAAAGAGCGCCGCCCAGGAAGCCCAGAGCGCGCGCTGCGTGATGGCCGGGAGTCTGTCCGAAGCGTTGAGATTCTTGAAGGCGTCTGTAATCAGCGGGTCCGGGCGTTGAGTGGACATGATGAATGCCGTCTTTTTCGATGCTCAAATGGGTGACGACTGCATTTTAGAAGCCTCAGGCCGAAAGCCTCTCTTTTAAAATGGGAAAAGATCAGAATTATCGCGAAGTCTTAGGGATTCCCGCAGGGAGGAGCCCGCATGAGGCCCTCAGCTCAGGTCCTTTTCTTCGCGCTTATCCCTTTATTCCTTTTTCCCTTCAACCCTTCTTTCAGGACGAACCCACATGACGGAAAAACAGCCCATGAGCCAGACGGAACTGAAGCGCCAGGTCGCGCGCGCTGCGCTCGACTACATCGTGCCGGGAGAAATCCTCGGCGTCGGCACGGGCTCGACGGTCGACCAGCTGATTGATCAGCTCCCGGAAATCCGCGACCGGATTCCGGCCTGCGTTTCGAGCTCCGAGCGCTCGACGAAGCGCCTCGAGGCGCTCGGCTTCAAGGTGCTCGACATGAACGAGGTCGAATCGATCGGGGTCTACATCGACGGCGCCGATGAAATCGATCCGGGCTTTTCAATGATCAAGGGCGGCGGCGGGGCGCTCACGCGCGAAAAGATCGTCGCCTCGATTTCGGGGAAGTTCGTCTGCATCGCCGACGCCTCGAAAAAGGTGAACGTGCTCGGGCGCTTCCCGCTCCCCGTCGAAGTGATCCCCATGGCTGCGGGCGCGATCAGGCGCCGTCTCGAGGCGCTCGGCGCCGCGGTGAAGCTGCGCGACTTTGTGACCGACAACGGCTGCAGCATTCTCGATGCGTCCGGTCTCTCCATTACGGACCCGAAGGCGCTCGAGGATGAGATCAACAGCTGGCCCGGCGTCGTGACGGTGGGGCTCTTCGCGCACCGGGGCGCCGACGTCCTCCTTCTCGGCACGCCCGAAGGCGTGAAGACTTTTAAGAAGGCCTGATAAGGCTTCCTTCAAAAGGAAAAGCCTCCCCGAAGAGGATTCTCTTCCGGGAGGCTTTGCGATTTTTCGCGGAGCTTGGCCTGAGTCTTCGGAATCAGGCCTTCGGCGTGTAGTTGGGAAGATCGCCCGTCTTGCCGTCGCCGAAGAAGTAGCGCTCGCACTGGCTCATCAGGTGCTTTCTCGCCGAGAGGTCGGCGAGATTGAGCTGATACTCATTCACCATCATCGTCTGAAGGCGCGTCCACTCGCCCCAGGCTTCCTTGCTCACATTGAGCCAGATGCGCTTGCCGAGTTCGCCGGGGAACGGCGGATAGTCAAGACCTTCGGCTTCCTTGCCGAGCTTCACGCAGTGGACCATACGGGCCATTGAAAGATCTCCCTAAAGTTTTCGAGATGATGCTGCGCCGGCGCTCATGAATGGCCGGCGCGCGCTCAGATAAAAGGCACTGGGCGTCTGCGCCGTTTTTTTCACCCGTGGGAAAAAGCATTCCCGGGAAGGCGCAGCCCGTACGAATCAGTCTACACGATAGATTCCCAGACGCGTGTGGCGGCTGATCGCCCTTCAAAAGCAGGCATTTCTATAATGCAGTCTCTTTGCCGAAGGCAAGCCTTCGGAGACACTTCGAATTTTCAGGATTCTCATGGCGGACAACCGTGCTCTTTTCGCGGCCTTCCAGAAGGTGCGCGCAGATGTGGATCAGGCGCTCGAGGAAACGCGCCGAAAGGAAGCCGAAAAGCGTGCGGCCGAGGAAGCCGCGCGCCTTGAGGAGCGGCGTCTGAAGCGCGCCGGCATTCCTGCGGCAAAGTCTCCTGCGAAGTCCGCCCCTGTCTCTCTCCCGAAGGCGCCGGCGAAGCCGGGAGCCCCCGCGGCGAAGCCTCTCCCCAAGCCCGTCGCGAAGCCTCAGCTCCCGAAGGAGCCGCAGAAGTTTGCGGCGCCTAAAGGCGCCTTCGGCTCCATGCTTGCTGATGCGGCTGCGGCTTCGGGCGCAGTGTTCCGCGAGGCGGGAAGCCGCGCTTCGGCAAAAGACCGGAAGGACTCTCAGGCGAAGGCCGAGGTTCGGGAGGCTCCGAAGAATCAGACTGCTCCCGCAGGCGCGAAGTCTGCGAGGGAATCGCGTCCGAATCCGGACCGCAGGGGAGCCCGTGCGCCCGAACGCCGGGGAACGCCCGAATCCAGGCGCCCCGGCGCGGGACGTCCTGAAGCGCGTTCCGGTCAGGGTTCCCAGACCCGGAACGACGCGCGTCCCCAGCAGAGAAGCGCTCAGGGCGCGGAACGAAAGACGGAGGGGCGCTCCCGCGGGCGGGAGAAGCTTACCTTTGCCGAACGCAGAAACCCCATTCCGCCCTTCGAACTCATGCCGGGGCTTCCGGTATCCGAGCGGGCGCCCGAGATCATCAAGGCAATTGAAGAAAACCAGGTGATCATCGTCTGCGGCGAAACGGGTTCGGGCAAAACAACGCAGCTCCCGAAAATCTGCCTCATGGCCGGCCGCGGTCAGACGGGACGGATCGGGCACACGCAGCCGCGCCGCATTGCCGCGAGCTCGATCGCCCGGCGCATTGCCGAGGAACTCAAAACCGAACCCGGCGACGTCGTGGGCTTCAAAGTGCGCTTTACTGACCATACGGCTCCGGGCGCCACGATCAAGCTCATGACGGACGGCATTCTCCTCGCGGAAACACAGGGGGATCCGCTGCTGCGCGCCTACGACACCATCATCATTGACGAAGCGCATGAGCGCTCGATCAATATCGACTTCCTTCTCGGATACCTGAAGCGCCTTCTGCCGAAGCGCCCCGACCTCAAGGTGATCGTAACGTCGGCGACGATCGATGCCGAGCGCTTTGCCAAACACTTCGCAAAGGACGGGAAGGACGCTCCGGTGCTCACGATTTCCGGGCGTACCTATCCGGTGGAAATCCGCTACCGGCCGATCGAGGATCCGGACGAGGACGATGATCAGATCCTCTCCGCGATCGACGACGCCGTGACAGAACTCGAGATCGCGGGCCGGGGCGACATCCTGGTGTTCCTTCCGGGCGAGCGCGAAATCCGTGACGCCGCCGACTGGCTGAGAAAAACACGCGTCGGAAAGGCGGACATCCTGCCGCTTTACGCGCGCTTGTCCGCTTCCGAACAGGACCGGGTCTTCAAGCCCTCGGGGGGCCTGAGGCGCATCATTCTTGCAACGAATGTCGCCGAAACCTCCGTGACGGTGCCCGGCATCCGCTACGTCGTCGATACGGGGCTCGCGCGCGTGAAGCGCTACTCCTACCGTTCGAAGGTCGAACAGCTTCTCGTCGAGCCCGTGAGCCAGGCTTCCGCCAATCAGCGCGCAGGCCGCTGTGGCCGCGTGGCCGAGGGCATCTGCATCCGGCTCTACGACGAAAACGACTTCAACCGCCGTCCGGCTTTTACGGATCCGGAAATCATGCGCTCGAACCTCGCCGCGGTGATTCTGCGCGCGATTTCGCTGCATCTCGGCGACATCCGCGAATTTCCCTTCGTGCAGGCGCCGCCCCCGAAGGCGATTGCCGACGGCTACGCGATTCTTCAGGAGCTCGGCGCCATCACGGATGCGGGGGAACTCACCCGGGTGGGGCAGTCGCTCGCGCGCCTTCCGGTCGATCCGAAGCTCGGCCGCATGCTCCTCGCGGGTTCGGAAAAGAATGCTCTCCGGGAGCTTCTCATCATTACGTCGGGACTTTCCGTGCAGGATCCGCGCGAACGCCCGGTCGACCAGCAGCAGGCGGCCGACGAGGCGCATAAGAAGCTCGCCGATGAACGCTCCGACTTTCTCTCCTTCGTGAAGGTCTGGGACTTTGTCGAAAAAGCGCGTTCCGAGAAGGAAAGCAACCGGAAGTTTGATCAGGAAATGAAGCGGCGGTTCCTGTCGCCGAGGCGCCTTCGCGAATGGCGCGAGGTCGAGGGGCAGCTCAAAATGCTCGTCACCGACCTCGGCTGGCGCATGAATACGGCTCCCGCCACGTACGAGGAAGTGCACCGGTCGCTCCTTGCCGGACTTCTCGGCAACATCGGCTCCAAAACCGTGGAAAGCGACTTCCGCGCGCCTCCCTATGCGGGCGCCCGCGGGATCAAGTTCTGGATCTGGCCGGGCTCGGTGCGCGCCAAGAAGGCGGGCCGCTGGGTGCTTGCGGGGCAGATCATCGAAACCACGAAGCTATATGCGCGCTGCGTCGCCGACATCGACGCCGAATGGATTGAAGCCGCCGCGGGCGGCCTCATTCGCCGCGCCTGGAGCGAACCGCACTGGGAAAAGCGCCGCGGCGAAGTGGTGGCGATGGAGCGGGGAACCCTTTACGGCCTCACGATTTACCAGCAAAGGCGCGTTTCCTTCGCGCCCCACGATCCGAAGCTCGCGCGCGAACTCTTCATCCGCGAGGCGCTCGTTGCGGGCGAGCTCGATGCGAAGCTCCCCTTCTTCCAGCACAATCAGCGGCTCGTTCGCGAGATTGAGGAGCTCGAGCACAAAACCCGGCGTCCGGACGTGCTCGTCGACGACGAGCTCATCTTCAGCTTCTACGACCGGGAGCTCCCGCAGGACGTGTGTTCGCTCAAAACGCTCGAAAAGTGGCTCGCAGAGGAAAGGAAGAAAAACCCGAAGGCGCTTGAACTCACGAAGGACGAACTCATGCGCCACGGCGCCGAGGGCGTCACGAACGATTGGTTCCCGAAGTCGATCCGCATGGCTGGGATCGACATGACGCTTTCCTATCAGTTTGAACCCGGGAGCCCCCGCGACGGCATCACGATGACGGTGCCGCTCTTTGCGCTCAATCAGCTCGATCCCGTGCGCGCGGAATGGCTCGTCCCGGGCATGGTGAAGGAAAAGGCGCAGGTGCTCTTGAAGAGCCTCCCGCAGAAGATCCGCCGCAACTGCGTGCCGCTTGCGGACTATGCGGCGGGGTTTCTCACGCGCTCGGGCGGCGGCGCGCCTCAGCCGCGCGGGTTCCTTGAGGTTCTCGCCGACGACGTGCGCTCCGAAACGGGCGTTCCCTGTCAGCCTTCCGACTTCAAGGTCGAGCAGCTTCCCGCTCATCTGATTCTCAACTTCAAGGTGATCGACGAGCACGGCCGGCAGCTCGCGATGGGGAGAAACCTCTCGCAGCTTCGCGCCGAACTCGGCGCCGAAGCGCAGGAAACCTTCAGGAATGTTGCGCAGCAGGACGCCGCGGTCGCGAAGGACCTTGCGGACCAGATCACCAACTGGACCTTCGGGGAGCTCCCGGAACTCATGGAAATTCAGCGCCGGGGCGAAACCCTCATCGGACATCCGGCGCTCGTAGACGAGGGCGACGCCTGCGCGATCGAGGTCTTCGACGATCCGCTCGAAGCCCAGAAGGCGCACAGGAAGGGATTGAGAAAGCTCTTCCGCCTCACGCTCCGCGAACAGGTGAAGTTTGTAGAAAGGAGCCTCAGAGACCTCGGGCGCGTGCAGATGCAGGCGTCGGTGGTTCCGGGGCTCGCGAAGAACTTTGAGAATTTCGACGACCTCGAAAACGACGTCGTCGACTGCGTGCTTGAGGCGACCGCAATGGCGGATCCGCTTCCCACGGACGAACAGTCCTTCCAGGCAAGGCGCGAGGATGCCCGCGGAAGGCTTTCCCTCGTTGCGGGCGAGGTTTCAAGGCTTCTCACGGAGGTCGCAACCATCGCCGGGACGATTCCGCTCAAGCTGAAGCGCATGTCGCAGGAAAAGACCCTCTGCGAAGACGTGACCCGCGAGCTCGAGGGGCTCTTCCCGCCGCATTTCCTCCTGTCTGCGCCTCTCAATCAGCTCATGCACTATCCGCGGTACCTGAAGGCCATCGTCTACAGGCTCGAGCACTTCAGCGACGATCCGGAGAGAGACGCCTCGCGGCAGGCCCAGATAGAGCGGCTCGCGCTCCCTTGGCAGCGGGCGGTGGCCGCCCGGCGCGGTCAGCCCGACGAGCATCTCGAGGAATTCCGCTGGATGCTCGAGGAGCTTCGCGTTTCGCTCTTCGCGCAGCAGCTGCGGACGCCGATGCCTGTGAGCGTCAAGCGCCTTGAGCGCATCTGGCAGTCGATTGCAAGACTTTGACCGATGACGGGCGAACGGCGTCTTTCGGTACGGACGCCGCCGCCCGCCGCTGCCGGCAAAATGTAAGCAGACTGTTTCTCTCGTTTCTCCGGGCTTGTCGGAAGCCTCTGATGCGCGGGAAAATAATAGGATTCGTCAATTGGACTCATTTGCAGAAAAGAGTGCGCAAAGAACGTGCTCTTTTTTCCTCTTTTCGGTTCGGGCCACCCGTCGCGCGGATCGATGGGCATCGGGACATGCGTTTTTCCTTCAAGCATCTGATTTTTGCGGCCGCTGCCGCAGCCTACGCTGCCGGCACGGCGCTTCCGGCTCAGGCGGCCGCGTCGAACACTCAGGCGGTGAAGACTGCCGCAAAATCGGCAAAGCCCGCCAAGGCGGCGCCTACAAAGGCAACGGCGAAGAAGACCTCCGTCAACCGCCAGAGAGCCTCTGCGAAGACGGTTGCCATTCAGAAAAAGCGTCCCGTGAAGCGCGCGAAGGTTCACCGCGCCGGCATGTCGCCTTCGCAGGCAACGCTGGCGGGCTTGAGAAAAACTGAGGATCCCCTGATGCTCGGTAGCTCCGTGGCTTATGTGATGGATCAGGATACGGGCGAAGAACTCGTCGTGAAGAACGCCGACGTGCCGCTTCCCATCGCCTCCGTCACGAAGCTCATGACGGCGCTCGTGATTGCCGAGAGCGACCTCAGTCTCGATGAAAAGGTGCGCATCACGCGCGAGGACTACGTCCGCTCGACCGCCCGCTCCAAGATGGCGAACGGCATGCGGATTACCCGCGAAGCCCTCCTCAAGGCCGCGCTCATGTCGAGCGACAACCGCGCCGCGCATGCGCTCGCCCGCACGTACCCCGGCGGAAAGCGCGCTTTCGTTGCCAGGATGAACGAGCGCGCAGAGGAGCTCGGCATGTCGGACTCCGTTTTTGCGGATCCGACCGGGCTCGACAACCGCAACCATTCGACTGCGCGCGATCTCGGCAAGCTCGTCGCCGCCGTCTATCAGTATCAGGAAATCCGGGATGCCTCGACGCAGCCCGTGGCGAGGATCACTGCGGGGAAGAGGAGCGTTCGTCTCGCGACAACGAACCGTCTCATCGGCGACCCCTCCTGGAAGATCGGCATTCAGAAGACGGGCTTCACGACCGCTGCCGGCCGCTGCATGGTGGTTCAGAGCGACGTGGGAGAACGCCGCCTCGTGATGGTGGTGCTCGATTCGCCGAGCAACGCCCGGCGCGCCAACGACATGCGCACGATGCGCGACTATGTCGCGGCGGAAAATCAGTTCAGCCAGGAATTCGCCGCCGTCGCCCCATGGGTGATCTTCTGACCTCAGGCCGGCAATTCGAGATGCAAAGCCTCTGCATGGAAAACGTGCGGGGGCTTTCTTTTCGGGGCTGCTCCATGAAAGCGGCAAAAGCAAGGCCCGCCGGCTCCGGAAAGGAGGCCTAAGCGGGCCTGAAGGCTGTCAATTTGTGAGGACATATCCCCGGGCTCAGGCGCTTTTCGCTTCGTCCGGAATGGCGCCCGCCACAATTTCGGCAATATCGGCAATGCGCACGTCCTCGGCGTCCTTTCCGCTCACGGCGCGGGCGCTCTCGAGCATCGTGAGGCAGTGCGGGCAGGCCGTGGCGACGGATTTGGCGCCGGTTTCCCGGAGCGCTTCAAGGCGGATCACGTTGATGCGCTTTTTGCCGTTCTGCTGATCAGTCCACATCTGGCCGCCGCCCGCGCCGCAGCAGAAGGTTTTTTCTCCGGCTTCCTGCGGGAAGGTCTTGTTGGGCCGCAGGGCTCCGAGCACCTCGCGGGGCGCTTCGACAATGTGGTTCTGGCGCGCAAGGTAACAGGGATCGTGCCAGACGGTGAGTTCATCCGTTACGCCGCCTTCGAGCCTGAGCCGCCCCGACGTCATAAGTTCCCGGATGAAGGTCGGATGATCAATGACGGTGAACTTCCCGCCCTCGAATTCCGGGTATTCGTTCCCGAGCGTATTGAAGCAGTGCGGGCAGGCGGTAAGAATCCTTTCAAACGTATAGTGCGAGAGGTTTTCAATATTTTCCTGGGCGGCCGTCTGGTAGAGATATTCCTCACCCAGTCGGCGAGCGAACTCCGCGTGGCAGCGCTCTTCGGCGAGGACGGCGAAGTTGACGCCCGCGGCGTGCAGGATCTTCACCATGCTCCTTGCAATGCGGCGCGCTCTGCGGTCGTAGCTCGCGGCGCACCCGACCCAGTAGAGCACGTCGTAGCGTTCGCCTTCCTGAGCCACCGGCACGTCAAGGTCCTTCGCCCAGTCCATCCGCTCATAGGGGTCGAGCCCCCAGGGATTGCCGACGCTCGCGGTATTTTCAAGCGCAGCGGCGGCGCCCTCCGGAAATTCGCCGGCTTCAAGCGCGAGATGACGGCGCATCTCGACGATGAGGTCGGGCGTCTGAATTTCCGCCGGACAGGCGCGGGCGCAGGCGCCGCAGGTCGTGCAGGAGAAGAGTTCCTCGTGCGTGACGAGGTCGCCCACGAGCTTCTTCCCGTCGGATTCGCCTGCCTTCACGCGGTCGCGGAGCTTCATCACGATCGTGCGGGGCTTGAGGGGCGTCCCGGCGCGAACGGCCGGGCAGACATCATTGCATCGGCCGCATTCCACACAGGCGTCAAGCGCTGCGCGGTCCGTCCAGCGAAGCTGCGCGACGGAGGAAAGCCCGAAGGATTCCTGCTCCTCAATGTTGTCGATCTTTTTGAGGGCGCCGTTGAGGCCGGGCTTTCGGACTGCGATCCCCATGGGGGTTCTGTAGAGATGCGCATAGAAAGTAAAGGGGATCGTCGCAATGAAGGCGAGCGCGGCGAGCCCGTGAATCACCCACAGAATGATGTGCGCGGATTCAAGCGCCGGAGTGCCGGCGCCAGTTGAAAGGAAGAGCTTTGCGAGAAGCGCGCCGACAGGAGAAAAATTTATCCACTGAGGCTGCTGCACGGCAAGGCGAAGCCCTTCGATCACGTATCCCGAGAGAATGATGAAGGTAAGGCTTGAATAAGCGCAGACAAAGCGCGCGTCGCGGGGAAGGTCCGAGGGCGTGTACCAGCGGCGGTAGACGCCGAAGCCGATGGCAAGGAGAACCGCCAGACCGGCGATGTCGAGCGCGAGCTTATAGAAGAGGTAGACGTTTCCCTTCAGAAACTGCGTTCCGAAGACGTAGTGGCCGACGTCCCAGTCGAGCGTGGCTGTGGCAGTGCCCAGAAAAAGCACGAAGAAGCCGAGAACCAGAATGGCATGCATGCGGCCCGCCTTGGTTTCGCGGATGCGCGACTGGAGGGCGACTTCGTTGAGAAGGCGATCCCTGCGCCCGGGGTCGGCGGCGAGCTTGTCGCTGCGGGACTTCTGCCAGCGCCTGACATTGAGGCAGATGCCCCAGGTGCAGAGTGCAATGGTGACGGCGGCGAGGAGGTAGACGCCGATTTCGCCCCAGAGCGGGACGTTCCAGAAAGCAGGGCGGATGGGAAAGTCCGCGGGCATAGGAGCGGTCATTCTTCTTCTTGGTCGAAAATGCGGGCCGGTCTCACTAACCAGAGTCGAGGCCGGATAAAAACGTCACTTTAACGGGCTTTGTTGAGATGCGCCTGAAGAAGTAAAGGGGAAAACCCTGATATTTTTTCAGGGAGATATTTCTGGCACTCAACGAGCGGACAAAAGAAAACCCGCACCACTAGGTCAGTGGTGCGGGTTTCAATTTTGGTTGCGGGGGAAGGATTTGAACCTCCGACCTTCGGGTTATGAGCCCGACGAGCTACCGGACTGCTCCACCCCGCGGTAAATCCGGTCTGCTTCAAAAGCAGAGATTGATATTATGCAGACTAAATTCCAGTTTGTCAAGAGCTGCAGAAAAATTAATTGTGCTTTCGCTGTGCACAGATTGTAGAGAGTAAACAACTCTCGACTAAAGTCGAAAGCTTTATTGTCACCTGCTAAAGCAGGCTCAACATAGGGCTTGTTTACACCAGCCCCTGAGTTATCAGCAGACAACCCAGACGTTGCAGATTCCGACCAGCATTGAGGTCGCTGTGCGCTCTGTAACCACAGTTCTTGCAAACAAATCGGTGCTTGTGCCGTGTTCCGATGGCATTGCAATGCGGACAGGTTTTCGACGTAAAGCGAGGATCCACGAAGATCACTTCGATACCCGCTCGACAGGCTTTGTCCACTATTTTTTGCTGAAGCTCCCTGAAGGGCCAGCGGTGCAGGCGTGCGCGAACCTTCTGCCTGGCCTCCTCACCTGACTGAAGTCAGATGTTTCCTTGCGGCATTTCTATGAATTTGGAGCTTCACGGATCGACCGCATGTCATCACAAACATGCAGCCTTCAGAAAGAAGAAAAACTAGATCGTTATAATTAGTCGATTTTCCCTGCTTCTGCCCCTCAAGAGGGAGCTGAAGCTTTCGTACGCTTACTTTAAGCCTGAAGTCATGCTCTACAACATTGCCCGGCGCATTCTCTTTTCGATGAACCCCGAGACGGCTCATCACGTCATCATGGCGAACCTCGACTGGGCGGTCCAGCTCGGTCTCACGAATCTCGTGACGCACATGCCCGATGATGATCCCATTGAAGTGATGGGACTGCGTTTCCCGAATACGATTGGCCTCGCGGCCGGCATGGATAAGGACGGCGAACGCGTTTCCGCCTTTGGCGGCCTCGGCTTCGGCCACGTTGAGATCGGCACGATCACTCCGCTTGCTCAGCCGGGCAATCCCAAGCCCCGTCTTTTCCGCCTGATTCCTGCGGGTGGCGTCATCAACCGCATGGGCTTCAATAATGAAGGCGTGGACAAGGTTCTGCAGAACCTTCGTTCCGCGGATGCCTTCCGTCTGCGCGGTGGCATCCTCGGCATCAATATCGGCAAGAACGCCGTGACGCCGATCGAGAATGCGCTTTCCGACTACGAGAAGTGCCTCGACAAGGTCTACGATGCTGCGGACTACATTGCCATCAACATCTCCTCGCCCAATACGAAGAACCTTCGTCAGCTCCAGGGCGCCGACGAACTCGAACACCTTGTTTCGGGCATTGTCGCCAAGCGCGAGGAACTGAAGGCAGCGCGCAACGGCAAGCACGTTCCGATCGCTGTCAAGCTCGCCCCCGATCTTGAGAACGACGACATTCTGCGCTGCGTCGACACGCTGATTGAAAAGGGCATCGACGGCGTGATCTGCACGAACACGACCATCAACCGCAAGGGCGTTGAGGGTCTCCTTCACGCCGAGGAAACGGGCGGCCTTTCTGGCGCTCCGCTCCGCGAGCGCTCCACTGCCGTCGTCCGCCTCGTCGCCGAACACGTCAAGGGCGAAATCCCGATTATCGCCTCGGGCGGCGTCATGACGGGTTCGGATGCCGTCGAAAAGATGGAAGCCGGCGCCAAGCTGGTACAGCTCTTTACGGGCTTCATCTACAACGGTCCGAAGCTGGTTGCGGACAGCGTTGAGGCAATTGCCGCCTGGCGCAGGAAGCAGAACGACTGATTGAAGCGCTTTCAGCGACTATCGTCGGAAGGAGGCGTTCCAGGCATTGAAGAGTGTCCTGGGGCGCCTCTTTTTATTACGGAATAAGGAGAACTCATCATGCGGCTTTTTGTTGCGCTCAATCTGCCCGGAAGAGTCGAACGCGAGCTCTGGGCTTACATGGAAAAGTTGAGAAGAAGCTATCCGAAGGCCGGGCGCTTCAGTCGCCGCGAAAATCTGCACCTGACGCTCGCCTTCATCGGCGAAGCCGATGAAGGCGCTGCCGGGCGCATCGCATCAGAACTCCTCACTTTGCCGACCTATGCGCTCACAATGGATCTTGCCGGCACCGGCGTTTTCCGAAGCGGCATTCTCTGGGCAGGACTCATGGAAAAGAATGAGCTCGAAAAAATGAGCCTCGAGGTGCGCGAAGTCCTGAAGCGGCTCGGCATCCCGTTTGACGCGAAGCCCTTCCGTGCGCACATTACGCTCGCGAGAGACTGGAGAGAACCAGAACCTGAGTTGCTTCCTCAATTGCCGAGAATGACGGGCCTTCAACCCGGTGTCCTCACGGCGCGACTTTTTGAGTCATACCGGAACGAGCGGGGAGCCGTCTGTTATCGGGCGATTGCCGCCCAATAATGAATCAGGGCGTCACCGCCACGAGACAGCCGGCGCGGGCCTGGGCGGCGTAGAGCTTCAGAACGCAGTGGCGTGTTCCCCGGGCGGTTACATCAGCAAGACCGAGGAGCTGCCCGGCAGCGCTGAAGACGGGGTAGGAATGCTGGTCGGAGAGAAGGCTTTCCGAATCAATGCAGTAGAGCATGGTGTCGTTGCCTTCCGTGCGTGCGTAGTAGACGCGGCAGTAGCCCTGTTTTGCAAGGCTTCTCCCGCCGAAGTAAACGAGAAGCAGGAGCGAAATGCTGCTCACGAGGAATACCGCGAACGAACGGAGCGCGAGCTGCAGGGAGTCCGTTCTGAAAAAGCGCATGAAGAGCGAATAGGAGTGTTCGCGATATTCGTCCAATGACGGGTAGAGCTTCAGCGTCCAGCGGCGCATCAAATGCCGGTCAGCTTCTCCCGGGTCTTCGGCGATGATGCTGTAGTCGCCGGGACGGGCGTCCTTGCTGGCGCTGATGGAGGCGTGCCAACGCATGTCGGAGCGGATGGCGGAACTCGAGAAGCGAAGGGACTCGACTGAGATGGAGGGCGTGATCGGCGCAATGCGGATAAGAAGATTCGAGGCTTTCTGATCCGGTAGCGTGCCGGAAATCATTTCTGAGGTGCCCGGGACCAGAGCAATTTCGCCTTCGGGCGCCCGAAGGCCGGCGATCAGCGAATCAAGAGAGGCAACGATGCCGAGCAGAATCGCCATGATGGCGCAGGCGGCAAATGCGCGCTTGACGGTGCGCAGTGCTGCTATTGAGCGCGGAAGATTGTGTCCGCGTCCTTTGTACATTGACCTCCCCCTTATTAGAAACCGCCCGAATGCTAATGCATCGAACGGCCCTTTCCTTCGGTTCGCAAAACAAATGGGCCTGCAACCCTATGCTGCGGATCGCTGGCGGCAGCGGTTCTACTCCGCCTAAGCCGCTCTCATTCTATGGGGCCTCAGGCAGAGGAGAGAAAAATTTACTGAGTAGTCCGCCTGATTGGAGGTGATGCGCCGCAACGAAAAGATTTTTTCCTGGACTCTTGACAAGAACATGCTGGACAAGGATAATTCGCATCCTTCCGCGGAAACGAGGCGGCAAAAACAAGTAGCTCTGAATCGAAATTAAAAATTCTTTTTACGAGCTCTTGACAAAAGGAAACGACTTCTATAAGATTCCGATCCTTCGCTGATCAAACAGCGAACAGTTCTTTAAAAATCAGATTCAACGAACCGATAAGTGTGAACATCGGAAAGCTTGAGGAGCTCCTGAGGAGCGCCGGAATTTCACGATTCCGGAGACTCAAAAATTTTACGAAGTTCGCGCTTATTAAAGCCGAAAGAAAAGAA